>CAZWXI010000036.1:0-27746 GCA_964637845.1 uncultured Hyphomicrobiales bacterium | reverse complement strand
GATTTTATTTGATAAGTCTCACAGGTGAAAAAACCGAAATCGGTAGTCAATACATCGAAGCGGGAACTGAATATAATATTACGCAAATCGTTAACTTAGATACGGGAATTTACTTCCTCGTAGCCGAAAGCGAGCAAACAGTGGAGTATTTGAAGGTAATGATAGTGAAATGAGTAAGTTAAAATTTGCTTTTTCTCGTTTCAAGCAGATATAATATTTTAAATAAAACATAATTCAACCATGAGCAGGAGTTTGATAAAAAAGTATAAAACGGTTATTGAAAAAAAATACACTCCCAATATTATCAGAAGATGAAATCAAATGTTTTTTGATAGAAACGAAGAAAATATTAAATGTTAGAAGATAGAATAAATAAAAATTGCTTTATATGCAAAATAAACTAACACAAGAAATACATAGCATTACGGTTGATAATTATGTTTGTCATTAATGGAGATAATAAAATGTTTAAAAGGGCAATATTAATAATTTTTTCGTTGCTTGCGTTTGCATGCTCCGAAAATTCGTCACCCGTAAGGAATGAATATTCCGATACGGGGAAATCTGCTTTGTTGATTTTTGTTGAAAACAATGACGGATTAATCAATAGCGAATTTGAATTTGCATTTCAGTTTTACAAAGAGCCTCTGCTCGAAATATTTGCGGAATTATACGGAATTCCTAAAACCGATATGCAAGGAATGAATCTCAATGATATTATAGAGACTTACGGAGAAGTATGGCAAATAAATCATATCAAAAAATTCGCCGAAGGACATTACGATACTATTTTAGCATTCAGAAACGAATCGGCGACTTATAGGAACATGATAGCACAGCTAACTAATTTGAATGCAGAGTCTTATACTATAGATATGGTTTTCTGCTTGCATGGCAACGAGAAGTTTGTGGCTTTTTATGATGATTACTGCTATATTGACGCCTTTGCTTCTTTCGCAGTTACAAATAAGCTTAATTTGAGGATGCTCTACCAGACTTGCTGTTATGCGGGCAAAGCACTTTCTAAATGGGAAAGGTCGGGATTATTGGCGGTAAATGGTGCAATCGGTTTGAATAATATTACTCTCTTTTCTCCGGGCTTTTTTATGGAAGAATGGGTCAACGGGGCTACATTCGAGAATGCCGTACATGATGCATTCGACAGGGATATTGCCGAAATAATATCTTATAACAATAGAGTTCCGGTAGTTCAATATATTTTGACAAAAGAAAATTTATCCGCAAGCAAGCAATACGTTGCTGGCGCCGATAAAAGAATAAGAATAAAGAATTATCTTAATGTTGCGAAGCGTTAAAGGACTCTAAATCTTTGAAAGATAAGTCCATGAGCGGGTATTTATCCCAACCGTGGAAGTCGAAATGCCACCATTCTGTCGGATAATGCGTAAATCCGAAATGCGACATAACGGCGAATAATAACTCGCGGTTACGTATGGCTTGCTCGGGCAGATCCATGTATTTTGGGTGTGCTTTTTCGCTGAAATCATCAAATTCAGTCGGCATCAGGAGTGGTTCGCCAGTTCTTAAATCATATAGGGAAGCATCTACGGCACATCCGCGGTTGTGCCGAGAGCCGTGACGTGGGTTTGCAACAAAGTTTGTATCAGGATATATTTCGAAAAATCGTACAGATGCCGCGTATGGTCTATATGCATCATATATTATCAATCCTATTCCGAGCCGTGAGAGGGAGTCTTGTACTTTTGATAGTGCCTTAGCGGTTGGCTTTCTAAGATATGCTTTAGCGGAAGTATATATTTGTTCGCCGGTAAAATTATTCTCGGTTGCATAGCGAATATCGAATTTAATCATAGGTATAAATTCCTGCAAATCAACGAGTAAGTTGTCAGGCAAAGTATCAATGTCATTGCGATAATCTTCAATGCAATGAATGATTTTGAGCCCGTATGGATTGGGGTGCTCACCACAATGGTCTTCTTTTTGGGTGCAAGAGGATAATACTATGAAGAATAAACTAAATATTATTAAGTAGTTAGTAATATTCATCTCTATCTTATATTTACTTTGCATCTTTTTCTCATTAGTATTTAAATTTCAATTTAGGACGTATTAAAATCAATTTAGAGGGCTACCATTTCCACTCTTATGAGAGGGGCTTAGGGGGTATTAAAATTTATAATACGCTCGGTGAATGTGTGGAAGAAATCTCGCTTAATCCCCCTTGGGCAAAGCGGGATGCTAGGATTGATGTGTCGGACCTGGCGACGGGTGTGTATTTAGTGAGAATTGGGGATAAGGCGAGAAAATTTGTTAAGTGGTGAAGGCATAGTCAGGAAAGAGAATTTGTTCTAAAGATAATCTCGAAATTTTCAGTTTTATATATATATTTGCAAAAATATTTTTAACGGAGCTTGAAATGAAAGTGAATTTGCTGGTTATTTTTTGCCTTATGATAATCGTAAACATTGCCGAAGCAAGGGTATTGCGTGTGGGAGCCGGATACGATTATTCGAGTTTGAATGCCGCGGCTAATGCTGCGCAGCCGGGCGATACAATAATGTTGTTCGATAGTCCGGTCACTCAATCGAGCTATATTTCCAATTTGCGAGGTACTGTGGAGAAGCCGATTGTCATTACTTCGGGGATTACAACGCATGTGCTTTTTGAGGGTGGTGGAACGGCGATTCAGCTAACGAATGCGTCTAATATTACTATTTCTCGTCTTACTTTTCGAGGACAGGCAAATAATGGTGTTAACATTGACGATGGCGGAGATTTCTCTACCCCATCCGAAAATATCACTATTTATGACTGCAAATGGCTCGGAATGGCTGCTACTGGCAATAATGATAATTTGAAAATGTCGGGCGTGGTGAATTTCAGCGTCAGAAACTGCTATTTCGATAATGGTGCAGCAGGAGGCAGCCATATTGACATGGTCGGTTGCCACAAAGGCATAATCGAGCAGAATGAATTTAGGAACGGCGGTTCGAATTCCATCCAGGCAAAGGGGGGGACGAAGTCGGTGGCTATTGCACGTAACTTATTTATAAATGCCGGATTGCGGGCCATTAACATTGGTGGCAGCACAGGCATGAAATATTTCCGTCCTCTTGATGCAAAAGCGGAATCGGACAGTATTATCGTATTTTCGAATATTTTCTTTGGTTCGATGGCTCCGATTGCATATGTCGGAGCAATTAATGCTAAGGTCATTAATAATACGATAGTTAATCCTACAAAATGGGTTGTCAGAATCTTGCGAGAAAATCTGAATATTTACTTGCATTATGATAATAACAACCAATTTATAAATAATATCGTGTATATAGGTAATGCTGCTTCATCGCCAGTTATTAACGTTGGGCCTGGTACAGTTCCTGATGCTTATGTTTTTAGGAATAATTTATGGTATAATCATGAAAACGAAAATTGGTCACCAGTATTACCAGTTCATGAATTCAATAGTTTGCGTGGGGTGGATCCTTTGTTGGATAATGTATTGGACTCAAACCTTGTTCCTCGTGTAAATTCTCCCGTTATTGGCGCAGGTTACGGCAACAATTATCCTCCATATGATTATTATGGTAATAAATTTAATAATCCTCCCTCAATAGGGGCTATCGAGGTAAATATTCCAAGTGCAATAAGAACGCTAAATTATAATAGTATATCGCTTTATCCCAATCCTGCGGAAAATTATATAATTATTAATTCAGATGCTTTTGCTCATTTCGATGTTGAAATTGTTAATGTCGGAGGTCAATCAGTCTATAGTGGCTATGAGCATGTCGCAGGAACAGGAATTAATGTTTCGCAGTATCCGGGCGGATTTTATTTAATGAACATTAGTGGAAAAGGTTATAAAATCACAAAATTCTTTGTCATTAATCGCTAAAAAAGATTTTTCAGATTGTAGCATTTTTTGTAATTTTATGGTTTTGTAAACTTAAACTTAGGATAGACTATGTTGAATCATAAAATGCATGGAGAAGTGCTCTTGCTCCACTAGAGTGGACGCAAGCATAAAAGATTATTTGTTTTTAAAAAATTGTTTCCCTCGTTGAGCAAAATGCTATTTAAATATAAACGGTGTATTAAATCTAAACGACATTTTCTCAAATAATTTAGCGATAAGAAAAAAACAAGTAAGTAAATAAAGTTTTTCGCATTTGCGATATTTTTATAATATTGACCTCTTCCTTATTGTTATAATTGAAAGTGGGCAGTTTTAGCTTTCATATTATTTAGAGTTAGTTATAAAGGTTTATACCTACTAATGAATTGCGGGATTTAATTTATATTCAAGGGCATGGCTATTGCACCATGCCCTGATTAGTGAAGGCTCGAAATGCGTTATTCCAAGTCTTTGATTTTGTCGGCGCCCTTGATATTGAGCAGTTTGCCGATAGTAGAGATTTGCTTCAGGTTGATGGTACCATTCATCCATATGAGTACTGCGTCTTGTGGACTTGCAACTGTTAGGACGAAGTCGGTTACTTTCTCGCCGCTTCTTTTGACCATGACTTTGATATTGTTTTCTTTGTCGTTCATGGACATTATGGTCGAAAATCCTTGTCCTGGGTCGAATTTGCGGATATCACGAACGAAAATAAGTCCTTCAGCGGGATTTTTGGATTTTTCGCGGGAGAATGATAGCATTTTCATGTTGTCAATGCCTTGGAGAGCGTTCTTGAGTGCGCCGGCATCTTTGACGTCGGAAATATCCGCGAGCATGATAGCCGGGTCTTTCAAACTGACGGTAGTGAATCCTTCTTTCGAGCCGAATTTTTCGATGAGCTTGTCCACCGATTCGTTCTGAGCAAAGCTCAATGCGGAAGCTAAGAAAAAGAAAAGTACAATGTGTATGATTTTGAGCATGAAATCCCCTTAATTGTTATTGAAATTGTTTTCGTCTGAATTAATTAGTGAGAAGCTAGTAAAAATACTGAAACTTTGCTCTACCATGTTGAGTTTGTCTAAGTCGCGAGTGGCTTGTTCCATATTTTCGGAAATAAGTTGCAATGCACGGGCGGTCTCGTAGTAAGCTACTTCGGGGTCGCTTTCGTTATGGATGTAGTTGTCAAAATCATTGGTGCTGCGAAATAAGCTCAAGTATATAGTCAATGCAACAAGTACTGCGGCAGCGGCGCTCGAGTAGTAGTATTTGCGAGACTTTTTGATTTTTCGCTGCATTTCGTATTGTTCGATTGAGGCAATGAGTCTGCTCTCGAAATCTGTGCCAGTAGCCGTAATCGCTGCTTCTTCTGTATAGAATTTAAATTGTGCGGCTTCGGCAAACATTTCCCGCGGTGCTTCGCTTTGTTCGAAGAATTCGGTCAGGAGGAACTCCTCTTCGAGAGTGGTTTCGCCCTCGTAGAATTTTTCGAGAAGAAGTTTGATTTCATCAATATTATGCTTCATTGTAGTAATAGTTATAGTTGTTATTTAAAAATTCTCTTATTTTTTTCCGTGCTCTCGAAAGGTTTACTTTCAAGGTGTTGATGTTCATGTCCATAATTTCGGCGATTTCCTGATAGCTTAACCCTTCGATGTCTCTGAGTTGGACAATCATTTTTAGGTTTTCGGGCAATTGCTCGACAATTTTGGCGACTAAATTCATCGCATCGGCAAGCTCGGCTTTTTTGTGCGGCGAGGCGGACATTTCTTGCAAATTTAACTCCATTATATCTAATCCAGAGTTTACGGTCTGAAAATGCTTGCTTCTAAATCGGTCAATGCACAGGTTCTTAGTCATAGCCATAGCGAAAGCTTCAACGCTTTGTTTCTTTTCTAATGATTCCCTATTTATCCATAATTTCATAAGCACATCCTGTACCACGTCTTCAGCTTCGTCATGATTATTCAGCATGCGTTTGGCAAACCTGAACAATCTGTCTTTTACCGGCATCACCTTTGCCGTAAACTCGTTTATTTCCATATCATTTTGACGATTTATATTAGAAAAGGTAAATTAGAAAATTATATATATTTTTGCTCTTTGTTAAAATTCTTGTTTTTAAAATAAGAAATATCGCGTAAAAATGGAAATTAAATCATTTGCGGGAAGTGTATGGAAGCTTTAAAGGACTTTTGGAAACTTGCAGGGCTGAGATATAAGTCGCATCCTTGGCATGGTATAAGGATTGGTGATGATGCTCCGGCAATTGTGACTGTTTTTATCGAGGTAGTGCCGTCGGATACGTTGAAATACGAACTTGACAAAGAAAGCGGTTATCTTAAGTTGGACCGTCCGCAGAAGTTCTCGAACATTATTCCAGCACCGTATGGGTTCATTCCGCAGACTTTTTGCTGGGAGTCAGTTGCCGATTTCTGCAACGATAAAACGGGCAGAACCGATATTGTCGGTGATGGTGACCCCTTGGATATATGTGTGTTGACCGAACGGAATATAATGTACGGGAATCTGATTTTACAGGCGATTCCGATTGGAGGCTTTAGGATGATTGACGGGGGCGAAGCTGACGATAAGATTATTGCCGTACTCAAGCAGGATGAGGTCTATACTCAATGGAAGGACATTAGCGAAGTGCCGGCGTCGCTTGTGACGAGGCTGAAGCACTATTTCCTGACTTACAAGGATATGCCCGGGCAGCAAATGCAACGCTGTGAAATCACTCACACTTACGGCAGGGAAGAAGCCCAACATATAGTAAATTTGAGCAGAAAAGATTACGTTCAAAAATTCGGGAAGCTCGAAAATAAGTTGTCCATCGCTGCTATGGAGGCAATTTCACTCGGGCAGGAATTGATTCAGGCTAAGAAGAAGTAATGTGTCGGGGTGGAGGGATTCGAACCCCCGGCCCCCTGGTCCCAAACCAGGTGCGCTAACCGGACTGCGCTACACCCCGTACAAAATTACAAAAATAACATATTGTTGTGACATAGCAAAACGGGTGATGTTAAAATTTTGAAGCAATACGATTATCGCGGCGTTGTTTGGCTAGCAGTCGTAGGTCAACGACTTTATCAACTTCGTCCACGATTTCGGCTCCGAGCATGGTCTCGAGGACATCTTCCATTGTAATCAGCCCTTCTACGCCCCCGTATTCATCTACAACGACGAAGAGGTGCTGGCGACGATTGAGGAATCTTTCCAATGTTATGTCAAGTTCGGCATTTTCGGGTATGAAATATACTTCCCGGCAGAAGTCACGGAGCTTTGCGGAGCCTTTGCCTTTGAGTGCGGCAAGAAGTATGTCTTTAGACATAACGTAACCTATTATGCCGTCGTCGAGCGATTCTCCCTCCCATATCGGGAAACGTGAATACAACTGAATTTCTGGCAAATGTACGACTTCCTCGACGGTTTTGTCGGCATCGAAGGAGAACATAACCATTCGAGGTGTCATCACGTCTGAAACGTAAACTTCGCTAAAGTTCATGATGCTTTTCAGTATTCGGTATTCTCCGGGTTCGATTAGTCCTTCTTCGTGAGCAGATTCCACAAGCGCGGATATTTCTTCGCGGCTTTCGTCGAGTCTGCTTTTCCCGCGAACTTTATCATAAATAGCCGAAAATAATTTGTAGAAGGGCAAACCTGCATAAAAGTATAATTTCATCAATCCCGCGAGCGTTCCCGCTATACTATCGGCTGATACGGCGCCTATGGCGAAGAATATTGTTCGGAGCAACATTATGCTGAAGATTACCGCAGCGATGATGGTGATTAGAATTAAGATTTCTAAGTTGAGAGAGGTAAGGTAATATTCGAGTAGTATAGATGCAAGTAGATAAAAGGCGATTTCGAGTATTATGAAGGGATTGATTGATTCATCATGTTCGGATTGCATATATTGTAATGATTGTGCTTTTTTATAATTTTTTCCGATGAGAGAATGGATTTCATCTTGCGAAATGTAAATCAAAATTGCAGAGCATAGAGCAGCAACTAAACCTGCAGCATAAAATAAAACTATTAGAGGAAGCTCCATTATCTATGAGTTCGCTCCTTTCGATTGTGGTACAAAATATCTATATAAAAATAATAAATTATTCGGTATATTCAATAAAATTTTACAAAAGTGTAATCTTTTTCGATTTTTTCTGTCTATTAATATGTATTGTTTCTTTTTTTTGAGGAAAGTTTGATGATGCGTAAATATTTCGGAATAATGTTTTCGGTTGCAATCGGGATACTCTTACTTGTACCTAGAAATAGTTTGTATTCGCAGGAAGAGAAATTGTTAATATATTCGGGGAAGAAGTTTTCGGTATTTTTTGGTGAAGATTCTACCCACATTACTTTGGAAACCGCCGATTTGCTTGATAAATTGGTTGCTTTTGGTAAAAAGAATAAAAACCAAAAGCTCTTGGTTTCGGGATTTTTCCATGAATACGAAACTGAGGGATTGGCGGAAAAGAGAGCCGAAGCTGTCAAGCAGTATTGCGTTATGCTTGGATTACCCGCAGGACAAATAAGAACTCGTTTCGAGCGACGACCTATTCTTGCTCAGCATGAAGAAGGAATTTTTCAAGATGAAGAGAGAGTGCGTGCAAGACGCGTGGAGCTTATTTTCATAGATGCACCTCCGAGTGAATCGAAAAATTGACGCAATGCGACGGCTGTGTGTGACATATCGGACTTCATGACGTCTTCGGGAGTACCTTCGGCTATAATGTGACCACCGTTATCGCCGGCTTCGGGACCTAGGTCCACTACATTATCAGCGGCTGCGATGACGTGCAGATTATGCTCAATGATTATCAGTGTATTTCCCGCATCGGCGAGCTTTTGAAAGCAGGCGTTGAGTTTTGCAATATCGTCAATGTGCAGTCCCGTTGTAGGTTCATCGAGGATGAATAATGTGCTTCCTTCGGAATTTGTGTCGAGGTGGCTTGCAAGTTTTATTCTTTGTGCTTCGCCTCCCGATAGCATTGTTGACGGTTGTCCTAATTTGATGTAACCGAGCCCGACTTCGTCAAGGATGCTTAATTTCTTGTATATCCGCGGCTTATCAGCGAAAAAAAGCATAGCTGTCCTGACGGACATATCTAATATATCAACTATATTTTTCCCTTCATATTTGATTTCGAGAGCTTCCTTTTTGTAGCGAGTACCTTTGCATGTTTCGCAAATCAGTGAAATGTCGGATATAAATTGCATGTCAATTGTTACGTAGCCCTCGCCTTCGCAGGTTTCGCAGCGTCCTCCTGCTACGTTAAACGAGAAATGCCCGGCTTTCCATCCGATTTGCTTTGCGGCTTGTGTTGCGGCGAATAAATCGCGAATTAAATCGAATAATTTAACAAATGTAGCGGGAGTGGAGCGAGACGATTTCCCGATTGGCGTTTGGTCAACCATTTCTACATGCGAAAAATACTCGTATCCCGATATTGATTCAAATTTGCCGACTTGGTCCTGAAAAGCTCCGCGTTGTTTTTTGATGCCTGCATATATAACGTCTTTCACCAAAGTGCTTTTCCCCGAGCCGGAGACACCCGTGACTGCAGTTATACATCCGATGGGGATTGACAGGGTATCAATTTTGAGATTATTTTCGCGTGCTTTTGAGATTGTGATGTGTTTTCCGGTGCCTTTTCGTCTTTTTGTGGGTATGTTGAATTTAATTTTATTTGAAAAGTATTTACCCGTGAGAGAGTTCTCGGATTTGAGCATTTCGTCGAAATATCCTTGGAATACAATGCTACCTCCGTAATCGCCCGCACCGGGGCCCATGTCTATAATATAATCGGCATGGCGGATAACGTCAGGGTCATGCTCTACGACAAGTACAGTGTTGCCTATATTTCGGAGTTTTTGCAATATTCTGATTAGCCGCATTGTATCACGCGGGTGGAGTCCAATGCTTGGTTCATCGAGTACGTAAAGCGTACCAACAAGCGACGAGCCAAGTGCTGTAGCGAGATTAATTCTTTGAGCCTCGCCTCCCGAGAGAGTGTGCGAAAGACGAGACAGGTTAATATACTCCAACCCGATGTCATTTAGCAAAGTTAAGCGGTGCTTTATTTCATCAAGTAAGCGTTCGGCAACTTTGAAATCATATTCATTGAGTTTGATTTGGGTAAAATAATCGTTTAATTCTTTGAGAGACATATTTACAAGCTCAGGTAGATTTTTTCCGTTGATATAAACTTGTCGCGCCGAAGTACGTATTCGGGAGCCATTGCATGCTTTGCATTTTGTATAGCCTCGATAACGGCTGAGTATGATTCGGTAGTGCATCTTGTAGTTTTTTTCTTCGAGCATGTTGAAAAAGCCGTTAATGCCGATGTAATAATCGCGTCCGTTCCATATGATGTCCATTTCTTCAGCGGTCATGTTAGCTATGGGCTTATCGAGCGAGATGTCGTATTTTGAGGCAATTGTCATCAAATCTCGCAGGTATTTCGATAATGTCTCGCCCTTGAAGGGATGAATTGCGTTATTGCGAATGGATTTTGAGCGGTCAGGGAAAACGAGGTCTTCGTCTATGCCGATAGTTCTGCCAAAGCCCTGGCACTTAGGGCAAGCTCCCTGCGGATTGTTGAACGAGAAAAGTCGCGGGTCTGGCTCTTCGTAAAGGATTTCGCAGTCCGGGCATTCGTATAAGTTAGAGTATTTATATGTTTGTGTGGCACTTATATCAAAAATATAGATTTTCCCGTTGCCGAGAGTAAAAGCCGATTCGAGGGAATCGGTGATGCGTGAGGTGAAATGAACATCGTGGCGGACGACAGTTCTATCTACCAGAACGGCAAATTGATTGTCCTCGAAAGGCTTAAATTCGGGTTGTTCATTTATTTCGACAATTTCGGCATCGCTGATTCTGACAAATCTGAAAAAGCCAATTTTTTTGAGGTTTTCTATGTAATCGTGGGGCATCCCCTCGTTGCTTTCGAGCGGGAATGTTACGTATAGTTTTGTATTTTCGGGTAGTTGCATGATTAATTTGGCAACCGAGTCGGGGGTGTCTTTGTATATTCTTTTTCCACAACCATAGCAGATTGTTTTGCCGACTCTGCCGAAAAGCAGCCTGAGATAATCGTAGATTTCGGTGGAAGTACCGACAGTTGAACGCGGATTGCGCGAATGAGTGTTTTGTTCGATTGCTATTGCGGGTGGCAGCCCCGTGATTGAGTCGCAATCGGGTTTTTGCATACGTTCTAAAAATTGGCGGGCATAGCTCGATAGTGATTCGACGTAGCGACGCTGTCCTTCAGCATAAATAGTATCGAAAGCAAGCGAGGACTTCCCCGAGCCGCTAACTCCGGTAATTACAGTGAGTTTATTTCTTGGAATGGCTATATCTATATTTTTAAGATTGTGGAGTTTAGCGCCCTTTACGTTGAGAACTCTCTGTTTTTTAGTATTTTCCGCATTCATATATTTTTTGCAATCTGCAAACACAAAACTTGTAATATAAAACAAGAATATGAATTATTAGGTCATATATCAGGGAGGTGAGAGATAAAAAATGAAGAAAAATGAAAAAAAACTTTGCAATTAGACAGCTATTTGTTAATTTTATATTTTTGAATTGTAAAAGTTTGACAATTATGAATAGATTCGTATTTTATATTCTTTGCGACTTACTCACAGAATCGGCGGCACTCGAGTCAATCTTGCAAAAGTCATTTCCCGGAGTAGAGGTCAAGAGGTTTTCTGATGCGAATTCTTTTCTTGGTGATTATTATGAGGAGAAGAAAGTTCCCATTTCGCTTGTGGAATTTCAAATGAGTGGCATAGGAGGCACGAGTTTACTGAAAAAAATCCGAAGCATAGAGAGGTTCCGCGGGAGTACTTTTTTAATGGTCCTCGATGAATTTAACCGCGATGATTTCATCAAGGCACTCCAGACCGGTGCCGATGACGTAATCGTAAAGCCCTACAGCGTCGAGAGTATCTATGTAAAGATTAAAAATGCGATTAGATTGAATGAGCAGGCAGAGACTATACGTAATTTGACATCCGAAGTTCAAGCCGCAAAAGAGGCAACCGTCAAGCAAGTGGGCAATACATACGAATTGCTTAAAACAGTTCTTGCCATGAGGATGCCAGGGAAAGAGGGAGAACTGTCGCGGATTAATGAATCCTGCAAATACATTGCCCAACAAATAGTCGAAGACGAAAAGGAAGCAAAGGATTTGTTGACTGCTACTCAATTTGTGCATTTGGGAAAATTCTCGCTGAGTGATAAATTTATCCTCAACCCCGTGCTTATAGACGGGCACATAATTAATGATTCGATGCAGCAATATCCTGAAAACGTCAAGAAACTTATGTCGCTTTTGCAGGATTCCGAAGATGTGATGACTTTGCTTTATCACATTTATGAGAATTTCGACGGCACAGGTATTCCCGAGAAGCTGAAATCATGGAAAATACCGCTTGGTTCGCGTATTTTACGTGTAGCAGTGGATTTCGAATATTTAAACACGAAAAATTCGGGCAGGGAATCTAAAGTAATAGATATAATGTTTGAGCAAATCAACCGCTTATACGACTTTCGTGTACTTACATTTTATGACCAATATCTTGCTTATAGGAACTCTCGTCCGGGTTTGAGCGGTAGGGCATTGGAAACTTCGATTGAACCCAAGGGATTGCGAGAAGATATGATTTTATCGAGAAATATTATCACGAGTTCTGGCTTAAAATTCCTCAGCTCAGGTACTCGCATAACCGATGCACATATAGAACGAATACAAAATGTGCTTGCCACAGACAGTATTATCGGAAAAATTTGGATAAGAGTTTTCTGAGGACTTATGGCAAACGGTTCCGACAATAATTTGCTCTTAAAGTCGCAAGAACTGCTCCACCGTCTTGAAAATATTGATAACAAAGGTGCCGATAAGGATTTAATCGCAGAACTGAGCGATTATATAGTCGAATCGCAAGCAAGAATAGCTGAATTAAGTGAAGCTGTTGAGGAAGTACCGAGAGGCGAAATTCGACTTAAAAATATTATTGAGCGTACTCCCGTGGGTATTTGTATAACCGACCACAACGGCAATTTCGAATTTACCAACGCATCATACCAAAAAATTTACAAGTATTCAACCGAGGAATTGATGGGGAAGCATTTTACACTCGTCGTGCCTAATGGTTCCAAGGATTTTTTCCGTCAGTTGCACGATACTTTTATTTATGGAAGTGATGGCAATGAAACTCGCGGAGAGTGGACCGTTGTTGATAAATATGGTTCGAAACTGAGTATTATCGCTGATGCGGTAAAAATCATCGGCACGGACGGCAACCCGAAGAAAGTGACTTTCGTAATTGACATTACCGAGCGGAAAAAAGTCGAGTTCTTGCAGAACTCCATCAATAAAGTATTCGAGACAGCTGTAACGGGTAAAAGTCTCGAGGATATAATGATGCAAATTGTAGAGGCGATTGAGGAATTCGACACGAGGATTCATGCTTGTATAGCGATATCGGACTTGAAGCAACAAAGCATTACTTATCTAATCGGCAAAGAGTCGAATAAAGCTGTTCAAGTTGCAAGACCGCTTGAAATTAAAAGGCTTAATCAAAGTGAGTATTTGCCGAAAAAGGTTATTGAATCGGAAATACTGTCGGCGAATTTATTCTCTTCTGTTGAAAAAAGTGAAATTGCCTATTCGCGTTACTGGGCGTCGCCATTGATAATTTCTGGGGGTAGATATGCGGGGAGCATTTATTTCTTTCTTACTTCCGATTTTACGGCTGATATATCTACTTATAGAATGCTCGAAACAGTTACGCATGTGGCTTGCATATTGATTGAGTTGGACGAGACGCATCATAATCTAATAATGGCAAAAGACGGTGCGGAAATCGGCAACAAGGCAAAAAGCGAATTCCTTGCCAATATGAGCCATGAAATACGTACTCCGATGAATTCAATTTTAGGATTTGCCGAGCTTTTAAAAAATATTTCGCCCGAAAATCCTAAATACCATGATTATGTAGAGGGTATTCTTGTCGGTGGGAATATTTTGCTTCAACTGATTAATGATATTCTCGATATGTCGAAAGCAGAATCGGGGAGAGTAGAATTGATGCCTGAATATATAGATTTGCGTAAAATGCTCAAAGAAATCGAGTATATATTTTCTCTGAAAATCAGAGAAAAGGGTTTGGAGTTTACTACTTTTTTGAGCGAAGAAGTGCCTGCTTGTTTACTTTTGGATGAAGTGCGATTGCGTCAGATTTTGTTCAATTTGGTCGGCAATGCAATAAAGTTTACCGATAAGGGCTCTATTGGCATAAAGACCATGTCCGAGCCAGCAGATGAAGGTAGATGTAATTTGATAATTGAAGTAGAAGATACTGGGATAGGCATACCTGAATCGCAACAAGAGAAAATATTCGAGCCGTTCAGACAAAGGGAGGGGCAAAATGTCTCAAAATACGGTGGTACGGGGCTTGGTCTTTCGATTACAAAGCGTCTTTTGGAATTGATGAACGGTACGATAATAGTTCGCAGCAAGGAGGGGGAAGGTTCGAAATTTATTGCTATAATACCTGATGTTAAATACGCAACAGAGAGCGAAAAAAGCCCCCATACCGAGCCTCCAACACTGTATGACGTGGAAGAAATAAGTGAAATTGGGCGATTGATTGAGCAGTCTCAAATCTATATAAACAAGCAGACTGAAAAAAGGCTTCGCTCTGAAGCATATAAATTATGGCTGTCGGCAAATAATACATTTATTTTCGATAAAATTCACGAATTTGCATCTGTTTTGGAGCAAATTGCAAATGAATCGGGCGAATCTACTTTGATTAAATACAGCAGACAACTGCTCGAAGACGTTAGAAAGCTGAACATTGACGGTATATTACGCAACCTCTCGCTTTTCGAACGAATTCTGCAAAAAATAAATATAGAATAATCAGCCGCGTGATTACAGCACACCCCAAGGCAGTATTGTCGTTTCGATTATTCTGCCGTCATGGAATTCATGGATAAAGCCGACGAGTCCGAATTTATGATTTGTGATAAATGTGACTTTCTTTATCAAGGGGTCATCGGATAGGTACTCCTCGATGCGTATTGTTTTGACCATCAAAAAAGCTAACGACCAATCTTCATCCGGGTTCTTCTGGACGACTGTGCGGACGGTTTTTTTGCCGTCTTTATCCGTGAATTCGTACTTGTCGCCGACTTTTGCCGAGTATTTTACAATAGTGAATGGTTTGGATAAGTCGCCTTTCGAATAGACGAAATCCTGAATTCCTTCGGAGGTGATTTTGAGCTTGAATTCAAAATCTATGCGTAAATTATCGTGGTCTGAAGTGTCAATCGTAAAGCCCCATTTTTGCATGTATGCATCTACGATTTGGTGCTTGACGTTTTCGGGCAGAGCTTGTGTGCCGAAAAGTGTGTCGAGCGAGCGGAGTGATTCGAGGTCTGTAACGATTGCTCCTTTGAAAGTGACGATACCCTTATCGTTCTTGGTAATGAATACGGAGTCGCGTAAGTTGCTTAGTGCGGGTATGTGTTGTCCTTTTATTTTCGGGCTGATACCGAACTCGGCTCCTACTTTGGTGAGTTCGAGATTTGTTTCGCCCCCGATTTCGTTGGGTCCTGTGGCTGTCTCGCAAGAAATAAATATGCCGACTGCCAAGAAAGCAAAGAGAGTTCTGGTTTTCATTTGAAATTCTCCTTAGTTAAATGAATATACGCAAACGTAATAAATATGAACGATAAAAAAAAGCCCCGCAAAAAATTAATTAAACAGGGCTTTATAGCGGTGTGAACGAAATATTATTTTGCCATGGCGACGCTTCGTCTTTCGCGGACGACGGTGACTCTGATTTGCCCGGGGAATTCCATTTCGCTTTCAATTTTGTGGGCGATATCGCATGCCGTTTGGTCTGCCAGAGCATCGTCAACTTTGTCGGGTTCGACGATGACGCGGATTTCTCGCCCTGCCTGAATCGCAAATGTTTTGGATACGCCGATGAAGCTCATAGCGATTTCCTCGAGCTTGTGGAGTCGCTTAACGTAATTTTCGAGGGATTCGCGGCGTGCTCCGGGTCGGGCACCGCTTATACTGTCGGCGGCTTGGACGAGTACGGCAATTGGAGATTCCATTTCGATGTCTTCGTGGTGCGCACCGATGGCATTGCAAACAATATGTTTTTCTTTGTATTTTTTGGCAAGGTCGAACCCGATGAGGGCGTGCGGAGTTGGGTCTTGTTCGATGCACTTACCCATGTCGTGGAGCAATCCCGCGCGTTTTGCTAATTGTACGTCTAAACCGAGTTCTGCTGCCATAATGGCGCATAGGTGCGAAACCTCAATTGAGTGGCTGAGTAAATTTTGACCGTAGCTTGTGCGGTACTTCATTTTGCCGATTAATCGCAATAATTCGGGGTGCATGGTTTGAATGCCGAGTTCCATGATAGTTTGCTCGCCGATGTTACCGAATTCGGATTCGAGTTCTTTACGCGTTTTTTCGACGACTTCTTCGATGCGTGTCGGGTGGATTCTACCGTCGAGCATGAGTTTTTCGAGGGAAACTTTTGCTATATGCCGACGGAATGGGTCAAATCCTGAAATAACAACAGCTTCGGGGGTGTCGTCAATAATCAGGTCAATTCCCGTGGCGGATTCAAATGCTCTGATGTTTCGGCCTTCGCGTCCGATGATGCGTCCTTTCATTTCGTCGCTGTCGAGTGTAACAACTGATACAGTATTTTCGGCGCTATGGTCGGAAGCAGTTCTTTGAATTGCCTGTACGATAATATTTTGAGATTCGCGTTGGGCTTTGAGCTTAGTTTCGTCTCGAATTTGCTTGATTTGTACGGCGGACTGGGCTTTTGCTTCATTAACGATGCTGTCCATCAATTGTCTGCGAGCTTCATCGCGGGAAAGTCCTGCTACAACTTCGAGCTTTTTCTGTTGTTCTTCAATCAGTACGTCAACTTCTTTGACTTTATCTTTTAGTCGTTCTTCGCGTTTTTTGAGTTCTTCTTCGAGAGCTTGTGTTTGCTTTTCCTTTTTGGAAATGGTATCCAATTTTAAATCAATGCCTTCTTCGCGTTTTTTTATGGCATTTTCGAGTTCTTGAAGTTTCATTCTTTTCTGTTGAGCTTCTTGGTCGAACTCTTTTTTTCGCTTATGCCATTCTTCTTTCGCTTCGAGGGCTTTTTCTTTTAACATTGTTTTAGCTTCGTTTTCGGCATCTTTGATGATGTTTTTGGTGATAAGTTCTGCTTCTGCGAGTTTGTTTTTCGTAACTTTCGAAGAGAAGTAATTGCCGATAAAGTAAGCAATAAGAAATCCCGCGATACTACTAATAACTATTATTATTATGTCCATTCTGTAAAACTCCTGTAAAAACCTGTAAAATTAAAATAAGTAAAAAAAATAATAAAAAAGCCGCATTTAACTATCATCCGCTTTCATACACTGGGTAATCAGGCGGGGTCTTGAGAAGATAAGAACCTCTCATGTCATGATTGGGTAAAGTAGCCCGACTATTTCTAGCTTCCACCGAACCCGACTCGGGGTATATGTGCATGAGCACATTGAGGCCTGCTATAGACAGTCTGAGACTAATCCCTTTGAGTAAAGCTATAGTTCTAACATACTGTTGACAACGATAGTAAAATGCAGCATAATAAGCTTCTATTTCAAATAACATTCGGTCATGCCTACTTATATGTAATAAAAGAACAAGGTCAACAATTATTTTAATGCTTGCTCCAATGTTTCGCACATTTTATTTAACTCAGTTTTGAGATAGTTTTTGGATTCATTATATTTGTTTTGTGTCGAAAGTTTATTTTGTGCTATATTGAGAGCTGCCAGTATAGACAAGGTGTTGACCGGTACGGTCGCACTATATTGCCGTCGAACTTGGCTGAGTTGAGAGTCCACTTCTTCCGCGGCTTTTTTCAGCATTACTTCATCTTGGCTTGTCAGTTTATATTCTACTCCGCCAATTACTACTTTATAACTGTTTTCGGGCATTTTCGTTGTCAAAAATTAAAATCTAAAAATAAATTTGCAAAAGCAGCGTAAAAATAACTTAAATTGTGGAAAAGAAAAATTATTAACTTTTAATTAATTGTTTTTCAAGATTTCATCAATTTGTATTATATATCTGTCGATCTTTTCCGAAAGAGTGCTGTATTTAGCTTTCTGGGTGTAATTTTTTTCGTAAAGTGAGTTCAGTTCCGTTTCTAATATTTTTATTTGTTCGTATCGTTTCTTGAGTAATCCTTCAAAATCGTCAATTTTCTCACGTGCTTGAGTGAGACCGATGTCTTTTATGGTGATTTCATTAGTTAATCTGTTTAGTTTCTCGTCAGATTCGATTAATTTCTTTTCGAGTAAGCCTGCGTGGATAATTTGCTCACTCATTTTACTGATAATTTGCTTCAGTTCTTCGATTTTAGCTTCGTATGCGGTAGTGCTGTTAGCGCTTTGAGCATTTTGAAGCTCGTATAATTGCCCTTTTGTGATTTCGAGTTCTCGGGTAAGCTCGTCAATCAAGTCAATATTTTCATTTACCGAAGCGCGTGCTTTGTCCAAATCGTCAGTCATGGTCTGATTGAAGCGTTTTAATCTGTCGCGTTCTTTTTGGAGTAGTGAAAGTGCGGCGATGGTTTCGTCGTTTTTGTGGGTTAATTCTGCGATTTGTTTGTCTTTGATATTAATGGTGGATTCGACTTCGCGTAGCTTTTCGAGATTTTTTACAAGTTCGGCATTTTTGATTTTATATTTATTTATTTCGGTAATTTGTATTTTGGCGGTCTGCTGTAAGCCAAAGATTTTCGATTCGGAAATGCTGAGTGCGTCGTTTAATTTATTGACAAGTTGTTCTTTTTCGTTGAGCGAATTGTGGAGTTTCTCGATATTAGTTTCGGCATTGGACAATTGTTCGTTAGCTTGTTTGAGCAGATGGTTCTTGTATTCAAGCTCGTCGTTGAGTAGTTGTAAGTCTTCGGATTGGCGCTTTTTGAGCATGTTGTATTCTGCTTCTGTTTCGTTGAGTTTTGCACGGTGCAAATCTCGCTCTGATTCTATGTTCTTGAGTTTGATAGCTATGCTTTTGTTGAGTTCGAGTTGCTCTTTGAGTTCGTCAATTTTTTCGGATTTTTCTTTAATGACTAAGTTTTTGTGAGCCAATTCCTTTTGTACGATTGAAAAGCTGGCATTCAGGCTTGTAAGTTCTTTGACTTTGCCCTGCAACTCGATTATTTTGAGTTCGTTGTGTTTGTTTTTAATTCTTTCGCTTTCTAAATCTTCAGTTAATTTCGGGACGAAAGCGGATTTTTCTTTTAGTAAGGCGTTTTTTTGCCTGAGTTGCTCGATTTGTGCTTTGGATTCGTTTAATTCGGCTTTTAACCGGTTTATTTCGTCGGCTTTTTGTGATAGGATTTGTATATGATTGTCTTTTGCGAAAAGCTGTGAGTTGAGTTCTTCAACTTTTTTCTCTAAGGAATTGAGCTTTTGCTCGGATTTTTCATGGTAATTATTTCGCTCGATTAGACTGCGCTCTGCGGAGCGGTATTTTGTCTCCAAGTCCCGATATTTCGATTTTAGGTCGTTGATGGATTCAGAGGCGTTTCGTATCAACTCCCATAGTTTGATGACGATATTTTGAACATCGCTGTCGGATTCGGTATTTTGCTTTCTGGGGAAAATTAATTCTTCGCTCATTTGATGTCTCCCTGATTTCAACTTTTTCTCAATATTCCACTGAATTTGTTCTCTACGGCTTCGCAGATATTACTTATGTCGGGCTCGATGTCATCGTCTGTGAGTGTTCTTTCCATTGATGCGAAACTAAGAGCGAAGGCGAGACTTTTTTTGTTGTCGCCTAACTTTTTATCTATGAATTGGTCGAACACATCGGTAGCTACGAGGAATTTGCCTCCGTTGCGACTGATTACATCAATGACATCGGTAGATTTGACCGTCATATCGCATATAAATGCAAGGTCACGGTTAATTCCCGGATATGGAGTAACTTTATTGTATTTATATTTAGTATTTTCTTTTCCATAGAGCGTTTCGAGATTGATAATTGCTAAAAATACGACCTGCTCGATGTCGAAATTTTTGAGATATTTATCGTCAATTTTTCCGAAAGTGCCGATTTGTTGCTTGCCGACGACGATGTTGAGCGAAATTGGTGAAAATGCGGGTTCACTGGTGAAATCTGTAAACGAGTAATTTGGGATTTTTACTGCTGACATGAAGTCTTCTACGATGCCTTTTATGTCGTAAAAATCAACCGTATCGCGTTGTTCAGCCCATTGAAGTGGTTTCGGACTTCCCGAAAGTGTAATTGCCAAATGCTCTTTTTCGCTGATTTCTTCGATGAAATTGTTGTCGGAGTTTTCGTAAGCGAATACTTTTCCGATTTCGAATATTCTAAATGCTCTTGTACCTTTGCGTATATTGTTGGAAATCACTTTCATCACTGAGGGGATGAGTGATGTACGCATCCTACTGAGTTCTTCGCCTAAGGGGTTGGCAAGCACTACCGAATTTTCGGAGAAAAATTCGGCTGATTTTGGGTCAACTTGATTTTGTGTGATAATTTCGTTAAATCCGTTGCTGACAAGGAATCTGCGGATTTTATTGCGGAGAGGCGGCACGGACAATTTCGGAGTAGTGGATTGATGCTCGAAATCAATGATTGATTTATAATTTGGAGCGATGTTGTCATAGTTATAGAGCCGCGCAATGTCCTCGATTAAATCAACGTCATAGCTTACGTCCACTCTGTATGAAGGCACTTTGAACACGGCTTGCGAGTCGTCTCGTTCTTCGGTTGCGAAATTCAGGCGATTGAGAATATGGCAAATTTCATCATCGGAAATATTAATTCCGATTAGCTTGCGGGTTTTGTCGAAATCTAATGTAACAAGAATTGGGGCGTGCTTGCGCGGATATGCGTCAACAAATCCCGGTATAAGCTCCCCACCAGCATATTCGGCGATTAAAGATGCGGCTCTCATAAGTGCAACCGGGACGTTTTCGATGTCAACGCCGCGTTCGAATCTATATGATGATTGGCTCTGCAAGGCGAGCTTTTTTGATGTTTTGCGGACAGATGCGGGGCTGAAGAATGCCGATTCGAGTAAGATTTCGGTTGTTGCATTTGATATTTCGCTGTTTAGTCCGCCCATAATGCCTCCGATGGCAATGGGACGCTCGGTGTCGCAAATCATAAGCATTTCGCTGTCGAGTGTTCTTTCTTTTTCGTCGAGAGTTGTGAATTTTTCGCCGTCAGAGGCAGTCCGGACGATAATTTCTCTGTCTTTGATGTGAGCCATATCAAAGGCGTGGAGCGGTTGCCCCATTTCGAGCAGGACGTAATTCGTGACGTCAACGGCGATATTTATGGGACGCATTCCGATATTTAGTAGTCGTTTTTGCATCCACTCGGGCGAGGGACCGATTTTGCAATTTTTGATGACGGCTCCGGTATAACGGTAGCATTTTTCGGGAGCAAGTATGGTAACTTTGACTTTGGTAAGTGTGGCATCAGAACTGTCATACATTTCTACTCTTGGCATGTTTACTTTTGTGCTATAGTATGCCGCAAGTTCGCGTGCCACACCGAGATGACTTAAGCAATCGGGTCTATTGGGAGTTATGCCGATTTCAAAAATTGTATCGTTCAATCCGTAATAGTCGGCAAAAGAAGCACCTGTGGGAGCGTTTTCGGGGAGTGTCCAAATGCCCGATGAATCTTCGCCTAGTTCGAGTTCGGCCGGACTGCAAATCATTCCGTTGGATTCAACTCCGCGAATTTTTCTTTTTTCTATTATAAAAGCTCCGTTTGGCACGACTGCACCAATTGTGCCAAAGACTACTTTTTGCCCTACTCCGACATTCGGGGCGCCGCAGATTACCTGCAATTGCTCATTTCCGGTGTTTACTTGACAGATTGTGAGCTTGTCGGCGGCGGGATGTTTTTCTGCTTGTGTGATTTCTGCAACGATGAATTTATCGTACTTAGAGGAGAGCTTGTTTACAGATTCTACTTCCAGACCGAGCATTGTGAGTATGCCTTCCAGTTCGGCGCTGCTCGATTCTATGTTGACTATTTCTTTTAACCAATTTAAAGATAAAAGCATACGGGAATAATCTCATAAATGTTATTAAAGTATAAACTTTTTCAAACTTGCAATTTAAGCATTTTTTTAAAAAAAATATATTATGTTTGAAATTGTTTGTCAGTTTTATTGAATTTTTTTATGAAATCATACAGGAAAGAACTTTGGTTCAATACTGCAACGCGCAGAGCGTATTTGAATATAACTTCCGAAGTGGAAAAATGTCTTGCCGAAAGTGGTATTAAAGAGGGATTAGTACTTGTGAATGCTATGCATATCACTGCATCGGTATTTATAAATGATGACGAAAGCGGGCTACACAGTGATTTTGAAGCATGGCTCGAAAAGCTTGCACCTGAGAAACCGTATTCGCAGTATCGTCATAACGGTTACGAAGATAATGCCGATGCTCATCTCAAGCGTCAAATAATGGGGCGAGAGGTTACAGTTGCGGTTACTGATGGTAAGCTGGATTTTGGTCCATGGGAACAGATTTTCTATGGCGAATACGACGGTAAACGGCGCAAACGCGTACTTGTGAAAATCATCGGAGAGTAGGGTTATAACTGTTCTATGATGATATATGCGATGGCATTGGTATCTGTATGCGAAAGTGATACGTGGATTTTGAGTTTGCCGTATCGCTCGAGCATCTCGCCTTCGAGTATCATGGTTGGTTTGCCGTTTGACTCGTTTTTTATGCCTGCTTCGCGGAATTTGAAACCTCGTGTGATGCCGGTGCCGATTGCTTTGCTGAATGATTCCTTTGCGGCAAATCTTGCGGCGTAATGGACGTATTTTTTATCGTTGAAACTTTCTGAGTATTCTTGTTCTGTATTTGTGTAAATTCGCGACAAGAATCGCTGTCCGTAGTTTTCGATTGCTTGTTTGATTCGTTCGACATCTACAATGTCGGTGCCTATTCCGTATATCATGAGTTTTTCTTTGCAGATTTAATTTGTTTGACTAATTCGGGCAATACTTGCGAAGATGTTCCTTGCAGGATATAATCCATTTGGTAACTTATTGAAGTCGGATTAGGATTTACCTCGATAATAACGGCGCCGTAACGCTTTGCCAAGAGCGGAAGTCCTGCGGCAGGATAGACTTCGCCTGATGTGCCGACGCTGAATAGGACGTCGCAGTTTTCACAGGCAAATTCGCTTTGGTGGAGTGCGTCGGGGGGGAGCATTTCACCGAACCAGACGACACAAGGGCGTATCAATCCGCCGCAATGCTCGCAATGCGGTACTTTATAGTCGGGGAGGGTGGTTTCTCCGTGGTAGGGTTTACTGCAGTCGAAGCAACGATTCTCGACGATATTGCCGTGCAGTTCGATTGGATTGCTTGAGCCTGCACGATGATGCAGTTTATCCACGTTTTGCGTAATGAGCGTAAATTGCGGGAACATTAGCTCCATTTCGGTAATAGCGAAATGTCCGGGGTTCGGAGAGACATTGTTGAGTAAATTCCGTCTCTCTTGATACCACTGCCATACGAGTTTTGGATTGGACATGAAACCGTTCACGCTTGCAAGCTCGGCGGGATTGAATTTAGCCCAAAGACCATCTGGGTCTCGGAATGTTTTGACACCGCTTTCAGCACTAACGCCTGCGCCCGTAAGCACTACGACTGATTTTATGTTTAACAGAATTTCAATTAATTTTTCGGGTATTATCATTATAATTATCTCCAGATTACAAATATATATTAATTAATTTAATTATCAACTTGCGAAAGTTTCGAAAATTATATTTTTCATGTGTGATTTTTGTGTGAAATCTGAGAATAATTTCATAATTTTATGTTAAAATTTTTACATAAAAAGAAATTAATTTTTTGCAAAAGATGAAAAATGTTGCGGTAATAGGATGCGGATATTGGGGTAATCATATAGTAAGGAATTTCAATTCTTCTGATAATTGGCGATTGAAATATATATGCGACATTGATGAAAATCATCTCGAAAAAGTAGCCAAATCATATCCCATCGCAAAAGCGGTGACTGATACTAGTGAAATTTTTTCCGATGATAGTATTGATGCGGTTGCAATAGCCACGCCTGTGAGCACACATTTCGATTTAGCATGGGGAGCTTTGAATTCGAGAAAGCACACTTGGGTTGAAAAGCCTCTTACTGGGGATACGGAATCCTCTCGGCAACTTGTCGAACTTGCCGAAACTAAGGGTGTTTTACTGCACGTTGACCATACTTTTATTTATACTCCTGCGGTGAGAAAGCTGAAATCACTGATTAAGAATGGCGAACTCGGCGATATTCATTATTTTGACTCTGTTCGGATTAATCTCGGGTTGTTCCAGCACGATGTGAATGTAATATGGGATTTGGCGCCTCATGATTTGTCAATACTTCAGTATTTGATTGGCAAAAAGCCGGTTTTGGTCAGCGCAAACGGTATTTCGCCGTATAAGTACAATGGACGTCAAATTGAGTCAATTGCTTATGTGAACATCAGGTTCGAAGACGGGATGATGGCTAATCTGCATGTCAATTGGCTGTCTCCCGTGAAAATCAGGAAAATCATTATCGGCGGGTCGAATAAGATGCTTGTCTTCGACGATATGGAGCATATTGAAAAAATCAAAATATACGACAGTGGGATTGAACTCAAATCACGCGAAGATGTGTATGAATCGCTGATACAATACAGAATAGGTGATATGATGTCGCCCGCAATAAAAAATTACGAAGCTTTAAGAGAAGAATGTAACCATTTCCATGATTGTATCGTCCGAAATATAGGAACTGATACCGACGGAAAATCGGGACTTTATGTGGTTAGGATTCTGGAGGCCGCTGATAAATCAATGAGAGCAGGCGGAATTCCGATAAATATAGATTATTAGCAATAATTTTGAGGTTTAAAATGAAATTTTTGTTCGCCAAATTTTTAGTACTTTCGCTAACTTTCGTAATATTTTCAATGCTTCTTTTTACGCAAGATGATTGGCGAGGGGCAACGATCCAAACTAAGGAAAAGCATCCGTATTTGAAAGAAAAATACGAACTAACGCTCGAGCAGTCTTTTGATGTGGTATGGAAGGCTGTGAAAAAATCCGTTGAAGAAATCAATTGCTCGATTATTTCGGCAAACACTCGCCAAGACGACCAGGGGCTTTACCGAGGTTCGCTGAATAGTGATTTTTGCATATTTGCCCAAGGCGATACAACGCTGCGTAACCTGCGTTACTACTCAGTTGAGGTCCCGTTCATAAGAGGCGGCGTATGGGCAAACGGGCGTATGCAATACAAGATTAATGTCCGCGAGACCGAAGATGACAAAGTATATGTTCGTCTAAGTGGCGAAATAAGCGGTATGGAATCGCACGTAACAAGCAAAGTCCATTTCTGGCAATCGAACGGTTTCTTGGAAACGATGATGGTCGAGAGAATTAAAAAGAACCTCGGATTGCCGAATGAGTTATTAGAGGGTTTGTGATAGCTACCTGTTTGTTGATAAACGGTAATAACAGAATGAAATAAAGAGGGGCACAGATGGAAAATATTCTCATTGCAGGAATTATGACCGGCACGTCGTTGGATGGAATTGACGTGGCAATATGCAGTTTTACCGATGATAACGGAAAAACTAAATTTGAGTTATTGGCGGCGAAGACCTTTCGGTACGATAGTTTTACCGTCGAGCTAATCGGGGAAGTCATCAATCAAGATATAACCATTTCGGCAATATCGAATTTATCGTCATTGCTGGCGGAGGAGTTTTCGCGAGCATTATCGGAATTATGCTACATAAGCAGAATTAAGCTGAATTCGATTGATGCAATTGCGGTCCACGGACAGACAGTATGGCATCAGCCAATACCAGTCAATATGGGAAGTTTTAACATAAAATCAACTTTGCAGTTGGTAGATGCTCAACTTTTGGCTCATAGGTGCGGATGCAGAGTAATTTACGATTTTCGTTCGGCAGATATGGCTATGGGTGGTCAGGGAGCTCCGCTCGTCCCGATTTTTGACAAGGAATTTCTTGCTTCCGGCAACAACGATGTAATATGTCTGAATATTGGTGGCATAGCGAATATTACTTATTTGCCCAGCGGGGAAAATAAAAAAATCATTGCCTTCGATGTCGGTCCCGGTAATATCTTGATTAATGCGGCGATGAAATATTATTTCAATCGTGATTATGACGACAGAGGCAGTGTGGCCTCATCGGGTAAGCGGTCGGAGGAGTTGTTTTGCGATTTGATAAGCCATCATTTTATATATAAAATTCCACCAAAATCTACCGGGTACGAGACTTTTGGGCAAGCCTTCTTCAAAAGAATTATAGAAAAGCCGAATTTGGCAGAGGACATTGTAAATACTTTGACTCATTTCACGGCTGAATGTATCAGATTCAACATAGATACTTTTTGCTGTGGTTCCGGCAAAATAATCGTATCAGGCGGTGGAGCAAAGAATGATTTTCTGCTCGAATTGCTGAGGCAAAATCTTTCCGGTTTTAGTATAGAAACATCAGATGCTTACGGTATAAGTGCTGATTTCAAGGAAGCCATGGCTTTTGCGTATTTGGGATATTTGAATCTCAAAAGATTGCCAGGTAATTTGCCCATGGTTACCGGAGCATATCATCGGACCGTGCTTGGCAGCAGATATGACTACGTGATTTTTCCCGACTAAATTATACTAATCAAACTACCTTTTTTCAAATGTTTGAATAACTTGAACGTAATTGAATTATATTAATATTTCTGTAAATTTAAGAGCTTAAATACTTTTTGGGGAGATTGAAATGATTAAGAGAATTCTACTACCACTGGATGCATCGGATTATTGCAAGAAAGCGCTTGACCTTGCGATATGGCTTGCTAAATATCATAATGCTGAATTGACGGGGATGGTCATCATAGATTTGCAAGGTATCAAACAATCGGTCGGCTCAATACCGTTAGGAGCGTCATATTTTGCGAAAATGCTTAGTGCGAAACGATTACAAAAAGCTCGCGAGCATATTCATGTTTTATTTGATTATTTCAATGAGCAGTGCGTAAAGCATGACGTATTTCACACGAATTATAAGATTGAAGGAGTGCCGAGCGACGCTATTCTTAATGCTTCGAAATATTATGATGTTTTGATTGTCGGTAAGCGAACCTTTTTCAATTTTGAGTCGGATAAATCAGACGGCGAATTATTCGATAAACTGCTTAATTACTCGATTACTCCTGTGATTGCAGTACCGAAGGAATTAAATCTCGAGCGCCATACGAAGGAAACACGTAAATATCTGATATGTTTTGATGCAAGTTTGCCGTCCTGCCGAGCATTGCTGAGGTTTGCACAAATGGCGGTAACGGGCAAAATTGAGGTGAAAATCATAATGTCGCATCATGATGAGGTTTATACAAATCACGAGCTTGCACAAGCAAAAGAACTGCTCAAGGCGCATGGCTTTGATAAAGTAAGGACTGAAGGGACTAAAGAAGACATCAAGAAGCTAATTACGCATGATTGTATGAAAGAATATGACGGCGTAGTCTTGGGTGCGAACTCTAAGAGCCAGCTTGTATCGCTTTTTACGGGCAGTTTTACCAAATATGTCATCAATAACAGCAAGCGTGTAGTTTTCATCGGGCAATAGGAGATTGAGAAAGAAAACTGAATTTTTCCAATACTTTTTTAATTTTTTTTTATAAAGGTGTGACAAAATACATTTTGAATTGTTATTTGAAATTT
>CAZWXI010000035.1:0-27853 GCA_964637845.1 uncultured Hyphomicrobiales bacterium | reverse complement strand
GTTGATTATAAAAAGTTGTGGGATGAAACTGTACATACTGCAAGTTGAAGCATCTCGCACCCGCTCGCCAAGCTACTGCTATACCATCGCCCGTTGATTCGCGAGGATTTGTGGAGTGAAGATATATTTGTCCGATGCCTCCGAGAGCTAAAATCGTCTCGTTGGCATATATCGGATACAGCTTGGAGCTTGCGTTATCAATTACATATGCACCGAAGCATGACGGTTTTTTATAGATGTCGAGCGTATTTGTCGAATGATGCGACAAAGTCAGCAAATCAACCATTGTATGGTTCTTAAGGATTTTGATGTGAGCATTTGCCGTTACTTCTCTGATAAGCGATTCATGAATACTCAAACCCGTACGGTCTTTGGAATGTAAAATTCGCGGTTCGGAATGAGCTCCTTCGGCGGTCAGGTGCAGTTTACCTTCTTCGTTTTTATCAAAGTCAACATTCAATCGTTGAAATAAATACTTTTCGACAAGTTTCGGTCCTAATTCACAAAGCTGATTTACGGCAAGTTCCCAGCAATGTCCGTCGCCTGCTTTCATAATATCGGTTTTCAGCTTTTTGGGATTATCGCGTACACCCTTATAGATAATTCCTCCCTGGGCCCAAGGTGTGTTCCCGCTCAATAGGTCGTTCTGTTTGGTTACAATGGTTACTTCCCTGCCGTAATCAGCTGCCGCTAATGCCGCGATACATCCAGCAAGTCCCGAACCAAGTACAAGTACCTCAGTCCTAATCATTTCAAACCTTTATTTACTGTTTCCGTTTATAATTGCATCCGTCATAATCATCATTGTTGCTATGCTCTCACCTACGCCCGATTTCAGTTTTTCGTCGGTTTGGCAAAGTATAGTTATTGCATTCATTATCTCATCAAGCGAGTAGTTTTCAATTGCCAGAGAATATTCACCCAATTGGCTTGGATATAGTCCCAAGGCGTTGGCAAGCGAATATTCGTTCATTTTTTTAGCTCTTAATTCACTATATTTTAACAAAATTACGAAAAATCTCGTCAATATGCTCAATATCAACATTTCCTGTCGCTCATTGGCAAGCAGGTGCGTCAATATTTCAAATGCTTTTGCCGGATTCTTTCTACCAAGCTGATTCTGAAATTCGAATACATTATAATCATGATTATAACCCGTTACAAATAAAACATCTTCAAGGCGAATTTCGGCTCGCTCGGCAACGTAAATCAGCAGTTTGTCAATTTCTGAAGCTATATCTCGCAAACTGCGTCTTGCTCTTGCAGCAATGAGTTCGGCGCCTTTCTCGTCAATTTTCTTGCTCCGCGACTTCACTCTCTCCATTATCCATTTCGGATACGCACTTTCGTAAACCTTCGGAAATTCCGCCCAAGCATATTCAGCGAGCAGTCTATTGAACGGAAATTTTACAGCACTCAACTTCTTTTGATTTGCGGCTGTAAGCGCGTTTGCCTTGCTACCTTTAGATATACCATTGGCAGATTCAATGTTTGCCTCTAAAATCAAATAGGTTGTAGGAGGTGGCGAGTTCAATAGCCTGTTGAACGGAGAATTTTCTTCGAGTTTTTTCGGACTTCTTCCCGAAAATAATTTATCGAAGTTTTTGACATGCACGACTCTGTAATCGCTCATCATCGGGTACGAACGCGAAATTTCCAGTACTTTCATAAGCTCGGTAGTCGTAGCGTCGAGCAAATCAGTATTGAAGCTCTTATTGTCGTCATCAACAAGAATTGCGAGCAATTTATTGCGGAATTCTTCGATTAGCAGTTCTTCTTCACCGAAAATGAGCAGTATTTTGGGTATGTCCGCCCTCGATTTGACTTTTGAGGGTTCAATTATATTTGGCATTTTCTTTCTTTTCTTTCAACTTAACGAGAACGGAATAGATTTTTTCGATTATGGTTTCATAAGGTGCGGGTTTTACGATAAATCCGGATATATTTTGGCGGGCAAGTCGAACTATGAGCGACTCATATCCCAGTGCCGTGCACACAATAACGGGGATAGAAGAAGTAGAATCATTGGTACGAATGTAGTGAAGTGCTGTCATGCCGTCCATTACGGGCATTTGTAAATCTAAAATCATCAAATCAGGTAATTTTCGTTCCATTATTTCGAAAGCATCTTTTGGATTTGACGCCTGAACTACTTTTGCTTTCAGAAATTTATCAACGACTTTCTCGATAAAACGTCTGAAAGGTTCGTCGTCATCCACCACTAATAATGTATAATCCGAAAAGTCGAGGTTCTTTAATTCTTCGTCCGATAAATTCGCTATTTTCATATTTATTTCATCACCAAAATCTTATGAGGCAGTTCGCCCGAATCATAAAATTTCTTTAAAGCTCTAATATTTTCCGTCGTCGTCAATTCGCCTTTTGCTGCAATCAGCATACCAAAGGACGTGAAATAGTCTTCCGCAAAAAGCATATTCGGTTCGAGAGCATTAATTGCTATTCTCATTACGGAACGCAATCCGATTTGCTTCCTTTCGGATTCCATAATATCCGTAAAAACGGACACAATTTTACTTTCGTATAAAATTCCCGCTTTTCGGGTAAGATAATTCATTGTCGAAGAATACTTATTCCGTGTAGATTGTAAATAAGCCGAGCTACTGTTGTATTGTATTGCTACGGAAGAGTTATCATTACGCATTCGTTGTCTCTTGTGCATCTGATTATGATAATAATTCACCACACCGATAATCTTGGCTCCTATGTGTATGCTACCTTTTGTGAGAAATCTCGGGAACCCGCTTCCGTCCAACTTCTCGTGATGTTGTAATATAATCTCGGCAATTTCGCCGAAGTTCGGATGCTCTTGCAAAATATTATACCCCAACTCGGGATGTCGCGAATAAATCGTATTCTCACTGTCAGCCATTTCGCCCGGAAATTTAAACAAGCAAGTTTCAGGCAAACCTACTTTACCGATGTCATGTAGCTGAGCCGCAATTTTTATTGTCATTGCGTCAGCGTCGTTCATGCCGATGTCGCTGGCCACTTGTGCGGATTTTTCTGCTACAAAGCGTGAGTGGCTCCCGTCGTAGTAACGTTCTGTCGTCTCGACGATTTTGCCTAAAATTTGCGATGCGTAGAAAAAACTTTCTGCCAATGACCCTGCCAAATCATCTATTATTTTCTCGAGCTCCTCGAAATTTTGCTCACTATCACTATTCATGATTAAGTTCAATGGAAACTTAGAAAAAGCACAAATATAAATTCAATTCTGCATAAATTTAAAAATACGTAATTTCCCGCAAAACGAATATTTCCTATTGAATTAGTTCTAAACAATTTTCAAAATTTTCATAAACCCGACATTTGATAAATAATGCTCTTAGGGCAATATTTGTATATTTTGGAAGTTGAATGCAACAACAAATACCGTACAGTCCCGCAATATTAGCTACTGAATTGGATAAGAGCTATGCTCTGCCACCACATATTTTGCTTTTGGACAAAATCCTCACGGAAACAATCTCTGCAAAAAATGGCAGATTACTTGTAAATATGCCTCCACGGCATGGTAAATCCGAGTTAATTTCTAAATATCTGCCCTTCTGGTACATGCTCAATTTTCCCGGAAAGCATATAATTCTCACTACATACGAATCGAACTTTTCGGCACATTGGGGTAGAAAAGTTCGCGATTTAATCGAATCGCACGGTAAAGCATACGGCATCGAATTGGATAAATCCTCTCATGCCGCAAATAATTTCAGACTGAAAGGTAAACACGGCTCAATGACGTGCGTGGGTGCAGGTGGCGCGTTGACAGGTCGAGGGGCGGATTTGCTCATAATAGACGACCCACTGAAAAATGACGCAGAAGCAAACAGCCCGCATCAACGTGAACTGATTTGGGATTGGTTCCGCTCCACAGCATTCACTCGCATCGAACCTAAGGGAACAGTGATAATCATAATGACACGGTGGCACGAAGATGATTTAACGCGGCGCATACTCGGTAACAATAAGGACGACTGGCGGCATATATCGCTACCAGCAATCGCAGAAGAAAAGGATGCGCTCGGACGCAAACCCGGCTCTGCACTTTGGGAAAAACGCTTCCCACTCTCGCGACTACTCAAAATTCGCGATACAATTGGTTCGTACTGGTTTTCTGCTCTATATCAGCAAAATCCCACCCCGCAAGGCGATGGACTTTTTAGGCGAGCAAAATTCAGATATTTTAACGAAAGTGAACACTTCTACGAAATCTGTGGCTCCGGCGAAAAGATATTTAAAGCAAACTGCATCAAATTCGCAACCGTTGACTTGGCTATCAGTTCATCGGAAAGAGCCGACATGACTGCAATAGTAGAATTTGCTGTCTCGCCTCATAGAGATATCTTCATACTCGATGTCATTGCCGAAAGAATTTCACCTGTTGAGCATATCAATTTAATCAAAAATCGCTTTCTCGCTTCGGGATTATCCCTTGTAGGAATTGAATCCGTACAATACCAAACTTCGTTGGTTAAAACTGCCTTAGCGGAAGGATTGCCCATCAAGGAACTGAAACCCGACAGGGATAAATTCAGCCGTGCAATTCCAATTTCGGCAATGGTCGAATGTGGTAAAGTATTCTTCCGAACAGACGCAACGTGGCTTGCGAAATTCGAGCAGCAACTCACAGCATTCCCCAACGCCGCTCATGACGATATGGTTGACGCATTTGCTTACATTGCACAAGTGACAAGCTACAATTCTGGTATCATGCCCGTTGGAATGACCAAAAAACGATTATCTGAACTCTAATTCAAGTCCTAAAGTAAATGTTCTCGGTCTGCCGAAGTAAACTCTCGCACCGTTTGCAGTACTACTCCTGTCGTTTATCCGCGCATCGTCGGCATCGCTTAGGTATTTCGTATCAAAAACGTTCAGTACATTTGCTCTCAAACTTATTCGCACGAAGGTCCGCATCGGTATTGTATATCGTGTAAATAAATTCATAATGCCGTAAGCTGGCATTTTCCAAGGTTGTGTATCTTTTTGCTCGGCTGTCCTGAATTCGGGGTCGAAATCTGCATAGTTATCACCGAAATATCTATAATTGAGATTTATTGAACTTCCCCGAGCGGGAAAATAAGTTGCCGAAAGCGAAAAAGAAGTTTGAGCCGCATCGCCAACCTTAACGCCGTTCAGGTATGCCTCAATGGGAAAAACGATGCCCGGGCTGTCTTCGGGGGAATACTCGCCCTTGATGTTGCTTGCCCACTGCCAATTACCGAGGGAAAACATTCCGCGAATTCTCAAATCTCGCACAGGGCGCCATTCTGCCTCTAATTCCGCGCCCGCATGTACGGCATTCAATCCGGGTAGTGTAAATCTGTATTCATTGCCCGCATTATCCCTTCGCAAAAATCGCAAGGTCTGATTGTTCCACATTGTATAATACAGATTCAAATTCAGTTTCAACTCCTTCGTGTAAATACCTGAACCAAACTCGATACCAATGACCTCTTCATTGCCGACTTCATTATATATTGTGTTATCAAACTTGAATATCGAATTAAATAGCGGCGGAGTGCTGTAATAGCCCACATTTGCATACGCATTGAATATTTTCGAGAAATTATAATTTGCTCCGGTTTTTACCGTATATCCCAAAAAGTTTTGCCAATCTGTTTCATGACCGCCGAGCATATCGGGGCGGCGGAAGTAATCAATACGCTTCTGGCTGTTCAGCGATGTGGTCACATTGCCGTATGCGGATAAATTATTCATTTTATACTCGTACTGCAGAAATATTCCAGTTTGGCGAATTATCCCATCATTATCGTAACCGATTTTATCTCCTAAACCTTTCATTGCAAGCTGCGGATTAGCAGAATAGTTCAACGTTGAATCGCTTTTGTCAACAAAATAATCGCCACCAAGCAGATTTCGAACTTCCCGCCAATGATAACCTTCATAATAACGGAAATCAAGACCTCCTTGGAAGCGTGAACTACGAGTCAAAGCAAAATCTGCTGTGCCCAAATAGCCCACCCAGAAGTGTTCGTTGACGCTATTTGCCAAAATATAGTTCGATTTCTTTTTTACGGGGTCGAAATTCGGGTCTATTCTGATATTGTTTGAGTTAAATTCATATGCTTCCTGCAAATCGGTCTGACGTGTAGCGGGGTCCAAAGGGAAGCTCGTGCCTCCGACTCTTAAATTCATCACACCACCACCCGAACCAAGCGAAGCATAGAACACATTTGTCAAACTGAACTGCTCGTTCGGCAACCACAGCCAATTTAAATTCATCTGAGGTTTGTGATAATAATTTTGGCGAGTCATCAGCATATCGTCAAATCTTGGATCGCGGACTTTACCGTTAAAATATTCTTTTCCTGGGTTGGATATTTGCCCCCAATTTTCGTTGTATGTTATGCCCTTTTCTTGTTCAATAATGATAAATTCCTCTTTCATGCCATTGTCGCGAGCAAATTCCTTATCGAAAACAGCCATACTTTGCTTGAAAGCTCTCTGACCGTGCTGTTGCGGACTGCCAAGTAGATAGAAGTCGAGTTGATGTTTCTTCGACATATCATAACTAATAGCCAAATAATAGGACCAATCGTCAATCCATGTCTTATCTATAGTGCCGTCGCCCGATGTGCGTGAACCCATGAAAGTCAATGCAAAATCGCCTGTTTTACCTGTATTTGCCACGAGTGTGGATTTTAAATACATATTACTGCCGTATTCTTGGCGGAATTTCAGTCCACGCTTATTGTCTGCCGCATCAGAAATAATGTTGACCGTCCCACCTACGGACGGATTAGCAATTCTACTCGCTCCAAGACCGCGTTGTATCTGAATTGAGGCACTCGCATCGCGCAGAGAATTCCAATTGCTCCAATAGACCCAGCCGTTTTCCATATCGTTCACGGGAACGCCATTCACCATTACGGCGACATTCCTTTGCTTGAATCCTCGCAAGTTCATCCGCGAGTCGCCATACCCGCCACCGCCTTCGGAAGCATACAAACTTGGGGTTTCATTTAAAATGAGAGGTATTTCCATCGCGACTCCCGTGATTTCCAAATCCTGTTTCGAAATATTCGAAAATGCCACCGGGGTCTCGCGATACTCGGCTCGCGATGCTATGACTTGAATTGTTTCGCTCGTTATTTCAGCAGGCGTAAGCGAAAAATTAACAACTGCATATTGATTAGAGCGAATTATAACGTCAATAGTTTGCTCACGATAGCCTACATATCTCACTATGATGCTTTGTAAGCCAGCTTCGACCTCTTCGAGCACATATTCGCCACTTGCGTTTGCCCGAGTGCCGAGATTCGTTCCATGGATCATTACCGTAGCGCCGACAAGTGGGGTGCCGTCTTCCTCAGAGCTGATTTTGCCTCTGACTCCACCCTTTTGAGCTGATACATCGAATGCCGAAATCATCAAAACAATGGATACAATCGAGTAAAATCTGAACATAAATACCTCAAATCTCATTTTGAATATAAATTCTAAAATAATCAATTTTATTTACAAAAATATTAACTTAAAATTCACTTCGCACCGTTCAAATCAATATTCTATATATAATTTCGTACAGTATAATTTAGTTTAAAATCCAAATGAGTTTATACAAACTGTCGCCGGTCATACTGCTTATAGCTTTACTTCCTCAATTAGCTATTGGGCAGAGCCGTAGTTATCCCAAGCATCAATTCGGCATTGCTTTATCAACGGTATCAGGTGCTGGCTTGAACTACCAAATCGAGCTTAATCCCAAAGACATTTTCTTACTTGCGGGATTTGCCTACTATCGCTCCGAAGCTCCTCCCGACGACATGGATTTGTACGCTAACTTAGGCTTGCAATACCAAAATAACTTATACAAAAACCCCGAAGCGAGAATTTATCTTGCTCCCGCTTTTTCAGTTTGGTACATTGAAGAAAAGAATTTTACGCTAATCAGACGAAACGACGTCATTACGAAAATCATCACAAGGGACGTCAATCGTATCTTTAATGTCGGATTAATGGCTGGTATAGAGTATAAAATCATGCAGAGGCTTGCCCTTTCTGCCGAGCTTGGGCTTCATTACCAACTATCCGAGCGTTCGAAAACGGCAATACTAATAGATAGGAATCCTTCAGGGACAAGTTATATCGGAATCGGCGGGGGAATCGGCATTAGATATGCGTTCTGATGCTCATGTTACGTACTTAATCGGGTCGCGATAGCCTGCTTCGGCAAATCCTCTCATTCTCAATATACAAGATTCGCACTTACCGCACGCAAGGTCGGAATTTTTGTAGCAACTCCAAGTCAACTCAAAAGGAACTTCGAGTTCAGTGCCTCGCCGGATGATTTCAGCCTTTGTCATGTCAATAATTGGTGTTAGCACTCTGATTTCCGTTTCGGGTTTAGTGCCAAGTCGAATCGCCTCATTCATGGCATCGAAAAACTTAGCTCTGCAATCTGGATAACCGCTCGAATCCTGCTCCATTGCACCGATGATAATCGCGCGTGCACCGATTACCTCTGCCCAACTTACTGCAATTGCTATTATATTACCGTTTCGGAATGGGACATAAGTGTTCGGCACCCTGTCTTTATCGAACTTTGCTTTATCTATTTCGATATCACTGTCGGTCAAACTCGAACCGCCAATCTGCGACAAATACGATACGTCAACGATTAGTCTATTGCTAATATCGAAGTAATCGGCTATTTCGTGAAACGCCTTCAACTCCCGCTTTTGTGTCCGCTGTCCGTAATTTAAGTGAAGCACTGCCGGCTTATAGCCCTCATATTTAGCCAATGCACAGCATACAGCCGAATCCATTCCGCCGCTCAATAGGACAACCGCCGAATTATCATATTTATTCATTAAGTAAAAATATATAATATTATTTTAATATAAAAATGATATTTTGTTAATCTTATAAAATAAATTCTTAATATATTATTTTTTTCGAAATGATTTTCTCAGTTCCGTATGAAAATATCTTCATAATGCCTTGTTATAAATTCATCTTAAAATAAACATTTGTCTAAATCATAAATTTGACTTAACTTTGTTTTTTTAAATAAAACTGATTAAAATAAAAGAGTTGAAAATTTGAGAAAAATTTGAGAAAAATTTGAGAATTTATTTACAAACAAAAACGGATTAAAAAAATGCTTCATGATATATTGCACATATCTTTCCCGCTGACAAATCCGGTGCTTATATTCTCACTAATTCTGTTTATCATTCTTTTTGCTCCGCTTCTGTTCAACAAACTCCGGATACCACATTTAGTTGGACTCATAATCGCAGGCGCCATTATCGGTCCCCACGGGCTAAACCTCATGCTCCGCGATAGTAGCATTACGCTGTTCGGCACCGTGGGTTTGTTGTATATAATGTTTCTCGCGGGGCTTGAAATAGACCTTGCTGAATTCAAACGCAACAGTTCAAAAAGCATAATATTCGGATTATATACATTCATTATACCGATGGTAATTGGAACTGTGGCTGGATATTATATACTCAACTTTACGCTCATTTCGTCAATTCTTTTAGCAAGCATGTTCGCATCACATACGCTTGTGGCTTATCCTATATTGGGGAAATTCGGCGTGACAAAAAATCGGGCAGTTACGATTGCCATAGGCGGTACAATGATTACCGATACACTCGCTTTGCTTGTGCTTGCCGCTATCGTCGGAATGACCACAGGCGAAATGACCGAGGATTTCTGGTGGCGGCTGTCAATGTCAATCATAGTTTTTTCACTCATAGTAAGTCTGCTCTTCCCGCTTTTAGCTCGATGGTTTTTCAAAAATTTTAACGACAACATTTCGCAATATGTTTTCGTTCTCGGGCTTGTATTTTTAGCGGGATTTTTGGCGGAGGCATCCGGAATCGAAGCCATCATTGGTGCCTTTCTTGCTGGGCTTACTCTCAACCGACTCATACCCAATACCTCGGCTCTGATGAATAGAATTGAGTTCGCCGGTAATGCTCTATTTATACCATTTTTTCTGATTGGTGTCGGGATGTTGGTAGACTTTAAAGCTTATTTCCAATCTTGGGATGCCGTTATTGTTGCATTCGTCATGACCGTAATTGCAATTATCGGGAAGTATTCCGCTTCATGGCTTGCTCAAAAAAGCTTCAACTACACTATTGATGAGCGCCGAATCATTTTCGGACTGAGCAATGCACAAGCTGCCGCTACATTAGCCGCCGTATTAGTCGGTTATAACGTTATTCTTGGGCACAATGACTTGGGCGAGCCTATCAGATTATTAAATGAAAATGTCCTTAAGGGCTCGATTTTGATGATACTTGTGACCTGCACAATGGCATCTTTCTCAGCATACAAGGGAGCACAAAACATTGCATTATCGCAAGCTGCTGATGAATCCGATAAATCAAGGGAACTCGAAGAAAAAATCCTTATCCCGATTAATAACATTGACAACGCCCCCGAACTCATTAACCTCAGCGTTACCGTAAAAGCTAAAAGCAATAAGAGCAAACTCTACGGACTGAACGTCATCGATAACGCCGGCGAAGACGAAAAGGCTGAAGCAAGAGCCCGCAAAATTCTCGAAAAAGCCGCTATCTGCGCCTCCGGCACTGATAACGAACTCATCCCAATCGTCCGGTACGACCTGAATATCGTCAATGGTATTACAAACGTAGTAAAAGAACACAAGATTACAGACCTTATAATCGGACTTCACGTCCAAAAGGGGCTTACAGACTCATTTTTAGGGAAACTTACCGAAAGCATCCTGACCTCCTGCAACACCACAACGATGATTTATCATCCATCACAACCGCTCAACACTATCAAACGCAATAACGTCATTGTTCCCAAAAATGCCGAAATCGAACTCGGATTCAAAGAATGGTTCATCCGTGTGCTGAATTTATCCGTAAATACCAGTTCAAAACTCATTATTTACGCCCACGAAGCCACAATTAACGTGATGCAGGAAATCAACGCAAAATACTCCATCAAAGCCGAATATAATGCTTTCAATGACTGGGGTAATTTCATGACTATAAGTCGTAATTTCAGACCCGACGACAACCTCATCTTCGTGTTCAGCCGACGCGACGGGTTATCCTACGACCACTATATGGCTCGAATTCCCGGCTATCTGAACAAATTCTTCAAGACCTACAACTACATACTCATTTATCCCAAGCAAACCGTTGTCGTTGACGGCGAAGATTCCGATTACATAATTACGCCAATCATATAGCTCAGTCAGCGGCTTTGTCCTTTGACACTTAGATGCCAACTGTCAAGCCTATCGACGGGATAATTCGGATATTGATATTGCGGCTTTGACTTCTAAATATAAGAATGTTTGCTCTACTATATCTCGTAGTTTTACTGCAAATACTTATATGACAATTGAAGTAGCGGCTGCTCGGCATAAAAGCAAAGTAGTCAACAACAAGGAATATTTTACAGCCTGCGTAGTCAGTTGTCGTACTGATTATTACTTGAAATAAAGAGGAGTAATAAAATGCGGCGACAAATTTTGCTCTTTCTCGCAATTGTTGCAATTATATCAATTTCCTTTGGTGGCTGCGGATGCGAAAATAATCTGATTTCATCAGTTGATTAATTAATATCTATCGCGATACCTGTTCTCAAAATCTCATTTATGAAAGGATTGTCGGTGTATAAGTGTTTGTATAAAATAGGATGTGGCTCGATACGTGAGTCAATGTCAGCGGCTAAGAGTAACATTTTGACCTGCATATCAAATTGTTGGGATTCATCAAAATCATCGAATATAACGGCGATATCAATATCGCTATGTGTAGTTTGGTTGTTTTTAGCATATGAACCGAAGATATAGACTTTCTTTAAGCCACCGAAATGCTGATTAACTTTGGCGATGTATGATTTTACTCTTCTAATAATTTCTTCATCCATATCCTATTAATCCTTATTTGTTCAATCCAATTCGACGTGAATTCATAAGTGCACATTTTCTGAAAACTCATTTTATAGTCATCGTATCGAGAATTTATGTTAAATGCGGTTACTGTTGCAAAAAATGTTTTTTGTTCAACTGTTAGTTCTAATTCGCATAACTCGATTAATCTAAGAAGATTGTGTATATATGGGGGGGTGCTCTTATGTTTGATATAGTAAATTGCTTTGAGTAGCTTTTCTATTACTAAGTGTCCCACGAATAAAGCCCAGTTGAATTTTTTGTTTTCAAATAGAGTAATCATCGTTTCATAGTCATCGTCTGAGCTATTTATCCAATATTCTAAATTATCATGAGCATAGTAAGCGCTGTCTTTCATATTTTTATAGTTGCATAACTAAATTAGTTACGAAATCTTGATTAAAATATTATTACTAAGTACATTGAGTATTCTTCATTGAAAAGGAGTTTACTTAGAATTAATGTTTAACGTATCATACTTTCAGCATTCCGCGAAATATCCACCTTGCAGATTAAAAGATTATTGCTCAGGTGAAGCAAAACTTTTAAGTGCTTCGGTAAAAAACTGAATTTCAGTATTGATATTTCAAAGTACCATAATAAATTCATTATGATGCAAATATAATTATATTAGCATACTTTGAAAGAATGTTTATCATGATAAAACAAGTAACAGAAAAATTTATTATTTTTGATATAATAATTTGATAAATTTAGGGAGCGACAAATGAAAATATTAATTATAGTGGGAATAATTCTTATGCTTATCGCAACCGATGCCGATGCACAAAAATTCGCACCGCAAAAGGGCGGGCATTGCTATACTCTCGACATCCCCGACTACATGGTTCGCACTTATGGGCTCAACGACGTCGCATCGCTCCAATACCAGAACATCCAACGTGAAGCATACACAATAGTAATCGAAGACAGTAAACACCACCTCGAATCACTCGGGGTCAAATACTCTGGGGCGAGAGACTTCCTCGAGGAGTTTGTGCAAAACTATAAACTCGAAGAACAAAACCGCAAATTGAACCCAATTATAGAATTCAAGAACAACAACAATGCCCACGCTCAAACCGAACTCGAATGGAGGGACGAAAACGACTACGCATTTTTCATGATAATCACAGTTGCCGAAACAAAGACCCACTTCTACAAAATAATGTCCTGGACATTGCAAGAACATAAAGAACGACTCAAATACGATTTCCAACAAATTGCAAAATCCCTGAAAGACTAAATCGCAAAAATGAAAAAGTTCAGTTCGGCAAAAGGATTTGGCATCAAAATAATAATTACCACATTTATGTTCTTGCCCGTACTACTTTTTTTGATTGAACCTCAAACCATTGCTGCTAAACCGCTTACGCTTACACCCCTGCTAATCCCAATTTCTCTCGTATGGTGGATATATTTCGACACATATTATATAGTAACCGACGGTAAAATCCACTACAAATCCGCCTTCGTCAAAGGAACAATAGACATCGCGTCTATCGAAGAAATCCGTATCGGCAAGACTTTATACACCGGACTCAAACCCGCATTAGCCGCAAACGGCATCGCCATCCGCTACGACGCAGGCAAAACCATTTATCTCTCACCCAAAAGCAACGACGATTTCATTGCCGAACTAAGAACATATAAGCCAAACATCAGAATTGTTTATTGAACAAGATTATTAAGACGCCTGCTATAACAATATACTATAAAAGATTAGAGGCATCATACCATACAATATATTGTAAGTAAATCTGACTTATACGTTAAGTAAAATTTATTTGCAAAATATTAAATGATTAAGATATCAAAATGAACGACAATAACTACGATGAATGGTTTTTTCAATCGGATTATGATTTAGATACAGCCGAGGATATGTTAAAATCGGGCAGACACGTTTATTGCATTTTCATGTGCCACTTGTCAATCGAAAAAGCATTAAAAGGATTATACTTCAAAAAAACCAACGAATTTCCACCAAAAACGCATAGTCTTGTGTATTTACTCGAAAAATTAGAATTGCAACCAATCCCTCACTCCTACGAATTTATATTCACGCTTAATAAAATTTCTGTTCCCACAAGATACCCTGATGATTTGAGGAATCTTTTCAAAACATTCACTAAAGAAAAAACAGAAACTATACTAAACCAAAGCAAGCAATTACAATTATGGATAAAGCAACAATAAACGAAGTTATATATTTCCTGAAGCAATCGCTGATTGAAAATGGTATTAATGTTGAGTCGATTGCCTTATTCGGCTCGGCACTTACAGGTGAGGCAAACGACAACAGTGACATTGATTTAGTCATTATCTCCGCAGACTTTACAAATCTGAACTTATTCGACCGAGCAAAACTAACGATGGTCCCGGAGACAGAAACTTTGAAAAAATTTAAAATCCCTATGGATATAATTAACTTGACCCCTCAGGAGTTTAACGATTCAAATTTCAAACGATTCTATCAAACGAAAATTATTTCTTCTTTCGGACGATTTTAAAAATTATTAGGAATATAATCAGACCTAAAACGAGAAAAGCCCACATGTTGACTATTCCGATGAAAAACCACTGAATCAGCAACCAACCGTTCATAAAAGCACTCCCTAGTTGACTGCCGAAATCAAAGCCTTTGCCCTCGATTTTCTTGAAGTAGCGAACGTACAAAGTCGAATATGATACCTGCTTGTCGAAATATTTCAATCTCGATTCCATAGATTCGATTTCGCTTCTCACCTCCGCTAAAGCACGCTCCACTTCCAATAGCTCGCTCACCGTATTACCCTTTTTGAGAATTTCCATATAGCGTGCTTCGAGTTCTTTTTTAGTTCTCAATCGAGCTTCTACGTCAATATATTCGGAGGTAACATCTCGAATGCCAGAATTTTTATTCACGATTTTCTCTTCTGTAGCGAGTAATTCTTCAAAGAATTGCTCAAAATTTTCAGCAGGTACTTGAATCGTCATTTCGTTGGAATGCTCTTGATTGTTCGAAAACTCGTTTTCGCTTTCGAGTGCAGCACCGTATTTTGCGATTAACTGTTTCATTTTATCGCGTGACCTGTCCATGTCTTTTGTTTCGAACTCAATGCGTCCATCCTTTATTATCTTTCTTTCAGGCATTTCGACTGTCTGAGATGATTCTCTAAATTCCTGTGCAGGCGGAGCCATAGATATTTTTGGAGCAAAATCCACGGGTTCTGGACTGTTACCACCACCGCAGGAAAAAGCCGTCCCCGACAAGGATAACACAATCAGCAAAAAGACTCTTTTCATTTCATTTCTCGAAAAATTAAAAATAGTATCACGAAATTAAGTTAAATTTGTAAATTATAAATGAAATTTTTAGAACTTATAAATAAATCCAGCTTTAGCGATAATGAAATTCCAAACATATTATATATACGGCAGGAATGCAGTCACCGAAGCCCTGAATTCGGGTAGCGAAATCGAAAAAATCTATATCCTTTACGGATTGAGCGGCACAAATTCGCTTTTCAAACTTGCCAAAGCCAACAAAGTTCAAGTTCTTGCTTACGACAAGGCTAAGTTCAAAAATCTCGAGGAAAGCGCACTACCTCGCGGAGCAAAATCGCAAGGGGTAATCGCTCTGCGTACAATGACAAAAACTGTTGATTTGCGTGAACTTATTGAAAACGCATACGCGCGCACCGTTCAGCCCGTATTATTGCTTCTCGACGGCATTACCGACCCACAAAATCTCGGTGCAATTGCTCGCTCGGCTGAATGTGCTGGGGTGACGGGAATAATTTTGCCTCTGCGAAATTCCGCTCCAATTACACCTGCCTCCGTCAAAACATCTGCAGGAGCTTTAGAACATCTCGATATCTGCAAAGTCACAAATGTTGTCAATACCATGGAAACGCTGAAAGAACGCGGCTTCTGGCTCTATGGTACTGATATGAACTCCACCCGCATATATTCAGAACCCATCTATTCTCGTCCCGTTGTAATAGTTATTGGTAGCGAGGGATTGGGGATGAAAGAAAGCGTCCGCAAAAAATGCGACGAAATTATTTCAATTCCAATGACTGGCAAAATTAATTCGCTGAACGCTTCGGTATCTGCAGGTATTATCTTATTCGAAATCAATCGGCAACGACAATCAGCGGGCGATATTTAATATAATCGTATCTTGCTCGAAACGACTTTTCAGATATCCCGCGAGACGACTTTCCAACCGCAAGCGTTCAGTCCTACTTAGGTTGCGGACATATCTGAAATTAGCCGTCGGAGTAACATTAATCAGTGTATCATTAATTATTTCGTTGAGCGAGCCAAATGAGATAATTTCTATTTCCGGAAAAGCAATCTGAGCTTCATTTTTTACAATATTGGCTAAATTTGGTGAAATTTTTATTCCCGAAATTAATTCCCGTAAACTGTCCAAAGTCCTTTGTTTTACTTCATGCGCTTCCTGCGTCAGTTGCATTTGCTTCAAAACACTCATGGTTACTTCGCCCGCTACTTCGGTTTTTAGGCGATATCGTTCAGTCTCGGGGACATTCATTTGAATTAATCGTAAATAGAAATTCTCAAGGCCAAACTTTACCCGAGCTTTAGTAATTCGGTCAATTTCATCATCTGGAATTGGCTCGCCGATTACGAATAATTTCAAATATTTAGCCGTGTCTTGCTCGTCAATTTCCCATCTGATTGCCTCATAGTTTTGTGTATTAACTATTCTGTCGATAAAAACGTTCACACTACGGTCCGTGCGGGCTTTTTGAACTACCTGCCACAAAATTATTCCGCTCGGGATTATTACAATAAGCACCAAAACAGCTAACCATCTCTGAATACGGATTTTAGTCGCTCTGTCAACAAACTTTATATATGGGAATTTTAAATAACGAACGATTAAATAAGTGGCTAAACTTATGAATACGGCGTTTATAAAAAATAAATAAAATGCCCCGAAGAAGAATTGCGGACTACCCTTTGCAAGACCATAACCTGCGGTACACAAGGGAGGCATAAGTGCAGTAGCGATTGCAACACCCGGGATCGCTTGCGTCTTATCCATACGTGATGTTGCGACTATACCTGCAACTCCACCAAACGTTGCTATACCTACATCAAGCAAAGTCGGGGTAGTTCGGGCTAACATTTCAGTAGTTGGTTGCCCCAGAGGAGTAAACGTAAAATAGAGTGAACTTGTTATCAGGCTGACTAATGTTGCAATTATAAGATTTTTCATCGAAGTGAAAAGCATTTCGCGGTCACTTATCCCGACTGCTAATCCTACACCCAAAATAGGCGACATCAGGGGTGATATTAACATCGCGCCAATTATCACTGCTGTTGAGTTTACGTCCAAACCGATTGAAGCCAACATTGCTGCACTAACAAGTATCCATACGTTAGAACCACGTATTTCAATTCCGCTTCTAATTGCCTCGACTGTTCCCTCGATATCAGTACCCTCTTTCAGGGTAACAACTTCGTCAAACTGCTCTTTGACGTAGTGGTAAACATCTCTCAACAAATGTAATATCGGATTCATCGCCTATACGTTTATTATTTATGGCAATATAATTAATTATGCGATTCTAAACAAATTAATGTTTGGCGCAAATAGTCCTATAAACGTAAATATTCTTCTTTAAGCAGAATCTCTCCTTGTTTGTTAAGGGTAAATTCCAATTTTCACGCAACTCTACTACGCTTAATTTGAACAATTCACTCTTTTTCAGCAATGTGCTTTGATATTCATGCACTTCATCTACATCAGTAGCAAGGAAGAACTGCCCCCCTGATTTCAGCACTCTATGGCACTCTTTCAAAAATGTTTCGCTGAAAGCCCTCCGCTTGAAATGTTTGCGTTTGACCCAAGGGTCAGGGAAAAGATAATAAATTTTTTCAATAGATTCGTCCTTGATGAAAGGTAATGAATTTGCGACGCTGTAATGTAATGCTCGGCAATTGCTGATGCCCTCGCCATCAATTACGCTATTGACCCATTCTACTGGTTCGGGACGAACCTCAAGTCCCAAAATATTCTTTCCGCTCAGTTCGGTGGCTCTCGAGAGCAGAAACAATCCCTTCGCACAGCCTATGTCAAGTTCTACAGGTGCCTCGCCGTCAGCAAAGAGCTTACTCCATTCGATTGATTTAACTACTTCGGGATAGCTCTGGGGCAGAAACTTCAGTTCTTCAGCGGGCAGGTAATTATTCGTTGATACGTGGTGCCGAATTTTCATGCGAAAGGGATACTTTGTAAAATCAATGCCTAAACTCATCTAATCATGCTCATATGGTGCAAAATCACCGTTGCGAATAATTTTCAGGCTGTAATCGTAAGTGGCTTGTCCGAGCGAATCAAACCTCACCGTGCCTAATAAACCTTTATAAGAATTGCCCGAAAACCACTCCCACATCCTGCTTGGAACGTCGCCGTTAGTCTTTATAGCATTTTCAAGAGCCAGGCACAAGTCAAATCCCTCCGCCGCAAATGACGACGGTTTCTTGCCGTAGCGGGCAATGAAATCTTTATATGCAGGGATTTCAGTGTTTATGTTCGGATAGCTGAATATCAAACCTTCGGCATCTGGCATCGCAAGTAAAAAATCCGTCAATATTGGACGCGTCCCAACAAGTTGGGAGTTCAAGCCCAATTGTCTCGCCTGGTGGACAATATACGCCGCTTCACGGGTACTAATCAATACCACCCTGTCGGGGTCCAAACTTTTGATTTCCATAATGATTGAATGAAAATTAGTCAATGTATCAGGGTACGAAAAGGTTCCGACAATTTTTCCCCCCAATGTACTTACCAAACTGCTTTTCCAACCGCGACCGTAATCATTATTGAAATACACCACGGCTATCCTTTCGAAGTTCTGCAAATACTCCGATAAATACTTTATTTCGGAGCTTAGGTCAGAAGTCATACGTACACAATTCCTCAATATAGCATGCTCGAAAACTGCACTACCAACAGCAATTTGCAATAGCTTATGATTTTTTGCAGGCTCGGCAAGCGCATTTGTCACCCAACTCGCAAGAGTCACTACTGCCCGGACTTTAGTGTCAGACGCCGCTTCGTCCAATACTCTCAGAGCTAGGTCGGCATCTGCTTTGCTATCGTAATACTGTACGTCGAATGAAGTATAATACTTACTGCGGAAAAGTTCCATACCTTGCTTGACCTCTTTGCCAAATTGACTGTAATGCCCTGAAGTATCGAGAATAGCCGCAATTGTAATTCTCTTCTCAGGCGTGACAAGGTCGTCGCCGCCACAAGAAGTTGCAAGCAAAACAATTACAACTAAGAATATATATAATGAATATTTCATAAATTGCCCAAATTACCAAATATAACCGAATAGTGCATCAATTATCAAAATTGATGCCGCAGATAAAGTAAATGCTCTAACGGTGCTATTGCCGACTCCCTCGGCGCCTCCCGAAGTCTCAAATCCCACATGCACACCGATTAATGCGGTAACTCCACCAAATACGAAAGATTTTGTCAGCCCTAACATTACTTCGCTGACCTGAAAAAACCGCTGGACGGAATCAAAGAAAACTGTCGCTTCGAACCCAAATTTAATGTAAGTTAGTAAAAAACCGCCGATAAGCGCGACAACATTCGAAAATACCGCAAGCACCGGCATCATAAACAGAGTGGCTAAAGCCCTTGGCATCGCAAGATAGCGGTTTTTGTCTATGCCCATCATCTCGAGTGCGTCTATCTGTTCGGTTACATTCATAGTGCCTAACTGTGCCGCCATCGAAGCACCTACTCTACCTGCTATGACAAGTGCCGTCAGCACGGGAGTAAGTTCAGTAAATACTACTGTCGCTATCGATGATCCGATGAATGGCTTGGCTATGTTGATGAGATTGAATTTGTCGAACAAATTTGTCGCTTGGAGTGCCGCTATTGCCCCCGTAAACGAGCCAATGAGAACAACAAGAGGCAATGAGTCCGAACCGACTATCGCCATTTGCTCAAGTACTAATTTCCTGTCCTTAATCGCGCGAGGGAAGTACCTTGCCACAGATACCATTAGTATTACAAGTCTGCCGATTTCTGCGGTAAAATTTATTACCTTACGCCCGATAAAAGCAAGAAAATTTAACATTTTTGCAAATTCTAACCGAAACAAACATGTAAAATAATCATTTTTTTCATACTTTAAGTTACTTGATTTTGTAATTTTCTGCAAAGCAAAGTGTTTTATAATTATATTGGTATTTGCATTGTGAAAAGAACTCTTTTTTTAATATATATATTTGCACTGCTCGCCGCCACCGCAACGGCTCAAATTCCCAAACTGAGTCGTGATTATGCACTATTACTTACTCCCCGAATTGATTCTCTGTCGGGAAATTACAGCCTCACTCTCACTTGGGAGCAAGACAGCAATGCCCATTCGATTACTGTTTACTTAAAGGAAAAATGGGCAGAGAATTTCGGCGAACCTCTGAAAATCCTGAGCCGTTTCGATACAAGTTTCGTACTGCGAGATATTGAACCCGGCAAATGGTATGAAATTGCTGTCGAAAGAGATATGTGGGATTACCTCACATACGGCTACATGAATGTCGGAATTCGCGTTCCCGCAATAGAAAACAGGGGTAAAGTGCTACTGCTTATAGATGAAACTCTGTTCATTGCTCTGCGAAATGACCTCGAGCGGCTAACTGATGACTTAATACGCGAGGGGTGGCAGGTATATTCGGCAGTTGCTCCGCGAGCCGAGACGTTCGACAGCACCAAGGTCATGCAAACAAAGGCAATCATCAACGAATATTACGATAAGCACTCGATTAATGCCGCTGTGCTGATTGGACGAATTGCAGTACCGTACTCGGGAAGTTTTGCGATAGACGGACATTCGCCCGACCACGACGGTGCTTGGGCTACTGATATCTTTTATGCCGTGCCACATGGCAAATGGACTGACACTCTACAAAATCTCCGCTCAAACGACGAACGAACACGCAATCGCCCGGGTGACGGTAAATTCGACCAAACTTATATTCCTGCGGATGCCGAAATTGCCATAGGCAGAATTGACATGTATAATTTGCCCGCATTCCCGCAAACTGAGTTGCAATTGCTCAGGCGATACTTTGAAAAAAATCATAATTTCAGGAGCGGCAAAAAGCTCTTACCTACACAATATCTAATATCGGACGCATTCGGACCTACATTCAAGGAGGGCTTCTCGGCTTCGGCATGGATGAGCTTCGCTACAATGCTCGACTGGAGACAAATCCGCACCGAACTATTCCGTGATGTTGTTTCAGACGAAGACTTTCTTTGGGCTTACGGATGCGGGCCCGGCTCCTTTGTCCGTGCCGAAACTGTCGCTTATAGCGACGAATTTGCCGTAAAGCCGATGAGAGCCGTTTTTACTCAGCTTTTCGGCTCCTATTTCGGTGATTGGGATACCGAGAATAATCTCATGAGAGCGGCAATTGCCACTGAACCCGGCGGATTGATTTGCGTTTGGAGTGGCAGACCACATTGGTTTTTTCACCATACCGCATTCGGTGAAACAATTGCTTACTCTACGCTGATTTCACAAAATTCACTCCCGAATCAATATCCTTCCATAAGTCCTTTCGCTCGGAGGATGAATCATATCGCACTTATTGGCGACCCGACCCTTAAAACCACTTTCGTCAAACCCCCCGACAAGCTAATATCGACTACGGAAGCCGATGGAATTGCTCTGCGTTGGAATAAATCCTCAGAACCGACCATTGCAGGATATTATCTTTATGCCTCGCCCGAAAGAAACGGCAAATACGAAAGAATACATTCGGGAATAATTAGCGATACCTTTTTTGTGGACGATTCGCCAAAATATTTCACTAACTATTATATGGTACGCACAGTAAAATTAACTCACATGCACTCAGGTTCATTTTATGATTTAAGCCCGGGAATACTCTCTGCCGAAATCCTCAGACCCGATTTGGCAAGAAATCCAAATTTGAATGTATTCGCTTATCCCAATCCTGCTTCAGACTTCGTGAATTTGTTCGTCACTGCAAATTGCAGAGGTATCGCCGATATCGAACTTCGCGACATCAACGGGAAACTAATCAATAATTACAATGTGGAAATCAACTCATTAGCTAATGAGTTCCATCTCAAATTATGTGATGCCGAAGGGAGTTCGCTACCGCAAGGAGTTTATTATTTGAATTTCGAAATTCAAGGTAACAAAGAAAGAATAAAATTGCTTATCGCAAAGTAATTCGCTTTTATATATGGACATTTTTTATTAATTTAAAGTATTATTTTCTAACGAATTCGGAAAAAGTAATGAAAACATTCTACTCTATTTTAATCACAGTTTCCCTGTTTCAATTTATAATTGCCCAAGCTCAACCAGACCCGCGACTTGTTCAGTCAAGCGATTTTGCGGTTCAGATTAATGTCGAAATCAATGAACAAGCGCCTTCGATAACATTAAAATGGAAGCCTAACCAACTGGTTAAGGCATATTCCGTATTTCGTAAGCATGTAAGCGAAAATTTCTTCCCACAGCAAGCGCTTGCAACATTAGATAGCACTGCATTGCAATATACAGACAACAACATTCAAATTGGTGCAGAATACGAATACGAAGTCCGTGCCTTGTTTTTGGCATCATTTGGCACTGACCAAAATTATTCAACCGTCAACATGATGGGCTTCGGCTATGTTGTTGCGGGAATAAATGTCCAACCAAAACATGATTTCGGCACTGTACTGCTTGTAATTGATAATACAATCGTAGAACCCTTGAAAGATGAAATCGCCCGATTGAAGAACGACCTACGCTCCGAGGGTTGGGGAATTGAGCAAGTCTTAGTTTCTCGTCAAGAGGCATTCAACGGCAACAATGTTAAAGCCGTAAAAAGCGAAATAATGAAAGCAAAGCAGCAAAATCCGAAAATAAGCACAGTTTTCCTGCTTGGGAGAGTAGCCGTACCGTATTCAGGAGATTTATATCCCGATGCACACGCTGAGCATCGCGGAGCTTGGCCCGCAGATATTTATTACGGCTATATATACGGTGACCAGTTTTTCACTGACCACTCGGTAAATGCCGTTGTCCAAAATCAACGTGAGGCTAACAAAAATGTCCCCGGCGACGGAAAATTTGATATTACAACCTTAGGCGGAATAAACGCTGAACTTGCCGTAGGCAGAGTGGATCTCTATGATATGCCCGCATTCCATGATACCACTCAGGGCATACTCGAAGTTGAACTCCTTCGTAATTATTTGAACAAAAATCATAACTACCGCTCCAAACAAATTAACATCCTTAATAAGGGTATAATTGACGATAATTTCTCGGCAAGTGCATATCTTGAACTCTCTTTTTCATCAAGCGGGTGGAGAAACTTTTCCTCCTTACTCGGTTACGAAAATGTCCGTGCCGCAGATTGGTTCACCACACTTTCAACTGAATCTGCCCTATGGGCCTACGGATGCGGCGGCGGTAGATATGACGCAGCGGGGGGCATCGGAAATACTGCACAATTTGCCTCTACACCCGTCAATTCCGTATTCACTATGCTTTTCGGCTCTTATTTTGGAGATTGGGACAACCGAAACAATTTCCTGCGGGCTCCACTTGCTTCATCGCCTGCCGCTCTGACTTGCTCATGGACGGGAAGACCTCACTGGTACTATCACCATATGGGTACTAATTATCCCATTGGCTATTCGGCAAGACTTTCGCACAATAACTTTAACCTATACAAACCATCATTTGCTTGGACATCGCAATATCCTAACGGGACTATTTATGCCGTAGGCATGAAGAATATTCACACAGCCTTAATGGGCGACCCGACTTTGACCATGTATTCAAACAAAGTGCCTCGCGTGGAAAATGTCTCCGTTTTTATTAATGAAAATTCTCAACAGGTTATTACATGGACTGCTCCCCCGAACAGCGAAGGCATCAGATACGAAGTTTACCGCTCCACTTCGGAATGGGGAGTTTTCCAACGCATTAACACCGTCCCGGTAACAGCACTTACTTACACGGATAATTTCGATTATGACGGCAAGGTCTTTTATTCAGTCAGAGCATCACGAATTATTGAAAACAACAGCGGCTCTATGTGGGCACTCAGCTTGCACAACATAACTTCGGTAATACTGAAAAGCACCGATATTCGCGAAACCATTTTAGCTGACGATTTCAACGTCTATCCCAATCCCGTTCGCGATAATTTGACCCTTAAATTTACGAGTTCAACCACGAGTGCAGTTCATATCGAAATTCTCGATTTACAAGGAAATTCCGTCGCAACCTTGTTTGACGGAATTGTCGGCAGCGGCGATCACTCTTTCTCATGGAATACACTAAACCACTCGGGTATAGCTATCTCGCAGGGTGTTTACTTCGTTAAACTTCACGTGGGCAGCAGCACTCTCGTCCGAAAAATAAATGTAATAAGATGACAAATCCTTTTTTCTTATTTTTCATTTTACTATTCACACCCGCATTACTCAAAGCACAATGCAGTGATGCGGGTGTTTGCGGATTATTTTCCGCTCCACAATCGGACAAAACGGCTTACGTATTAGGCGTATCACAGTATTTCGGCATAGGTGACAACAATACGGGGGTATTCAATACCAATTTATCTTTCGAATACAAATCGCAAGAGATTAAGCTCTCTGTAAACGTACCATATGTATATACGACTGGCGACTTGGGTTATCTATCGGGTATTGGCGATATAATTCTCATTGCCGGTCACACCGGCAAACTCGGAGACGATTTTTTACTCACATACGGCATTGGAGTTAAATTTCCCACAGGTGACGCCAACGGGAAAAAATCGAGAATTTCGCTGCCGATGGTTTATCAGACCGGAGGCGGCACATTCGACATTATGCTCGGCGTTAGCGTCGAATATGACGGCTGGCGACTTAGCTCAGCTTGGCAAAATCCCTTTGGCGAGAACTCAAATTCATTCCTCCATGACTCATGGGACGGCAAACCTGAAGCCCGCGATTATCCCGAATCACGCGAACTCAACCGGGGGATGGATTTCATGCTCTCGCTCGATAAATCGTTCGCTTTTGACAGCACATCAATTTATGGCGGTCTTCTTGCGATTTTCCGCATCAGCGATTCATATTACAGGCTAAGCCAATCCGACATTTTTGACAGAAAAGTAGCTGAAAAAGCTGGGACAACGATAAATTTTAAACTCGGCATCAACAACAAACTGAATAATTACGCCATAATTTTCGTTGAAGCCGCCATGCCAGCAATTGCCCGTCAAACAGCCGCAGATGGATTAAAGCGAGCATTCACGGGTGTTTTAGGATTGAGATTTATTTTGTGATTGCCACACGCCTATTTGAATGAACATTCCCGTTTTGGAACACTCTCAAGAAATATACTCCCGACGGAATATCATGTGTGCAGAAGCTAAGTTCGACCACCTCACTTGAATTTGCAAATTTTTCTCGCACCGTAATAACTCTACCGAATAAATCAAGCAGTTCGAACCTGAAAATGCCCGCTTCGGACGCAATCAGCGAAACAGCAAAAAAATCCCCCGCAGGGTTAGGTACAATATAGAGTTCACTCTGAGCGTAAGCAAGTGAAACGGAAGTTAAAGTTCTATCGTTAGCAATTTTGTAGAGATTCCCGTTGAAATCCGAAATCCATATATTGTAATCATCTGGCGAAACATCTATGCCGCGTGCATTAATTACGCTATGCGGAGTTGAGAGTGGTATTTCGGCAATCATTTCAGTAGGATTGGCAGGAGAAAAGACGTGAGCATAAGCATTATTGAGTGCATTTGACACAAAGAACGTTGATGCCTGATACAAAGAACCCGAATGATACGCAAGGCATCGTGGACCAAACGGACTGTCGAACGGATTCTTAAAGCTCGATATGGTGTTGCCTGTTTCCGCATCAATTCTGAAAACTCTGCGACTGCCGTCGCGTTCCGATGTGAATAGTTCACCATCATGCCAAGTAAGTCCGATGGGATAATTTGTTGCGGGAGTCGAAAATTCGCGGATTATTTTCCCCGTGGTATCAAGAGTGATGATTATTCCGCCATTGCCTGCTTCGTTATTCAGACGCTTAACATAGATGATGTCCTTAGTATCGTTTAAAGCAATATCGGTGTAATACTCAGAATATGGCAGAGGAAGTGATTTCGTCACGGTAAAATCCTCCAAATTGATTCTGTGAACACTATTGCCACGATAATCAGTTGCCCAAAGCGAATTATTGCCGTCGTGAGCTATTCCGTAAGATGCAAAAGCTACATTGCCCGATGCAAGCAACGCTCCTGTCGCTCGCCGTTTAATACTAAATGAATTCGACACACGGAATTCACTACCATGCCTCACAAGCACCCTCGCAACGAGAGCTTCCATGTCCGGTACTTCCCAATCATACGAGTTGCCGTAAACTTCGGACGCAAGTTCGCTCCATTCTTCTGTCTCGGAATAGCGAACAAATATTTCAACTGGCTGAGGGAACCCTGACCATGATATAAACGCTTTCGTCGTGCCGATGTAATTTTCGCCTCCCCCCGGAGAGGTGATTTCCATTGCTGGCACAGGTATTTCGACGATATCTGCTTCCCAAATCGAACGTCCGTGCGTTGCCGCTCTCAACTTCATTTGAGGAAATAGTGCCGTATTGTCGTGAATGAGCAAGTCCACAACCGGACTACGTGGCAGTTCACGACCATAAGGGAACCAAATGCTGCCTCCGTCATACGTGGCATAAACACCAATATCGGTAGCCACAAAAATTATGTTTTCATTGTTCGGGTGGAGAGCGATTTTATTCACGGGGACATCGGGGAGCATTTTACCTATGTCAAACCAAGAATTGCCTAAGTCTGTAGTTTTAAACAAATGCGGTTTACCGTATCCCGAAAATGCCGCATATGCCGTTGCTTTCTCTTTACGCGACATCTTCAAATCCCGAACGTAGCGTCGCGGCATCATTGGCGAATTCATTTCTTTCCAGTCTTTACCCGAGTTTGTTGTGCGGAAAATCTCTCCTATTCGGTTGCCTGCAAAAATAATCCGAGAATCAAACTCCGAATAAGCTATTGCGGTATGCTGAGATGTTCTTCGGGGGCTCAAAGGGAAAAAATTTTCGCCAAAATCATAAGAAACGTAAATCCCGTGGAGCCCCAAAAACATTCTCCTATGCTTCTTATCCAACAAAAATGGGGAATGCCATGCTCCCGAATCTTGCGAAGGAATCCGTTCATAGAGGAACAGGAGCTCATCTTTGGCACCTGTGTTGAATTTATACTTGAAAATCTGCCCGTAATAAAGCTCCCCAAACAAGATACTACTATCGTCGGGATGCAGAAACAGGTCAAATCCGTCGCCCGAGACGAGCTTGTTCCATTCGTTGCTCCGATTCCCGACAGTACCGTTATCCTGTGTTCCGCCGAAAAGCACGTATGGTTTCTGCAAATCAAGTGATATAGAATAGAATTGCGTAATAGCAAGATTGGAATTAATATCGCGCCACATAACACCTGTATTCGTACTGTGATAAATTCCGCCATCAGTAGCATTATAAATGTGTCGAGGGTCAATAGGCGAGAAAACCGCATGATGATTGTCCACGTGCATTCTGCCGTTTTGGACATTACCCGATACGTTCACCCATGAATTACCTCCGTTATCGGTCCGCCATAAATCAATACCGCCCGCTAAAACAATGTTCGAGTTCGTTGGGTGAACAGCTAAAAAGTTATTATAAAAACCCTGTCCTCTGAAAAAAGCAAAGTCGCCGTCGTGTACCATTTGCCATGACACACCGCGATTAGTGCTTTTGAATATAGCTGCACGAGAATTATCTCTTTCCACGAGTGCGTAAACAATATTGAAATTAAATTGCGATG
>CAZWXI010000034.1:0-27878 GCA_964637845.1 uncultured Hyphomicrobiales bacterium | reverse complement strand
TTCAAACAAATAAGCCGGTGCTCGCAAGAGGCGCCGGCTTTTTTTGTGGAGTTGAGTTCTGCGTGTGAAGCGTTCAAAAGCGATAAGTTGTACGGGTCATGCCAATGAATAGCCCAATGGCGTCGCCCTCGACATTCCAAATTACGTTCAACCCTTCGGAGCCGAAAATATTTGAATTGCTCTCGCCTTGGTGGCTTGTGTTATGATAATTCAAATAGGGCTCATCGAATGCATACAAATAATAAGTATAACTGCGAATATAATTTTGTACTACTTGCTCATCGTCCGATAAAGGATTGAAGATAAACAAATTCGCTTTCACTTTTCCTTGTGAATTGCCATTATTATGGGTATAGACATCATGGTTGAGCCTTAAATAGTCCGGTCTTTCAACCGCGTGATATCCAAACTTGTAAACCGAACCTGGCTTTGGAGTAATTGTTGCGGATAGTACGTACATAGAATCTCTGTAATCACCGTAATCGATTAAGTGTTTTACGTATGTGATTTCTTCTATTTCGGTGGGTTCGGGGATGGTAGTTCGTGATCTTGCTTTTTTGTTTTTCCATTTGGCTGTCATGTGATAAGTTTTTCCTGCTTCAATAATTAAGTCCTCGTTTACGTAAAATTTATCTTGAAAAGTGAGAGTGTAATTTTTATTTCCGTCAGAAATAGTAATTACGGCATCTTTGACGAGTGCTTTATCTTCATTATATTCATCAAGGGGATGCAATGTCCGACTGACGTGGAACTCGCTTACTTTTTCTCCCGCCTCCAACACTGCACGTATGACGAGTTGCTCTTTGTAGGGCAATTCCACGTTCGAAACAGTTTGTTCGCATGATGACAGTAATATTAAAATAATTCCGCATATAATTAAATGTATTATTTTCATATTATAAATTTCTTTAAAATTTGAAACTTAATCCCAATGTTGGGATTATCGGGAATAAAGTAAGTTGCTTGACTACTTTTCTATTTTCTTCGTAATCATAAGTAATATACCATGCAAAGGGGTTCCTGCGGCTGTAAACATTGTAAATATTTAAAGATAGTTGAAAGGGAATGCCGAAGCGTTCGAATTTATGCATAAAATTCAAGTCCAATTTATGGTAAGCAGGTAATCTCGCGCCGTTTCTTTCGGTGTATTGATATTGTTCACGGTAACTAACATAATCAGTGCCAACGGGGTCAAAGCTGTATAGCCCCGTAGGCATTGTATATGCCTGCCCCGTGCCGTAAACCCACGATGCTCCAAGCTCCCAGCGCTCACCCAACTGATAGGTGCTAACAAAATTTATATCGTGTCGCCTGTCATAGCGAGGTGAATACCAATTGCCGTTGTTGATGTCATCGAATTTGCGTTTTGTCCATGCGAGTGTATATCCGAGCCATCCTGTAAAAGGTCCAACGCGTTTGTTCAGGAACAATTCTATTCCGTAGGCAATGCCTCTGCCCGGAGTGAATTGGTCTTCGAGTGGTATCCCCATCGAGAAAAAGGAATTTTCGCGGTATTCGTAGAGATTTTGCATGTCCTTTTAATAAATTTCAGCGGAAAGGAAATATTCTCCGTTACCGATAATATGCTCAACTCCGATTATGCTTTGCCATGAGCGGCTCGGTTTGATTTTATCCGTCGATGGGAACCATAAATCCGTAGGCAAAGTAATGTCATTGCGAACTATCAGATGCAGGAATTGATGTGCTAAAGCAATTGAGCCGAGCAATGAAGTATTTGCTGTCAGCTTATAGGATGCGGATAATCGCGGCTCGACAGTAAAATAATCTCCTCCTTGGAAGTAGTAAAGTCTGCCTCCGAGATTTGTACTCAATAAATCGCTGACGTTCCATTCGTCTTGCAGGTATATTGATGCTTCAATTGAACTCACATTCTTTTTGCTGAAGTCATCAAAAAACTCACTAAAATCGCCAAATTGCAGTTCTGAACGAAAATCGTGCAATATCCCTTCGATACCTGCTTTGACTGTATGGCTTTTGTTCGGGAAATATTGTACTTCGGCACGTAGCATGAAGTCCCGAATATGTGACCTTGTATTGAAATTATCGGAGGGATAATTTTTATCGAAAATATCAGTCGAGAAGACATAATCGGTGTAAATAAGCGAGAAATTTGTGAATAATTGCGGAGAAGCGATGTGCATCCATCTGATATTTGCGGTAGAATTGCCCCACGAGACATCGAAATTAGACGCTAAGCTTTCGGGCTCACTCAGTACGTCCCTGCCGAAAAAGCCGCTGAGGAACAATCTGTTGGAGTTGGATAGTTTATAGTTGAGCTTAGCGTTTAGGTCATAAAAATAATAAACGGGTGTGTCATCATTATTGCCTCCCGATGCAAGCCACGTCAGCACGTCAAGATACATTCTGAGGGCTGAGAGCATGAAAGTGGAATTTTCGTTTATGGGTCCTTCAAAGGTAAGTCGCGAGCTAATTAAGCTAATGCCGCCTGCTCCCGAGAATTTCTCTTTAGTTCCTTCTTTCATCGTCATGTCCAGTACGCTCGATAGTCTCCCGCCGTATTCGGCAGGGAAAGCTCCCTTAATAAGACGAATATCGTGAAGGGCATCTGCATTAAATACACTCAAAAAGCCTCCGAGATGGGACGGATTATAGACTATAACGCCGTCGAGTAGGTTTAAGTTCTGGTCGGGCGAGCCTCCACGTACGTACAGACCGCTCGACAGTTCGCTTGCTTGTTGCACTCCGGGGAGTAGTTGTAGTACGCGAAATACGTCAACTTCACCTCCAAGTGCAGGCATTTTGGAGACAAGTTTTGGGGTTACTTTTACTTGTGATATTCTTGCAACGGCAGCTTCATCGCGTTCTGCTTCGACAGTAACTTCTTGTAATTTAACGTCTTCGACATCGAGTTGAATGTCGAGTCGGATAGATTCGCCTTTCTTAATGGTTACGGGGGTTCTAAAAGTTCGATATCCGATGCCGCGTGCCACGATGATATATTCTCCCGGTTCGATTCGTGGTATAGAATAAAATCCGAACTTATTCGATATCGCTCCTGCAGCAGGTCGTGAAGTTAAGTTTGTATCAGCAAACAGCAAAACGTTGAGTGATATCGTATATTCGCCCGACAGACGCTCAGTTACCGTACCTGCGATGCTTCCGAGTGCGTCGGATTGTGCCTGTAGTTTTATCTCTGGTAAGATAAATAAAAGTAATAATATAATTTTTTTCATAAATCTATCCGAAGCTTGTTAATTTTTTTAATTTTTTATAAAATTGGAGAAAAATGCAATCGAAATAGTTCATAAAGTACAAAAATTTGCATCAGTCGGTAATAAAAAATTCACTGAATAATTTTTTAGTTGCTTCCAGTCCTTCGCTCACAAGTATGTTCAGAATGCTGTAAAATCGTTCTTGATACTTTCCTGTGGGGAGTAATAAATTGCGGGTTTGCATGTATCTGTCGGTGAGTTCTTCGCGATTTTTCTTCTGTGCCGAAATTGTTCTTTTGCGAATATGCTCGATTTGTTCGAGCGACTTTATGTATGCCACTGCGAGGCTTTTCGATAAATTATTGTCAATTGCGACGGCAATAACCGAAAGTTCGTCATAAATTTCTTTTAGTTTCAGTTCGGATTTTAGAAAGACGCTTTCAGTGTTTTCATCTAATAAAAAGGAAGATAATTTTTGTACAAATTCATCTTGATGTTGCAAAAAAATCTCATGGGCTATTTTGTGTTTTTCGAGGAATCTGATAGTCCTGTTATCATAAAAAGTGATACTTTTTCTTAAAGTAATTTGAGGCATAGTTACGCCGTAATAGTGGTATAAATCGACTGTTTGCATCCAATATGATATCTCGCCGGGTCCGGCAACATATAGAACGGTAGGCAGAAATGAGTCCTGCATCACCGGGCGCATGAGTACTTTTGGCGAAAATAGAGTAGATGAATTTTTGAAAATTTCTCTATAAAGATCAATTTCATCTGTGTTTATGCTTATTCGTTCGCCATCTTTATGATAAAACAGATTCACGTCCGAAGCGGTTGCCTGAATATGAAATTTGCGAGCTTTAAGCTCGGAGTTAGTTCTTTCAATTAATCTTTTCGAATTGCCGTTATTATTGAGTTCTCGCCATGCAAGTGGGGCAAAATGTCCGCTTTCTCTAATTTTTTCTGCTGAAATGAAAAGCAATCCTTGTTCGGCAAGAAATAAATTCAGAAATTCTGTGTAGCATTCCGACCAATTTCTGTCCGAGCGGTAAATTTCGTTGAGGGAGCTAAGCGTTTCTTTTGTATAGCGACTTTGCCAGAGAGTATCGGCAACTTCGTCAATCAAATCTCTAATGTCTTGTCCGAAGAGTCTTTGTGCAACGGGTACTGGTCTGCTGTCGAAATCTGCTTTAAGCTCAATCGGTGAATAGTCACGGTTATAAATATAGGTTTTTCCGGCTTCTTCGGCGTCGTGGTCATTATCTGCAATCCAAAAAATCGGGACGAAGTTGTACGCAGGATAGGTCCGTTTGAGGCGTTTTGTTTCGGAAAGTTGTGAGTATGCTTTGCTCAGTGTATAGAGAGGTCCGCCGAATAATCCGACTTGCTGTCCAGTGACAACGCACAGAGTGTTGTCGTATTCGAGTAATTTTAGATTGTCGCTTTGAGGAGCAGATAAATGCAAATTGCTCATCGTGTGGCTGATTGAAGCAACAATTTCAGTTCTTTTTCGCGAGGATGAAAGGATTTTACCAAAGATTTCTTGTGGATTTGTGAAATTATTTGGGAAAAATCGTTTGATTTTATCAGATTTAGCGACAAAATGTGACACAACTCTCGAAGAGCGGCTCAAATCATTAGGTACTAACTGCATTATAATTTTATTTCATCTTCAAAATGGCAATTTAAATTCCGCATTAATTCGGGAATTACATGTTATTGACGTAGCTAATTGAAATTATGAGAGAATGTTCAAAAATTGAACATATAGCTGAAGCCGATAAGTAACCATGCGGCTCGGGGATTGTGGGAATTGTTTACGGGGAAGATTTTGTCTTCGGGGACAATGGTTTTGAGCGGGTCTTGCTTCGTGAAATCATCAAAGATTCCTCCTAGCATATATCCTCCGCGGAGACATAAATTTAAACGTCCTGTGTCATCAGTGAATAGAGGAATTTCGTACGCGATGGAAAATTCTGTTAAATCGACAAGGTGTGGGCTTTTGATGTTTTCGCCGTCCAAATTGCCTCCAAGGGAAATAGCATAAGAGAACCCGAACAAAAATCCTGCAAAAAACAATTCGGGATTGAACTTTAAGTACGACATATTGTGTTGGTAAACAGTGTTGTCTGAAAAGTCCTTTATGCCGAAAGAATATGATGAGTAGAAAATATTGAATTTAGCGCCGAGCAAGGTCTCTTCGGCAACTGGTATATATAAGCTTATGCCGGCTTCGGGGATGGAGGCGAAGGCAACAGCGTTTTGCCTGCCAATTGGGGTTTCCACTCCGTTGATTGCCGCACGGAAACCCGCATTAATTCCTGCAGACATGGGATAATTCGCTTGCGAAAGGAGGGTTGATGTCGTAGCAAGGAAAATAAGTAAATATTTAGCGAATTTTGTCATATTGCATTAATAACAAAATGAGTGCCATTATTGCTAATTTCGGAATAAGCTTGGTAAATTATTTATGTTCGGGCCGTTGGGGAAGTTTTTTCTGTATGCTTCAATCATGCTTATAGCTTCGGCGTTGCGGTTCATCCAAACGAGCATTTCTATTTTAGCGAAGAAAGAGGGTTCGAAATACTGAGTATCGCCGTACTTGTCAATAACTGTCTCGAAGTACATTATTGCCGAGAGTGGGCTGTCCATTTTTGTATATAATATGCCCGTAAAATATTCTCTATAGGCTAACTTGTTTCTCAATTCTAAAATTTTATTTGTTGCTTCGGAATAAAGCGGGTCATCGGGATAAAGGTATTGAAATTCCTGAAAGGATTCGATGGCTTTAATTGTGTATTCTTGGTCTCGGTCGTAGGGTGGTGAAAGGTGATAGAAGCACATTGCGTTTTTGAAAAGTGATTCTTTTGAGTGGGGGCTTCCAGGGTAAACGCGTCGGAGTAAGCTGTAATTGAAGGCGCCCATGACATATTCTTTGCGATTGTAATTGACTTCGGCAATCAAGAACTGTGCGTCATCTGCATATTGGCTTGCAGGGTACTGAAGTTTGATTATTTCGAAATGATTTGCTGCTTCGATGAATTTGTCGTCATCGAATAATTGTTTGCCACGGGTATAAAGTTCCTCAGCGGTTCCTGATGTGGGGGGTTTAGTGCTTTCGCACGCAACAAAAATTACGGCAATGAAAGAAATCAAAAGATATTTTATTTTCACGATATTTCTTAAATTTTAAACTACAAAATTAAGCATAAGTCAACTAAGAGCGTGAAAAATAGACGAAAGAGATGTAAATGTATGTCAAATTATATCAATCGTATTTGTTTTCTGACGAAATACTTCGATGAGTGTATTTCGATAATATAAAGCCCCGGGCGAAATTGGCTCCAATCCAAAATGATTTCGTGGTCGCCGTCAATCAGTAATCCATCGTGTACTGTTATTCTTTGGTTGCTGCTGGGCTGGCGCAGGGTGATGCGCAGGAAATCTTCTTCATAAGTGGTGAATTTAATTCTCCGTCCGTCAACGTACGGTGCAGGGAGCAAATTATTCTCAGTTGCTTGGGTTTTTTCAATGGTAAGCGGTATTTCTAATTTGTCTTGTTCTTGAGCAAAAGAAAGGTGGAACGTAGTCAAAAAAGTTATTGTAAAGAATGCAATCTTTGTAGGTATTTTTATAAATATGGGCGATTTTGCTTTCATATTATAATAGACGTAAATGGAGTTCCTTTAGTGCTAATAAAAAAGGACTGCTCAAATTTGAGCAGTCCTGTGAATTAATGATAGTTGTATTACTTGATATATACTATTTCGCGAACAACGCTGAGTCCGTTAGCGTTGATGCGTACAAAGTACATGCCCGAAGTTAATCGGTCGCCGTCAACAACGACAACGTTAGTGCCTTTCTTCAGGTGCTCGTTGTTCATTACAGTCATTACTTTCATGCCTGTGGCATTGTAAAGTTCCACCGATACGTTCATGTCGTTAGGTATAGTGAATGTAACGTATGCTTGTGCATTGAACGGATTGGGAGTAATCGCCGAAATGGTTAAGCCGTATTGTGATGGTAAGTCTGCATCGGTAGCACCGAGAATTTCGAATGCCGCTGTTACGTCATATGCAAGGTCGGGGTCGCCGTTGTAAAGTGCTCTTATGTGTGCGTTCTTTGTATTGATATTAGGTACAATCCATTCTTGCGATCTTGCCGAAGCATTTATGTTTCTTGCGACATTTGTCCAAGTGTTTCCGCCGTCAACGCTTAATTGCAAGTCGAAATTATTGACGTTGTCATAAGTCCATCTTATTGGTTTCATAAGTCCGGCTTGGAGTCTTTCGGCGCCTCTCGGGCTTGTGATTTTAAGCGAGCCTGTCAATATCTTGAATTGTTGCGATACTGCAATTACTTCGCCCGTAGCATCGTTGACCATACGGACAACTGCACGCTTAGTGTTAACCATCGGTAATATCCAGGGAGCTTGCAAGTTTCTCGAATTAACTGCGGGGGTGACGGGTAACCAGTTGCTTATGCCATTTTCTGAGAATTCGAAGCGGACGCGAAGATTATCTTCAATTTCCCAACGAATGAAGTCATTGGTGCCGCCTTTGTAAACTGCATCAGTTGAAGCTGGGCGGGTAATTACCGCAGGAGCCATTGTTAATGTGAATGTTGCGTCGCTTCTGTCAATTACAGAACCTGTGTTAGCATTTACAATTGCTATCAAACAACTGCTTGAGTTAATTTTCGGGGTATTCCAATTGTACGAACCGGACATCAAGCTGATTGGTTGTGAAGTCAATCTTGTCCAAGTTGTTCCGTTATCTGCAGAGAAGTCAACATGTATGGGTGCTTCAAGAGTTGGTTTTGTCCAGGTAATTGTATATGGGCGTCCTGCAACGAGGTTTTCACCGCCGTTCGGGAATATTAAAGTAACCGGTTTATTGATAAATAGTGGCTCGATTGGTTTGAAGCTGCCTTTGGATGTAATTTCTTTACCGTCAATTGTATAGACTACGGTTATTCTGTGCCAATCGAATACATACGAATCATTTACATCGAGTCTTAAGAATCTCAAAGTACCAAGATAAGTATTCGATTTTGGTAATGTAAGTCCGGGTTTGTTCGCTAATTTGTAATTATCGAAGTTAATGTCCAAGGTACGAGCATTGGAAATTGGGTTTTTTGCACTTGGAGCGGGGGAAGTAAATGTCGGGAAGTAACCCAAATCACTTCTGTTGTTGTAAATTACGTTCTCTTGATTGATTAACTCAACAAATTGCAATTTCGAGTTTTCGAATTTGATGCCGAAAGTACAGTTACCGAAGCCGAAGTCTCCGCCGGTATTCTTTGCATAAAGAGCTATGTCAACGTATTGATTGTTAAAGGAGGGTATTGCGGTTATGTCATAGCTGATAGCACCAGACATAAATACGTCGTCATACTTTTGTACGTAAGCACGAGCAGAGTTGTTGTTGGTTGTTTCCTTTTCGGAATCAACGAACATTTCAGCTAATTCGCTGAAGAGCATTGCACTGTTTGCGATTTGTACAGTATGGATGTCAAGGTCAGTATTTTTAATTGAGCCGGGGAAATCCGCAGGGACGGGTATTGCGGGGTCTTCTTCTTTACCGTTGTTACGATATACGATTTGGCGGTCAGTCGCATTAACGGTGCCATCGCCGTCAACATCTGAAGCAACAATGGTCGAGCCGTTATCAGCTACGACTTTCGCACGGTCAAGGGCGTTGATTCTTCCGTCACGATAGACGTCGCCTCCTACCATAGCTGCCAGCGGATTAGCGGTTGTTCCGGAACGTCCATCATTGTAAATTAAAGCAGTTGTGGCATATGCACTTAGGTTTATATCTATTGCCGAATTACCGCGGGCGGTATATGTAGTGCCTATTGTTGGGGGTTCGGTAGCTGCGTCAGTGGCAAGTAGTACATTGTTTGCAATGCCATCCCAGTTTTGGAAGTCCCATCCTGATTCTATTTGCCATGTATCTAAATCATCGCCGGCGAACTTGAACGGAGCCGCATATCTTGATACTACGGATAAGTGATTGATGTGACTTACTTTAACAAAGTAGCGTCCGTCGGGGAGTTCGTCGAAAATAAACGGTACATTAGCAAAGGTGTTGTCACCGGCATTTCTATTAGCAGGATTTAATGCGCTTAGATTATTAATATAAGCATCGTTTGAAACTGCTGAAATAACGTAATTACCGGGATTATTTGAACTGTTTGCAAATAGCTCTATTTTTAATCCATTGCCATTCAGGTCATATGCGGTTGTACCAATGTTTCTCAGTGTACTATCGCTTGGGATATTACCGCTATGAAATCCTTCAAGCAATGTTCTAATGGTGAAGTTGCTTTGTGGAGTAATTGTAAATAATTGACTTTCCGGGCGTAAAGTCGGCATGTATCCATCGACGCCGTTTGTTCCGTTTATGTATTCAACCAAATAGCCGTTAATAGTAGTTCTGCCACTTAATCTCAAGCGAGCATTGGTATTTGCTGCGGCTATTGGGCCTTGGTCGTTATACGTAGCGTCGTCGTTGATGTCGGGGTCAGATACGCTTATGTTGAGTAAAGCGCCGTACTGAGATTTATTCGTTGTACCGAGGAATTCATATGATGACTGGTTAACTGGGATAGTCATAGCGTTTGTGTAAATTGGGTTGTAATTTTCGCTTGCTACGAACTGGTAAGGTTGTATTACAATGCCTCCACCGCCTTCGATTGAGTATTCAAGGTCAGCATGATTGGTTCCACCAGCACCGTTTCTGAAAGTTACGAGATTATTGCGATTGTAGTCGAAACCAACCCAGCGGACTTTCAGATTTGTTGCTGTGTTTTGAACTCTTTGTTTATAAGTGGGTTCGATAACTTTTAAATAGGGTTTAGTAGGTGAGTAATAATAGCCTGAACCGCTGATTTTAGCATTGATGTTTGGATTTGTAGGATAAACTCCGATAGAACGCATAATACCATTGTTAACGAAGCTGCCTCCATTGAGAATATATGCTGCAACTAAGTTCTGAGTGTAGTCATTTCCTCCGAAAACACCAAGTTCATCAGCCCGAACTGTTAGTCCTCCTTGGATGAATTTTGTCAATGCTGAATTGGGTGCATTGCCGGCGTCTGTTTGATTGCCAGGGTATCCATTCCAGAAACGAATTTCTTTAATGTCGCCAATGAAAGTATTGCCATTGGGTTCATGCCCGAGGAAAACAGGGAGTGTATTTGTAGTATTTACGGTAATATTTGTTCCTAGTTGGTCAGTTAAGTTACCTGTCCATTGTGGTGCGCCGTCGATATAGAATAATACACTGCTCTGACCGCCTAATTGCATATAAACAGCTACATGTGTCCATGCGGTATCGTATTCGACAACATTTGGAATAGTTACTAAAGAATCGGGATGTGGGCTGGATACTGCAATTCTTCGTGGATTACCGGTCGATGAGGCAATTTCTAGTTGTAGTTGTCCGGTTGATAGAAGTCTTAAAGCATATTGGAAGTCAGAGCCATTATCTGCAGCCTTAGTAACAATTGGAAATGAAGCTTCATTCGCGGTCGGAAATCTATAGGGACGAATCCAAGCTTCTAACATATAATTTGAATTTGTGAGGTTCAATGTTGTATTTTCGGGTACTCTAACTATTGCGGAGCCTAAATTAGAAAATGCGAAATTCGGGGCTACTGTAAAAAAGTTAGATTCGTCATATATGTCGTTTTGTTCTCTATCCTCGGTACCGCTAATGCGAAGTTTTACTCTTTTTGAATAATTTCCGGATAAGTCAATTACGCCTTGCAAGTCGTCGTCTTGACCGGAGAAAGTCGTATTGTTGTAAGGTTCCCAGGTTGTGGTGCTTGATTCAATTTCAATCATGTCTAACGGCATTGCAGGGGTCTGGTCGTCTATAGCATCAAACCAAGTCAAACCTCCGTCACGGCTTACTTGAATCATTAGGTCAGAGCTTCCGGGGGCTATGCTGCCTAAACCATAAGCTACCCAGCGAACTTCAAAGGTTACGTCGCTCAGGTTGCTAATTCCTTCGCCGCCAATTGGAGAAGTCAATCTAATGTGCGAACGGTCGGGGCGATAATTGATTAATTCATTGACTGAGGTAGCGGTTGGAGAGGGGTTATTGTAGTAGTTTAATTCTGTAATACTATTCTGTGTATAGAAAGCAGTAGCTCTATCAGATCGCGAACCTTGCATCGGGTAGTATAGTTCTAATGTTGTTCTTTCGTCGCCCATTGCTGTGTCTGTTGGTTGGTAAACTCCGGGTATATGGGTACGTAATTCATCTTGCGAAAGAGCTTTACGCCAAACTTTTACTTCCTTGATGCCTGCATGAAGGTAATCACCTGCCGAAATTCCTAAATTAGGATTTACGCCTACCCAAATAGGGTGATTTGTAGTCAGCATTCTTATATTCACGGCTTGTTGATTAATGTACCTGCCGACTTCTTCGCCATTGACAAAAAGCTTTATGACATTATCTTCAACAACGCCTGCCAAATGAACCCAATTTGAAGCATGTTGCGTGGAAATTGGGAAGGCATCGCTTGTAGCAGTTAAAGCGTCAGGCGAAATAATTGTGCCAATATAACCACTGGGTCCTCTACCTTCGATTTCGCGGGCCCTAAATGCAGGGTACATACCGTCATGTAAATAAAGCATCCAAGCGCCTTCTTCCGGTGATATGCTGCCGGCTGACGAAGCCACAATTGCTGGGCTTGTGCCAGGTGTAATTGAATTAAGGTTGACCCATGCTTCGACTGTCAATCGAGTTGCATTGCTGTATGTCCGTGCTGACCTGAAATATCCACTTGTACCGTCTAATTGTACAAAGAACAATCTACCGAGTACGAAGCTATAATTGCTTATGTCTCGCCGAGTTAATGAATCTAAGGGATATGGGGTTCGAAGAGTAATATCGGCTCCGGTTCCGGTCAAAGCAATTTGGCGAATTCTCATTCTTGCTTGCTCGGAGCGGTATGCAAAGTTCTCATTTGCCTCCCATATAGTACGCAGGATGCGGCTATAACCGCTTAATATTGCTGTGCCGTCGGGCTGAGTAATATATCTTTGGTCAACAGAGTCAATTTCGCCGGATGCATAGTAATTGCTATTTGCGACTACTGCCGGGATATGTTCTGCAACATAACCGATATCGGCCCATGTTGAACCGTTATCTAAAGAATACTCAAGTTTGTAGGCAAATTTATTATTACCGTAGTTTATGGGTGTAGGATTGTCGAGGGCTGAACGTTCGAAGTAAACGGGATATCCCAGGTTACCATTCAGTATGGTGTATCCGGCGTCGGGGTATCTATTGACGGCTTGATTAGGGTAATTAGGGTTAAGTAAAGTTATTCCACGGAGAGTGAAATTGCCATGAGTTGCAAAGGATGAGTTAGGCGTTTTGTTGTTGCCATTGATATCGGTAATGGCAATCGCCGACAACCAGTTGTGCGGGTTAAACTCAATAGCTGTGAGAGTATTTTCGAATATGTTTGCATGATTAGTGATTTTGAACTTAAGCATTCCTACAAAAGAACCTCTGCCGGTAGTTGCTGGGCGAAAGCCTGCCGGACTGCCGGGGTTAGTTTTTACATCAAGTTGGAATACATATACATGCCCGGAGCCGTTATTTCCGTCAGCTGCTTGGGAGCTTAAATTTGCAAAACCGTAAACTGCATCTGAGTAGGGTGAAGAGATTGTCGTGTATGGATTTGCTACATCCATATCATAGCTTATCGAGTCAGTAAATTTTGATGGATTACCGGTGCCTGCATTCCAGACAAGTGCCGCTGGTTGTAGGAATAGGTTGTTGTAAACGACAGAAATAGACATATTGCCTAAATTTGCTACACTTGTGCTGGTTGCTCTGACCCAAATTTCCACGCCGATTGAATCACCCATTCGACGTTGATTGAGCGTAAACTCATAGTCGCTTTGTGATTTTAATTCGGCTGTTGAGGCAAATAAAATTATTGCCGTCAGCAGCGCTCCCAAAAACTTGGGGAGCGATTGATTGGCTGCATTTCTGAGTAATTGATACATAATTAAAATCCTTTATTTATTTATAAAATTATTCTTTTTTATTAATAATGAAGTCGTTACGGGGTTACACTAAAAATTTCATTGCCCTTAGTGGTTAACTTCAACGTATAAGTAATGTTAGCATCGAAGGCGCCGTTAACCCCAAATATTCTTACTGTGTATGTACCCGAAGGTAGGTCATTGATTACTTGGGCTTCGTTGAAGTTGCCTACACGTGTACCTCTTCGTATTCTTCTGCCTTCTGAGTTATATACTTCAATGTTATAATTGCCCAAGGCGCCGGACAAAGTCAGAAGCGACCTTAAGTTGGGGGAGCTATTCGTAATTGCAAAGCTAAACCAATCTTCATCAGTTGCAGACTTAATCGTCCCTAGAACTGGTGTGTTTGTTCCGATTGGTTTTGCTGTTGCACGGGTATTGTTGGCTCCAAAAACGACGTCATCATCAATTCCGCCTCCGGTTGTAAATGTGCGTGGATTTTGTGCGGCTGAGAATTTGATATATTTTTCTGCTCCCGGGGTTCCTGTAAATGCAAAGCCGCGGATGTAATATGTAGTATTTGGGGATAAGCCATTGACAGTAATTGGGGTGCCTGATGCTGCGCCTTTGTAAACTACAACCGCATCGCCGATGGAAGAGCCTTGTCCGTAATTATTCGAGGCATAATAAGTTGTGCCATCAACGGGGAAATCTTGCTCGGTTATTGGAGAGCCTGCTTTCATTATTATTACAGCATTACCGGTGGTGAGTGTGAATGTGAGCGTAGAGCTAAGAGTTCCTCCACCCGGGATTATTCCGCTAACTTGTTCGCCTGGTAAAGGGCCAAGAACATTAATTACAGGACTTGCCGTTGGGAGTATTGGGGCAATTGTTCGAGGTGGTGCTGCCGGAGCAGTAATGTTTGCTAAAATTTGATTTCCTGTGCCAGTAGAAGCATATGAAAAGCCATTTACTTGGACTGAGCTTTGACCAACGGCAATTACGCCTGGTGGAAGAATTGTTGCCGTTCCTATTAAATCGGTAAAGGTCACTGTGTAGGGTCCGTCAGTTGGTACTATGACGGGGTTACCGTATTGGTCTTGTAATTGAACTGTCATTGAGAATGGGAAACCTTCCTCGACTGGATTTGCACTTATATTTGTGATGGCTAATTTGTAGTCGCTTGTTGATATTGCTGCGTCTTTAGCTGCGTCTGTAGCTGCTGTTGCTATAAACACAGCCCAATTACCGTTCAAAGCTGAGGATGCAACAGGGTAGGTTGAAGTCGATGGAGTTAATTCAGAATTAGCTATAAAATTAGCTGAGGCAATTGTTCCATAACCGCTTCGATAATCAACCCAAGCTGTTGAATTCCATCTTGCTGGGAAAGATGTAGTGGCTCCTACAACTAAACCATTATCATGGCTCGTACCCCAACCGAAATCTATTGCTAAATTATCGCTTGGTGTGGTTCCTTCGGGAGTGATTGTCCATAGTGCATTTACTGCTCTTGTCGGGTCGCCTCCGCGTCCCAAAGTGGGATTTACAAGTTGAGAGCTGACTTTTACAAGTTGACTGCTGCCCGCTGTTTGGAATTGTAGGGCAATCGGTCTGAATGATGCCGCGGTGCCGCCGCCTATGGGGAATACGGTTGCAGTATTCGTAACGGTTCTTTTTAGATTTCCGATAATATGGGTTGCCGCTACATAAGCCGGTAAAGTCGCATTCGGTCCGAAAGTCAGAGTATTGGTATTTGTCGTTATTGAAAACAGGCCTGTCAATGTTCCGTTGATAATCAAATCGCCTCCCAATGTTGTGGCTGCGGCAATTGTCAAATCATTAACGGTATTATTGATAAATATATTAGCTGGAATTGTGGTTTGTGAAGCGTGCGTGCCGAATACGACAGAGCCTGCGTCTGCTTTAATACTGCCTGAAACAAGGTTCAAAACTGATGTATTATTGAATGTCAAAGTATTGGCACCTATATCAACGTTACTTACTGAGGTGTTAATTGTGAGAATATTTGCCGCATCTAATGTCAAGTTACCTGATAAAGTTTCACCTCGTAAAAAGGTGAGTGATGGCATTAAAGCACCAAAAGTAGCATTTTCAAGCTCGTTTGCGGTACCGCTACCTGTCAAAACCCAAACTGATGTGGCGGCATTAGCACCAACGATGGTACCAGACCCCGAGTTATCAAAGTTTCCGTGCAAAGTAAGTGTTTGAGCGGCAGGAATTGTGAAAGCGACAGCACCGGTTATGTCAAGGTTACCATTTACTGTCAAATTGCCTGCACCCAAAGTGTGGGCAACGAGTACATCTAGGTTGTATAATGTCGGAACGCCGTTTACTGTGAATAAGTTATCAATTAATCCTGTTGCAGCATGTCCCGTAGATATTACATAAGTACCTGTGGCTCCGTTGATTTTTCCTGCTGCCGATGTTGGTAATGCACCGCTTGTAAGCGTTTTCGAGCCTAAGTTTAAAATACCATTTGTTAAGGTCAAAGCTCCTGCGTTAAAGACAGCGGCATCTAATTCTAATAAAACTTCGTCGGTTGCATCGGTTTTATTAATAACTAGGACGCCGAAGGTAGCCGGTATTGCTACTGCGGTGGTTCCTGTTATTTTTGAGTTTTCGGTTCCTAAGAATGTTACTGTCGGAGTAGCATCTGCAGCGGCTAATGTTCCATTAATTGGTCCTGTAATTTGATTTAGGAGCAGGTCCTTTTTGATTGATATTAATTGTGATGCTGCTAAGGTAACGGTACCGCCTTGAATTTGCAGATTATAAAAGCTCATCGGGTTAGTACCGGATGAAGTAATAGTTGGTGTAGCATGGGTGAAGTTTACTGTGCCGGCTGTTGCATTAAAGGAAGGGTTATTGGTTACCGCGGCATATACCATATTGCTTGCAACAGTAAAATTGCTTGCTGTTTGGACAACATTTGAAGCGACATCAGCGATTGATAAGTTAAAAAATTCCAAATTTGCTGTTGAAGCAACAGTGATAGTTTTTGTTGTTCCTCCCCCGAAGGTAATGGCATTAGCAGTTGCGGTAAACTCTGAGTTAGCTTCCAATGTTAAGTTCCCGTTTATGGTTGCATTATTTCCGGTTGTAATATCGGAGCCGGTAGCGACAAGAACATTGAAAAATGTGGGGGCTGTATTCAGCGTCAAAGTTTTTTGAATATTATTTTCAAAGGTTATTGTACCGTTTGAAGCTGTGAAGGCTGAAGCTGCTGCCGTCGTAAAGTTGCCGGTAATTTTAAAGCTGCTGGATGTTGTGGTTGCAGTGCCAGTAGCATCATTTACGAAATTATTAAAAGTCATATTACCAGTTGCCGAGTTTGTTATTGTTGTGGTATTTGAAACAACGGTAATCGTGCCGGCTTGTGCCAAGAATGTACCTGTACCGTTAACAACAAAGGTTGCGGCTGTGGCAGGCGTACCGGGGTCGCCGATACGAAAATCGGAAGAGGTGGTGATAGTTGCTCCTGATGCCACTACAAAGTTGACAAAGCTGTTTGTTCCACCAACAAGTTGTAAATTTTTTCCGCCCGGATTTGTGTTATTGAATGTAATAGTTCCTCCCGTTGGGGCAAAATTGCCCGCACCGATTTTAGTGAAGTCGCCACTAACGCTTAAATTTGTTGAGGGTGTGCCGTTGTTTGGTAAATTGAGAAGTACGTCAAATAGTGTTAATGTGCCTGTATTATTCCATAGGTTAGAGGCGCCTGCTGTAGTGTTGAATGTAGCAACTCCACCGGTAGCGTTAAAAGTACCGGCAACCACTAATGCGTTTAACACTGTGAAATCACTTGTAGTATTTACAGTACCTGCTGGAACGCTTAAAGTACCTACAGCAAAATAGGCATTGCTACCAACTGATAATGTTTTTGTAGTTGCAGTTGCGAAAGTAAATCCTCCGGTTGCGGTTGAAGTTACAGAACTATTTCCGGTCAGAGTAACATTGCCGTTCGATGTAAAGGTGTTAGCTGTAAGAGTAAGATTGGCATCTGTAACGGTTAGGCTATTGGCTGTCATGTTAGCTGCTAAGGTCAGATTTGCGCCGTTTTCAATTGTCAATCCACCGTTCACAGTAACGGCGCCTCCGGCTGTCGGGCTGCATGAGGCATCAACGATGACGTTACCGTTTACTGTCACTGCTGCTGTAACGTGGGCGCCTGTTGAGCTAATTCTGAGTGTGTTGAAAGTCGATGCCGCGAAAGTTAGCACGTGCGTGTTTTGGACAACGTAGTCATCGGTATTTACCCATGCAACTAAATTTGTTCCAGAACCATTCGGTTGGCTGTTCCAATTGGTTACGACATTAAGCGTCACTGCTCCTTGTGAGTACCATGTCGCCGCCCATGCGTTTTGTCCTAAGACAAAAAATGTGATGAAAGCAAGTACTATGCTTACTTTCGTCAAAAAATTTTTCAAATACATATTATAATCCTTTATAATTGTGAAAAAATATATAGTTTACTATTTATTTCAAGAATAGTGATATGGTTCGATTATGTAGTATCGTGCATATGTGTAGTAACTATTCTCATTATTATCCCTATTTTTTTTAATTTTAGCAATATCTAAATCTATTATCGTAACAAATCGTAAAAACTTTACATCTCAATAAAAACTTTTCAACATTTTTAAAAATATAAGGTTGTTTCTTTTCTCTTTTTGAATATTCAATCTAAGTGCCATTCTTGAATTCTATGTCATTTGGACGGATGTTTTAGGTGATAATAGAATCAATTCGAATAATTAATGTTAATTAATTATTTGTTCATTTTTTGTTTACTTAGTTCTTTACTGCTTATTACGGAGAGTTTGATATGTGATTTCAAATAATGTATCAAAAGAATGCAGAAAAAATAGATTATGTAAACATAATGTAATTGTCCAGTAAAGAACTTTTAGGTTTGTAAAATATTATTCTACGAGGGGAATTGGTTAATATTGGACACATGTAGGGATTTACTTCGCCCGCACCATAAATGGGTGCAAATACGATGGCGACATTGTAATTCGGCAGTGACGTATTTCCCAGCAAAGTTCGATTGCTTGGCGTGCATCTTCGATACCGAAGCCGTGTCCGGACAATATCGAATGATATAGTTTGGTGTGTAAATTGGTGAAACCTTCGGTAAAGTCGAGTTCTTCGCCATTTACTGTTATGGAGCGATAAGTCGGTTTTGCGGTTTGGCGGAGGTCATGGGGCAAATCTTCGGGCGAAATCGAAAGATACCATCTGACGTTGGCATTATCGAGTTCGGTGAATCCGCATGCTTTAATATCGCTGTATAGATGGACTTCATTGCGTAAGGGTTTGCCGAAAATCCACATCAGCATATCCAGGAAGTGGATGCCGATGTTTGTCACTACACCGCCCGAGCGTTCTTCGTTGCCTTTCCATGAATAGTGGTACCATTTCCCGCGTGATGTAATATAGGTCAGTACTACATCGTGCTTTTTACGCGTATTGTCGGTAGCGATTTTTTCTTTCAATGCGATTATAGCAGGATGGTGCCTCAATTGCAAGACATTAAATATGCGTCGTCCGGATTCGATTTCTAATTCTTGCAAGATGTCGAGATTGGAGGGCTTAAGGACGAGTGGTTTCTCACAAATAACGTCAGCATCAACTCTTAAAGCAAGACGGATATGTGCATCATGAAGATGATTTGGCGAGCAAATGCTCAGGTAATCAACTTTTTTCTCTTTTTCGTATCTGCGGAGCTTTTCCAAATGTCTGTCAAATCGCTCGAATTCGGTAAAGAACGCAACGTCGAAATCGAATTTGTCTAATATACCAACCGAGTCGTGCGGGTCAAGAGCTGCAACGATTCTGTTGCTCGTCGCCTGTATGGCTTGTAAATGTCTCGGAGCTACAAATCCTGCCACTCCGGTAACGGCAAAGTTTTTCATAATCTCATTTACCAAAGGTCATATTCGCAAAAGTACTATGTTATGGGTCATTAAATTCCTAATTCGACATTGAAACGTCCTATCCAGTTTTTATTCGTGGTCTCGTTAAGTTTACTCTCGACGGTACTGTGTGTAATTTCAAATTGTATTTTGGCTCGATGAAATGAAATATAGTAATTGAAGCAAGCGCTTATATGGCGTCTGTATTCGGCACCTTTGTATTTCCGAATTTCTTTATCGGGAGTAACTTTGGCTGTTCTTGTGGCAAATTCGAGATTATTGCCGAAATAATATGATGCTTGCAGTAAGAGGCCTTCGCCCGCAAAGACATATGTCGGTTCGCCGTCTAGGTCGCCTGCATATGGTTCATCGCAAAAGCGTTTGGCATATTCGGCATATATGGATAGTCCCGCATATTTGAAAACAGCATCAGCCATATAAAGTCCAAAAGTACGCTGCGAGGCAAGTTGAGTGCCTAATTGTCCGCGTGAACTGGATGCCTTTTCATTATGTGAAAAAGTCGAAGCGAGGGATAGTTTTGGTTTTGGTTCGCGAATTAAATCACCTTCGAAATAATCGCCGCCTTGAGTAAATTTGCCGAATGGTAAAATTTCAACTCTGCCAGTGTAGCAGAAATTCGCAGCGGGCTTTTGCGGAGCGTACCTCCCGTCGCCATTTGAGACTGCACCACGAATATTTACAAAGACGTCGTCAATGTTGAAGTTGTAAAATCCTTGGATCCCAAAATCGCGGTCTAGCGAAAAATGACTGTTCACAATCGAACGGTCGGCAAATTGCTGGTCACCGGACGAAATGACTCGTTGGCGATTGCCGGGTAGTTTTGTTTGACCGAAGCCGATTTGAGCATTTTTAGAAAAGTTCCAATACACGATTGCATCGCTGATGATGTTTGGGAGGTCAGAATCAACGCCATCTAAGTCCCTGCGGGCAAAACCGAATTGAATATTAAAGCTGAAATACTTGTAAAGCGTTCCGCCGAAACGCAGTCTCAATCTACGTACTGCAAGCTCGGTTGATGCGGCACTAAAGTCATTTTCGGATATGGAGTTGTATGTTACTTGGTTTTGCATCCTGAAACGCATTATTACAGCATGAAGGGAGTCGGCTGTCATAAATTGCAGTCCGCTTTCGTCAAAGTCGAAACTCGCAGGCGAGCGGGTTGTTTCTTGAGCTATTAACTCAATTGATAAACTTAGGATGATAATAATTATTATATTAATTGTATTCATAATTTAGATATTTTTTAATAATTCGAGAATGATATAACTATCTTAATTTTGCATCATCTTCGTTGGCACTGCGTCTGACGGTAAAAAGCTTCCATATGCAAAAGGCAAGCAAACCTATAACTGTACTCCATGCAGAAATCAAGAAAATAAATCCTCCGGTTGTCATATTATCACTCATTTGTTATTCTCCTTAATCGAAAAATGTGCGTATTTATGGTCGTTTACCTTCCATCCGCGATAAACTAGATACACAAATAAGCAGAAAATTCCGAACATCATAAATCTCGCTCCCCAAAGGTACGGTACATTTTCAGAATTTACGCCTTCCATGAGTAATGTCGGTATCGCGCTTTTCCATGTCCAAAAAGCAAGGATTCCGACTAAATACACAGGTGTAATGTACTTAATTACATAATAAAAGAAGCGTGGTATCTTAATGTCAGAGCCTTTGGTGATGTCCTGCCATCCTTTGTCCATGCCATAAATCCATGCAAATACAAGGATTTCAATCAATGCAACGACGACAAGGGCAAATGTTCCTGCCCAATAATCCATTTCGTCCAAAAAGCCGTATTTTAAGAAGAATACAACAAAATGGATACATACGAACAAACCAATGCCAACAAAGGTAATTGCCTTGCGTTGCGAAAACTTAAACTGCTCTTTCAAGAAGGATATTAGAGGCTGCGTCATAGCTACCGAAGAAGTGATGCCGGCAAAAAACAATAGGAAAAACCACAAGAAGCCGATAATATTACCGAAAGGAAGTTGTTGGAAAATTACAGACATAGAAATAAATCCCAAATTGAACGAGCCTCCCATTGCGATGGTTGTGGCGGTTGCCAAGCCGAAAAACGCAACTGCAATCGGAATTGCAATCGAGCCGCCAAGTACTACTTCGACAAATTCATTGATTGAAGCGGTAGAAAGCCCGCTCAGTGCTACGTCGTCTGATTCCTTCAAATAACTCGCGTACGCAAGCAATGTTCCCATTCCGACCGAGAGCGTGAAAAATACTTGCCCGGAAGCCGCAAGCCATATCTTGGAATCGCTCAGAGCCGATAGGTCTGGGTTCCATATAAAGGCGAACCCATTCCATACGCTTCTATCGGGGAAGTTTATAGGGTCGGGAGTGCCAATTGTGAATACATAAACGGTAAGCACGAGTCCAAAGAAAATCAATGTAGGCATAGCGAATTTGGCAAACCATTCAATTCCTTTGCTTATACCTTTATATAATATAAAAAAATTTGCCGCGATTGTAATAAGCAAAAAGGTATAAGCCGTGGCAATACTGCTGAAATGTCCCTCGCCGGCTCCTTGATAGCTTTTGAGGAAGCTTTCCATGTTTTCGAGATTATCCATCTCGAAATACTCTCCCGTTAGCGAGAAATAGGCAAATCCCAGTGTCCACGATTCGATATATATATAATATATCATTACAATCGTCGAGACCCACAGCCCAAGCACCCCTAAGTATTTAGCAACTGGCGAATTCCACATGCTGTCGAGCATCCCAGGCATAGAGCCGTGTCCGTGTTTGCCCCCATGGCGCCCGATAGACCATTCTACCCACATTAATGGAACTGCTAGTATGAAAAAGGCAATAAAATAAGGAATCATGAAGGCGCCACCCCCGTTTTGGGCGGCTTGGACGGGAAATCTTAAAAAGTTGCCGAGTCCTATTGCATTGCCCGCCATCGCGAGTATCAGCCCGATTCGGCTTGTCCATCTTTCGCGTTCGGTTATCAAACTTTTCTCTCTGTTAATTTCACTAAATTAAAAATTCATATAAACTTCAAATATACAGCTAATATAGCTAATAACAAAAACTGAACTTTATAGCACGTGGTAGGGGTGAAATAATCCGACAGTTTGCAAAAAAAAGTAGGGGTGTAGGCTTATGGGGAACGTCACCATATTGTCCGAAGCAGTTGCCACGCTCTTTTCCAAGGAAGATGAAGGGAGAGCTTTTCAGATGTCCCGAAGGTAATCTCCTTGTTTATGGCTTTGGCGGTGGAGTGAGCAGTGGAAAAACGGGAGAAGCAGGCGAGGGTTACAATGGTGTTTATAAAACTATGAGGCTGAGAAGCTTTGATGATTTGGGGGTTCGCAATTTATATCCTCGCCAAAACTGTTATGGTGATTGCCATGCAATAAATTATTTTTAGGATTTTTAGAATATTGCTTGTCATTTCAAATATATTAGTTATATTGGGGTTGGAAATATTTAGATAGATTGAAAAGGTTGTTAAAATATGTCCCATAAGGGTTACTTACCGGCAAAAGATACGGAATTACAGGCGTGGACGCAAAATTTCCTGACTGCAGCAAATGCTAATCTTGTTTCGCTCGGTATGGTTGCCGGAGATGTAACTTCGGTCTCGACTGATAAAACAAGTTTTGATATCGCAGTGGTTGACAACAATGCAAAACAAGCCGCCGCTAAAGCCGCAGTTCAGAAAAAGAACACTGTAAAGTCAAATTTGGGGGCAAAAATCCGTGTGTTAGTGCGTAAAATTCAGGCAAAGCCTACGGTAATGAAATTGCAAAAGGTTATAAAATAAATAGTCAAATTACTTTAAAACTTGCTTACGGTACAGAAGAAATTTGTAATGCACTGTTTGAATGGACAGAAACAGACGACAAAAATATCTTACACAGCATTAAAGACGTTGTAAATTTAATTGAAAATTGGGATGACCTTTGGATTGCATATTCGGTTGCTAATATTGAATTAGAAATTAGTAGCTTAAAATCATTTTCAAACATCGAATTGTTAAACCAAAAAACAGAATTTGTGGGTTTTGATATTGACTTTACGAATTATAAATCAATTTGCAATTCTGTTGAAAGTGTGGTTAATAAAATTTTGCCTATTTGGAAAGAAGATAGTATCAAATATAAAAATGTTGCATAAACTATGGAAAATGAAAATATTAAAAATCTCAAAATAATTATTCAAGATAATATTGCTTTTCTTGATAATGCATTAGAAAAACAAATAATTGAAATTTTGAAAAATAATAATTTTGAAATTACAGAAGAAAAACAAGATGATATTATTTTGAAAGCCAAAGAAATATATTTTGCAGGATAAATTATGAAATGGGAAGAAGCAATATTAGAAGTTTTTGAAAATAAAAAAGGGATTGTAAGTTTAAAGGATTTATACAAAGAAGTCCCCTTGCATCTTGCTGAAACAAAAGCTAATGACATTCCGCATAATGTAAGAGCGTTTTTAAGACGATTAAAGCAACATAAAAAAATCATAAAACAAATTGGATTATCTCAATATGCTTTAATTGATGTCAAATATGAAAATCATTTTTATGAAGAGATTAATGAAAATACAATTTTTGATGATTTTTTAAAGAAAATTCCAAAAGATATTATTCATACCTATATTGAAGGTATGTTAATAGAAATTGGTTATTTAAGCGGTTTTCAAACATATACACCCGATTTTTATAAAATATTTAACGGAAAATATTTGTCTGAACTTGCCGATTATACGGAAATTCCAAAATTTACTTATGAGAAATGTTTAACGGATATTAGAGAAATAGATGTAATTTGGTTTAAAGATGGTTTTCCCGTTAAAACTTTTGATGTTGAAAATTCAACAAGATTTTCAATGGCATTGCAAAGAGTTCACGAATTAAGATATTTTAAAACAAATTTTTATATGGTCGCAAATCAAATCAAAGAAAATGATTTTATAAGAAAAGCCGATAAAGGTATTTTTAAAGAAGTTAAAGAAAATACGAGTTTTGTAAGTTACAATGAAACATTTGAACTTTATAAAAATGCTGTAATTTCAAATAGAATTTTGAAAAACAGTAAAATTTTCATATAACAAATTTTTAATAACGAGACAAAATTTACACCTTCTTGGTCAAATTTAGAATATTGGTATCCGTCGGAAATTTTAGAATTATTAAAAAAATATTGGGCAGGGCAAAAAAAACTTGAAAATGATTTGTATTCAATGATAATACAATCGGCATTAGTGAAAGTAAGTAAACAATTTTCGTATGCAGAACACAAAACACCAAAACTTTTTAAATCAAAATTTAAAAAGCAATTTATAACTGAATTATTATCAAAAGATTGGGAAACAGAATTGGTTTATACAAGTAGAAATTTATCAACCGATACATTAAAAGATATAAATCAATATATACATAGGACAAAAAATAATATTAACGAAGTTAAATTTTTCGGTGGTGTGGATAGTGCAAATTATAAAATTGACCAAGATATTGAAATTGATTGCTTAATAACATCGCCACCTTATTTGCAAGCACAAGAATATATTAGAACATTTAAACTTGATTTGTATTGGCTTGGTTATACAGAAAAACAAGTAAAAGCACTTTCAAATTTGGAAATACCTTATAGGAAAGCAGATAAACTAATTGAAACCGAAACATTAAATAAAATAAGAGAAGAGTTAAAAATAAAAAAACTCACAGATATACTAAATTCTTATTTTTGTTATACAATAAAAGCTTTAGAAAATGTAACAACAAATTTAAAGAAAGGTGGTTTAGCTTGTATTTTTGTTGGAAATCCCAAAGTAGATGGGATTGAAGTAGAAACTTGGCGAATAATAAACGAATATTTTACTGAACAAGGTTTCCATTTTAGATCAATTTATGAAGATAGAATAAAAGCAAGGCAATTATTCGGTTCAAGAAATAATAAAAATCCAGAAGGGATGAAATCGGAATACTTGTTAATTATTGAAAAATAAGAAAAGAATATAACATACTATTTGATAGGTGTATCTTTTTATAGTATCGTAAAAAATTAACAAAAGCTCTCCGCCCCCGAAGGGCTTTTGCTAACTCTGCCACATGGTCGTTTATGAAAAGGACGGAGCTAGCTCTGCCCCTACTAGCTTAGCTTGAATGGCAAATTAATCATTATCTTATCAAGCAGCCGCAGAGACAGACAAAATTTACAACAAAAAAGCCCTGCAGAGTGCAGGGCTACAAAGGAAAAAAAAATGAAAAGTCTAATTACTGTTTATAGAACGATACAAATCTTTCAATCTTTTGCGGAGATGCAATACCGCATAGCGCTTTCGCGCAAGCAGAGTATTGATGTTTACTCCGGTTTCTTCGGACATCTCGCGAAATGAAATACCCTCGAATTCGTTTTTGACGAAAACTTCTCGTTGTTCGGGGGGTAGTTCCGCTAAACCGGCTTGGACGGCTTCCCAGATTGTCTTGCGGATTAGGTCGGTCTCGGGACTGTTCGAGAAATCACCCAAAAAGTTTTCGAATGCGTCAACGCCGTCTTCGGCTTGACCGGGGGTTTGCATGTCAGAGAACGTTTCTGCTCTTTTCTTACGGTAGGAATCAATGATTCTGTTGCGTACGGCGGTAAAGACCCATGAAGCGATATTCTCTATGGGGCGCTGAACGTTCGCCGATGCCGCAAGTACATTGGTGAATACATCCTGCAGAATATCTTCTGCTTCCTCTTGGCTGCGTACTCTTTGGCGGATAAAACCAAGAAATTTTTTCCTGTCCGTTTTGAACAAGTTCTCTATCTGAAGAGCTAAATCCATATCTTTCATCTCCTTTAAGATGCTTTATGACACTTACCTTTCTATCAATCGGCAGCCGAATCTAACATTAGGCTACCGCCAACAATTAATTTGTATCAAATGCGCTCTATACAAACCCTTTTTTATTTTTGTTACAAAATCTATAGTTATAGACACATATATTTTCAAAAAGTTTCACATCAAGAGCAAAAATAACAATTTTTTTTAAATTGTGACATTATGTCACTAAATTATCTATTTCGGCTCTCTATATACTCCATAGGAATTTTTATGCCAAACTTTGCGGCATTATCCTTAGCTCGCTCGTAGCCTGCATCTGCATGCCTCAAAATACCCATAAGAGGGTCATAAGTAAGCACTTTCGTGAGGCGCGCTTCTGCTTCCGAAGTGCCGTCGGCAACCACCACCATACCGGCATGTAAGGACAGTCCCATGCCAACTCCGCCGCCATGATGAAGGGATACCCAGGTTGCTCCGCCGATTGCGTTCAACGCAAAATTGAAATATACCCAATCGGCAATAGCATCGGAGCCGTCAAGCATTTTTTCCGTTTCTCGATAGGGGGATGCTACCGAGCCGCAATCTAAATGGTCGCGACCGATTACTATCGGCGCCTGTAGTTTACCCGTGCGTACCATTTCGTTGAATAGCAAGCCCGCTTTCATTCGCTCTCCATAACCGAGCCAGCAAATCCTTGCGGGGAGTGCCTGATAGCGAACTCGCTTTTGCGCGTTATGTATCCAGCGATGTAATGAATCATCCTCGGGGAATAGCTCCATTATTGCTTCGTCTGTCTTTGCAATATCATCGGGAGAACCCGAAAGAGCCACCCATCTGAATGGTCCTTTGCCGTCGCAAAATAGTGGACGAATATAATCGGGGACAAAGCCGTTGAAATCGAAAGCATTTTCCACATTACCGTAATCTTTGGCTATTCCTCGAATATTATTGCCATAATCGAATACTACAGAGCCGTGCTTTTGGAATTCGAGCATAGCACTGACATGCGCCGCAATGGATTTATACGCTTCCTCGAGGTATTTTTCGGGGGATTTTTGCCTTAAAGCATCTGCTTCATCTTTAGTATATCCTGCGGGATAGTAGCCGTTCAAGGGGTCGTGAGCCGCAGTTTGGTCGGTAACGACATCGGGATAAATTTTTCGGCGAACAAGCTCGGGAAGTATTTCTGCGGCATTGCCGATTAGTCCGACAGAGATTGCGGTACATGTTGCGACATTTTGTCTCACTATTTCGAGAGCTGTGTCAAGATTGTCGTATTTCATGTCACAATAGCCGTCACGAATCCGTTTATCAATACGAGACTGGTCAATTTCAACAGTGATAGAGGCCGCTCCTGCAAAAGTAGCCGCTAAGGGTTGAGCGCCGCCCATACCGCCCATACCTGCGGTAAGCAAGAATCTTCCGCTCAGCGAGCCACCAAAATGCCGGCGAGCGCATTCAGCAAAAGTCTCGTAGGTGCCTTGCAAAATTCCTTGAGTTCCGATATAAATCCAGCTTCCCGCCGTCATCTGTCCATACATAATCAATCCTAACTTGTCAAGGCGTCGGAACTCATCCCACGTAGCCCATTTCGGGACAAGATTGGAATTCGCAATTACGACCCTTGGTGCCAATGTATGTGTCTGGGCGACTCCGACAGGCTTCCCCGATTGAACGAGTAAAGTTTCGTCCTCGTTCAGAACTCTTAATGTGGCGGTAATCGCATCGAAGCACTCCCAATTGCGGACGGCTTTGCCCAATCCTCCGTAAACGATTAATTCTTCGGGTTTTTCGGCATTCTCGGGGTCGAGATTATGATGAATCATGCGGTATGCCGCTTCAATTTGCCAATTTTTGCAGGTCAGTCCAGCACCTTTGGGCACTTTCACCGTTCTCATT
>CAZWXI010000033.1:0-27880 GCA_964637845.1 uncultured Hyphomicrobiales bacterium | reverse complement strand
CCGCCATCAAAGTTAAAAATACACTTTTCATGTCAAATCTCCAGAAATAAATTTTAAAATCAACATTTATATTTACTAACTTAATAAATTTTCCTGAAATAAATTATGTTAAAAAATATTTTTTTGCGGAGTATTTATATTTTGTTAATTTTATGTTAAGGTGCTTTTGAGATTTTCTTCATAGCTCCCCAATGCCATCCAAACATGAATTCGTTCAATTTGAAATATTCTATTTCATCGCTCAGATAGGTCGGTGTTCCGAATAAGTTAATTTGTGCCTGCTCAGGCTCACGTGTTTGTCCTAAAGCTATACAGCCTGCCATAAGAAAAATTATTATGCTTTTCATCTCTGTACTCCTTAATCCTTAATTCGTTACCAAAAATTTACTGACATATTCCTTGCTGCCATCCTTAATATGTAGGAAGTAAGTACCGCTTAGAAGTTTTATTGGTATGCGTATGTCGCCCATTGATGTGTTTAAATTGATATTACGAATGACTCTGCCGTTGATGTCAGTTATGCTGCAATTGATAGAATTTGTTCCAAATGTATAGTTTCGGATACTAAGACTATTGTTTAAATATTCAACTGTGAAAGGATTTTGAATTTCTGGTTCTATGCTTGCACCGGCTAATATTTTTTGAAGGTTATAGCAGTCAATACGATATCTTTTTACCAACCAGGTATTATAACGTGGATTGTATTCCATGTCGTTACCCCAATTACTGTCATTGTACAACAACTCTGATGTATTTAGGTTTTCGATTCTTGTATAAAGTGGGTCAGTTGAACCACCGGCTGTTACATTTGCATAGCCAAGAAGATTATTTGGTAAAAAACAGAAACCAAAGACAGAAAGTCCTCCATAATGCTTAAACAAGCTATAATCATCTGTTTTATATATGTACAAATCATCTAAATACACCTGAAACCCCACCAATCGTGAGTCGGGCGAGAATTTGATGGAGCCGTCAAACCTGCTTTCAAGATCTGCCAATATTCTTATTGTATCAAGTGTTTGTGCATCCCATAAAATCAACCGTATATATTCTTTTCCGCCAGGACCAAAAAAAGTCCGCTGGTGGCGATATACTTCCCGTCTGGCGATACTGCTATATCTATGGCTAATGTGTATCTAATGAAGTTTTTACCGCTCTTATACCCTTTTGTCTCAATGTTATATGACGCTAATCTCAGATTACCGTGTCGTAGGTTTTGTCCAATAGGCTCATTCAGAAAATAAACCAGTGTTTTACTGTCGGGCATAAATTGAGGGTGTGTATCGAACTTTGTAAACCGTACTATAACTTCTTCCGTCTCGTAGTCTATGACGCATCGTTGGTCAGTAAGTGCGGAAATATACTTCCCGTCAGGGCTTATGTCATAAAATACAGCTGGATAGGAAAATTGTCTGATAATTTTGCCCGTGTTTCCGTCAAGTTCCACTTCTGTACTTCCTACTCCAGCAAGTATATTGCCGTTGGGGTGAACAAGAAAGCGGCGAAATCCGTGCTTCCAAGTTGAGTCCGAGACCCACATCAGGTTCGGGTCGGCTGGCTCTTGCGCCCGTGCCGTGTTGCAATAAACCAAGATTGCGACTGCGCAAATTAAATATACACTTTTCATGTCAAATCTCCAGAAATAAATTTTTAAACCAACATTTATATTTACTAACTTAATAAATTTTCCTGAAATAAATTATGTTAAAAAATATTTTTTTGCGGAGTATTTATATTTTGTTAATTTTATGTTAAGGTGCTTTTGAGATTTTCTTCATAGCTCCCCAATGCCATCCAAACATGAATTCGTTCAATCTGAAATATTCTATTTCATCGCTCAAATAGGTAGGAGTTCCGAATAAATTGATTTGTGCCTGCTCGGGCTCACGTGTTTGTCCTAAAGCTATACAGCCTGCTAAAAGAAAAATTATTATGCTTTTCATCTCTGTACTCCTTAATCCTTAATTCGTTACTGAGAATTTACTTAATTATATGTTATTTGAAGACGTTAGATTCGATTGTCAACTCTATAAACTTATTTTACTTATTTTTTTAATAAAATTAATTATAAATGTATATTAATTTACAATACCCAAATAAGAATATTGCTATATGCGAACGAATTGTTATATTTGTAGTTAGTATATTTTCGAAAATGCAAAATTTATGTTTGAGAATTTACAAGAGAAGTTAGAACTTGCCCTCAAAAAATTTAGAGGGCAAGCAACAATAACCGAGGGTAACATAGCTGATGCTCTGCGAGAAATCCGTCGTGCGTTAATTGAAGCTGACGTAAACTTTAATGTTGCAAAGCAATTTGTCGAAGATGTTAAGGAAAAAGCACTCGGGAAAGAAGTTATTGGCAAGCTTTTACCTGAACAACTCATAGTAAAGATTGTTCATCAGGAGTTGGTCCACATCATGGGCAATAAGATGAGCGAATTGCAGTTTTCTACTCAGGGTCCGACAGTTATTCTCGTTGCGGGATTGCAAGGTTCAGGAAAGACAACTTTCTGTGGTAAATTAGCTCGGAATCTACGTAAAAAAGGGCGCCAGCCATTGCTTGTGGCGTGTGACATTTATCGTCCTGCGGCGATTCTGCAATTAGAGCAATTGGCTTCTCAAGTTAAGATTCCCATCTTCAAAGAAGATACAAAAGATGCTATCTCGATTGCAAAGAATGCTTTATCATATGCTAAGAAGTTCGGTCGCGATGTTGTGATTATTGATACAGCTGGAAGATTGACTATTGACGAGGAGATGATGTCGGAAGTAAAGAACATTTCTGATGCTGTCAATCCGTCTGAAACGCTTTTTGTTTGTGATGCAATGATTGGTCAAGATGCCGTAACAACAGCAAAAGCGTTTCACGAAAAATTATCGCTGACCGGGGTTGTACTTACAAAATTGGATGGTGATACAAGAGGTGGTGCGGCATTATCCGTATTGCATGTCGTAGGTAAACCCGTCAAATTTGTGGGTACGGGAGAAAAACTTGAAGCATTAGAGCCATTTCATCCGGAACGTATTGCTTCGAGAATTCTCGGCATGGGTGACGTTCTGACTTTGGTTGAAAAAGCTGAACAGCAATATGACCAAAAGCAAGCCGAGGAGCTTGAAGAAAAAATTCGCAAGAATCAGTTTACTTTTGAGGATTTCCTTGAACAATTGAAAATCATTCAGAAAATGGGTTCATTAAGAGACTTGCTCGGAATGATTCCCGGTATGGATAAACAATTAAAAAATGTTAACATTGATGATAAGGCTTTCAAAAAGGTAGAAGCTATTATTTATTCAATGACAAAAGAAGAAAGACGAAATCCGAAAATATTAAATGGTTCAAGACGACTTAGAATTGCCAAAGGTAGTGGAACACAAGTTCAAGATGTGAACAAATTGCTCAAGCAATTCGACGATATGCAAAAAATGATGAAGAATATGACCAGAGGTAAAAAATCACGATTCTTGCCGAAAATTCCGGGAATGGGATTTTAACACTCAGGAGATTCGAGCATTCACGCTTGATAAATCAGGCATTAAAAGAATGACAACTAAATGTTTTTTCTCAATTATAAAGGTATTTAAATATGGTAAAGTTAAGATTAAGAAGGAAAGGTAGAATTCACCATCCTGTTTATGATATTGTCGCTGTAGATGCACGTGCAAGAAGAGACGGTATATTTTTGGAAAGACTGGGACACTATGACCCCAATACAGTTCCAACAACGATTGACATTGAGCATGAGAGAGCGATTTACTGGCTAAACGTTGGCGCACAGCCCACAGAAGTAGTAAAACGCCTTTTGAGCTATGACGGTGTGCTTTTGCGACGTACTTTAACCTTCAAGGATAAGCCGATCATAGAAATTAATGAAGCTGTCGAGAAGCACCGTAAAGTTGTCAAAGATAGATATTTTAGACAAAAAGACAAACGTGAACAACGTAAAGTCACCAAAGCCGGTACCGAGAGCAAAAAATAAAATTGTCATTTGGTTTCTTGTAGCCGTCAGAGTTTCGAGCTTAACTCATTCTCGACGGCTATTTGTGTTTGAACTTACTTAAATATTACATCTTTACTCTACTCATGAAATATGATGTAACCAGTCCAACCGCGAGTGAGACTAAGCATAGGAATAATGTTAGAATATCAATGACCGGTGATTTTAGAATTGTAAGTGTCACTTGAACGACAGAAGCCATAATAAGTCCCAAAATGAAGTAATATGTTTCAGGCGGATATTTTTCCATAAGTCTATTTAAGACTTTTGCCGCAATTATTAACCCTGGAAGAACTCCAATCATTAAAACTATTAATTGCAACAACATTCTGTTATCAACATAATAAAGAATATTATAGTACTCTCCTAGACTGACCAATAAAGCTGAGCCGGAAAATCCCGGAAGAATCATGGCGATTGCACCCAATAAACCACATAATATTAACCACAATGCATAAATTGGATTTAATGATGTGAGAACAAATACATCTCCGGCTTTGTACAGAATTTCATACTCATTGAACTGTCCAGTCCCAGTTTTTTGCCCAAAATAAGCAGTCATCAGAACTAATACGAAAGCTAATACCGCAAAACTAATCCTTTTTAGGTTGAATTTCATGTCATCATGTAGACTCAGAACAAAAGGAACTGAACCAAGAATTAATCCGATAAAGAAAACATATGTAATCTGGAAAGATGCAGGTGATTCCAACAGAAAAGTGAAAAGACGGGCGAATAAAATTATGCCTACTATGACCCCCAGTCCTATTGTAACAAGCAAGATTGTATAGGATTTCCTTTTTGAGTAATTTTGGAAGTAGAATCCGACTGCTTCGGTAAGTTCTTTGTAAATACCGAGAATGAAAGCCATAGTTCCGCCGCTAACACCGGGAATTACATTTGCAATACCTATCAAAATCCCTTTTAAAAACAAAATTATTTGCTGCATAAGGTTATTTATTTATAAAAATTAAAAAAAGTATAAACGTTACAAGACATACAAAAAATACAATCGCGATGGTTCGGGAATACTTATCCAGAAACACTTGAACTGCAGGACCAAATAAGTAAACCAATAGGGCTAATGCAAAAAATCTAAATGCTCTACCCATAACCGAAATTAACACAAAATTAGCAAAGTCCATTCGAGCAACACCTGCCGCAATGGTTGCAACAGCGAATGGCAATGGAGTCACTGCTGCTACAATCAAAGTCCATTCGGCATATTCTCCTCTGAATGTAGTCAGAAGTTCATCCCAAGTTTCTTTTGAGCCATATAATCCTACGATGGTCTCTCCAACGGAAGCCATGAACTCCATGCCAATGTAATATGCAAGAATACCGCCGGCAATTGAACCTAATGTTGCCCATAAAGCAAACTGAAATGCTCGCTTTGGAGAAGCGATGGAAATAGGTAAAAAGGTAATATCAATTGTTATGGGGAAAAATGAGGAATCCGCTAAAGAATGTAAAAACAAAGTAGTTCGAGCATAAGGTTTTTCTGCAAATCTCGAAACCCATGCGGTTAACCTTTGCTTAATAAGTTTTAGTTTTCTAAACATAAAAAATTATTTTTAACTCGGAATTGGTCTCTATTCTTGCCAGACACCCATCGCATAAAATTTTTCGCGTCTTGCTTCAATTAGTTTGTCAGGATTGATTGGTGACAATTTACTCAATTGCTGATGTAAAGTTTCTTTAAGAATTTCATACATTCTTTGAGGGTTTTGATGTGCTCCGCCAAGTGGTTCGGGTATAATTTCATCAATTATGGCATGTTTCTTCAAATCCCCGGCAGTAAGCTGCAATGCTTCAGCGGCTTGTTCTTTAAAATCCCAACTTCTCCATAAGATACTTGAGCAGGATTCGGGGGAAATTACAGAATACCAAGCGTTTTCAAGCATTAAAATTCTATCTCCAACTCCAATGCCGATAGCTCCACCTGATGCCCCCTCCCCAATTATAACAACGATGATTGGAGTTTTCAATTTACTCATCAGTAAAAGATTGTTGGCGATGGATTCAGCTTGCCCTCGTTCCTCTGCTTCCATCCCCGGAAAAGCACCGGGGGTATCCAAAAGTGTAATTATCGGTTTGTTAAATTTTGCGGCTAATTTAAAAAGTCGGGCGGCTTTACGGTAGCCCTCAGGGTTTGCCATGCCGAAATTCCTATAAAGATTTGATTTCGTGTCCCTACCCTTCTGGTGACCAACTACCATTACAGATTTTCCTTCCAACTTTGCCAAACCACCCATAATTGCAGGGTCATCTTTGTAGTAACGGTCGCCGTGAAGTTCTACAAAATCTGTAAAAACATTTTGAATGTAATCGGAAGTAATAGGTCTTTCGGGATGACGAGCCAATTGAACTCTTTGCCAACGGTTAAGATTTTTATATATCTCTACTCGAAGGTCGTCTATTTTAGATTCAAGATCTGCAATTTCTTTACTTATATCTATCTGTTGTCCTAATTGACGCATTTCTGCAATTTTCTGTTCAAGTTCAAATATCGGCTTTTCGAATTCTAAAATTATCTTCGCCATCTTTTTTTGTAAAGTAGTTTTAGTAATATGTCAAAGTCTAATGAAACGGAATAATATTTTAAATAATATTCATTTAACTTCTGAATAGCACTTTCGCTCAAATTATCGGATTGGCTTAAATGTGCCAATCCAGTTAAACCCGGCTTACCGAAATTCTTTTTCCCAGGTAACTCCAAAATACCAATAAATGAGTACTTCCCTTTGAAAACGTTGAAAATTTTCAGCAGCAATTTTTTATCCTTTGTGTTCAGGAACAAAATTACAAGTAGTCCAATTGTAAATAAAAGGCTTGAAACAATAATATCCACTGATCTCTTAATTATGCGATATCGAAGTAGATTTGCTTTATAGAATAATTTGCTCTTTTCATTGTCTGTGATTTCCGAAATCAAGTCCGAAACTATATAATCTTCGAATTGTGCAACTGAATGCACTCTAATTCCTGGATGTTTGAATTTTAGATTGGCATGGTAGAAATCGTCACCTAATAAGATGCTATTCGTGAAGACAACATCACTGACATCTTCACTTTCGACGATTGAATTCAAATGATTGAGAGTTCCTAACCATTTGATATGTTCCGCATTTGAAGAAGCGGGTTTGTCATGTATATATCCGACAATATATGCCGAATTGCCACCGATAAAATTTTTAAATTGCTTTGCCATCGAATAATCTCCTACAATAATTATTCTTTTGGGATGGTAACTTTGTTTAATTGCTACTGCCGCGGCTTTGGCGATTCTGATTAAAGCTGAATTCGTAAGTCCGAAAGCGATTGTAACTAACAAAGCTCCGCGACTGAAACGGTAATCGGGGAAAAAGTATATTAGCGTTGACAAAATTAAGAAACTTATTGCGTATCCAAAAATAGTTTTGGTCGGAGAACCGGAAGATTCGAAATACTCACCTGTAATAATATTTGCGAATACCGTGATTCCGATTACGGCAATAAAAACTGTAGGGTAGGCGTACGGCTGCAATCCAAATGGCGAGCCCAAAGCCATGTATGTACCCAAAATAATGCCTAAGGAAATGAAAATGGAGTCTAAAAGCATTAACTTAATATCGCTCCTGTATTTATAAGCGTAAGACAATGCTGAACGAGCAACAATACCGAGTTTCAGCAACAATAGGAAAAGCCCATAATTGGAATAGTGCTTGGAAACGAAGATTTCCATAGCCTCGTAGAACAAATTTATCTCATTTAGACGACTTCGTCTCGAACTTTCGCCTTTGTAATGTATTATTTTTGTTGAATGAACATAGGCAATTTTATAACCTGCTTTATTAACTCGGTAACAGAGATCTAAATCTTCGGCATACATGAAGTAATCGGTATCGAAGCCGTTGACTTCTCTGATTGCTTCAGCTTTTGCAAACATGAATGCCCCCGTAACGGCATCAACAAAATAAGTCTCATCAACTGGCATATATGTCAGATTATATCTGCCGAATAATTTGGACTTGGGAAATAGAGATTGTAAGCCAAAAAGTTTGCTGAATGCTGACCATGGGGTTGGGAACCCTCTTCTGCATGACTCTTGAAAAGTGCCGTCAGGATTTAATACCTTACATACTGATATTCCGACATATGGGTGATTCTCCATGTACTCATGCATTACATCCAATGTGTCAGTACTAAGAAGTGTATCGGGGTTCAGGATAAGAATATACCTACCGGAGGCAATATCAAAACCAACATTATTGGCTTTGCCGAAGCCGATATTTTCTTGAAGAGCAATTACATCTACTTCCGGAAATCTATTTTTGATAAACTCAACCGAATTATCCTCCGAATTATTATCAACGACAATGGTTTGTATAGCGAGATTATTTGAGGCTTGCTTAATGCTTGATATACACTGATACAAAAAATCTTTAACATTATAGTTGACGATAACTATTGAAATATCGTAGTCTGAGTTTGAATTATGTGAGTTCATTTTCTCTTGTTTTTGAACTTCCGCGAAAATATCTTGAGTTTCCAAACCAGAAATATCGCTTCATAAACAATGCTCTTGTTCATTTTTGATATACCGCTGCGTCGGTCATTGAAAATGATTGGAATTTCTTTGATTCGTGCACCATTTATCCACATACGAAAATTCATTTCGATTTGGAAACCATAGCCGTTGGTTTTCACGGATGATAAATCAATTTCCTTGAGTTTTTCGGCTCTGAAGCATTTAAACCCACCTGTGGCGTCTTTCACGGGCATTCCTGTGATTATGCGGGTGTATAAGTTTGCTCCGTAACTGAGAAGCAATCTCGTGAGAGGCCAATTGACAACATTAACACCTTTGATATAACGTGAGCCGATAATGAGGTCATGCTTTTCGAGTTCTTCGAGAAAACGTGGTAAATCATCTGGGTCATGTGAAAAGTCTGCATCCATCTCAAAAATCGCTTCAAAACCCTTACTCAAGGCATATTGAAACCCTTCGCAATATGCTGTCCCCAAACCCATTTTACCGGCTCGCAAAATTAGATGTACTCTCGGGTTTTCAGCCATCATTTTTTGAACAACTGCGGCTGTTCCGTCAGGAGAGTTATCATCAACTATGAGAACATTTATGCCATCAATTGATTTCAAAACTTCTCTGATAATATTCTCGATGTTATCTATTTCGTTATATGTCGGTATTACTACGATAGATTTCATTTGTACCTCATGCTTGTCCACGTCCCATAATCATACACCATAAGGTGCGAATAATAATTTCAATGTCAAGTTTAATTGACATGTTTTCAATGTAGTGAAAATCGTTCCTGAGTCGGTCTCTGATTTCTTCTGCTGAAAGTTCGTATCCATAGCTTGTTACTTGGTGCCAACCTGTTATACCCGGCCTAACTTTCAAGCGGCGCTTGTAATGTGGGAAGTCTTTAGAAAAATCATCAACGAATTTTGGTTGTTCGGGACGTGGACCAACAATACTCATATGCCCCAGTAGTACATTGAGAAATTGTGGTACTTCGTCGAGATGCGTTTTTCTAATGAAACGACCAAAACGGGTAACTCGCGGGTCATTGGTTATTGTCCAAGTCTGGTCTTTTTGTTCAGGTTGATAAACCATTGACCTAAATTTATAAATGTCGAAATTTTTTCCATTTTTCCCGACTCGCTTTTGTGTGTAAAAAATTGGTCCACGTGAATCCAATTTGACTCCGATGGCAATTAGTGCCCATAGTGGCATCCCAACAATTAAAACTAATGCGCTGAAAACAAAGTCAAAAATTCTCTTTATTGCTTCTTGCCATGGTTTTAATAATTGGGTTGAGACCTCAATCAACGGCAAGCCGTATAAATAATACGTCCGGGTCTGCCCTGCAAATACATCGTACAAATCTGGCTCAATTTTGACTCTCACTCTTTCGTCAGCACACATATTGACTATACTTACTAAAATCTGGTGGTCGGTTTTTTCGGTCGCTATTACAACTTCTTCCGGTTTATAATGTTTCAGGGTTTCAGTAAGATTATTTATCGTACCAAAATAAATCTCATCGTCAAAAACCGGGTTAGCGATGTTGTCACAATATTCATTTTCTTCGATTACTAAAACTGCCTGGGGAAGGTATCCCCAAGTTTTAACTCGCTTGAACTTTTTATAATAGTTTAGAATTTTGCTATAATCACCGACGATAATCACCGGAATAACAAAAATACCTTTAATCCTGAGGTACCTTTCAATGAATCTGGCTGTGATTCTACCACCGATTAGAAGTATAGAATGCAATAGAAAATAAATTAAAAACAATTGCCTGGGGGATGATTGGCTATCAATCTTGACGGCAAATATGATTATTATGCAACCAATCAAAGTAACTTTAATAATTGCCCAAAATTCTTCGAAAGGTGAGCGTTCATACCAGTTCTTGAACATTCCTGAGAAGAAGAATATTAAGAGCCAAAACCCTAAGAAAAAAACTACGCCAAGGCTGATTTCAAGTGTTCCCGGTTTGACGACTACGGCATAAATACCTGATTCGAATCTAATCCAGAAGAATAATAGATAGCCCGCAATGATTGCAATACTATCAGAAGTCAACTGAATCATTGTCCTCCAATGTTGTGATTTAATCATGGCTTGGTTTGGGATTGTGCCAAAACCATTTACAATGCTTTTATTATTTTTTGTCGAAGTTTTAAGCATATATTAAGAATTAAATCCTGTTCTATCCCAAGCTGCATTTTGTGCTCGTTTAAAAAATCTGAATGAACCCAATAACAATGCATAATTGATAACTACAAAAAAAAGAAATGGTCTGAAAATAGACAAGTTTATCTCCAACTTTTCAATTATTAGACCTATCAGTGCACCTGCATACAAAACAATTTGCGCAAGCAATATGATGTCATACATTAAAGTATTGCTTCTGAGTATTAAGGTCGAAACAGCAAGTATTATCATGAAATAAGGTGCTGTCCATCGTGAAATCTTATGTGAATATATAAAAAATGAGACCCAACCATATTTGAAGATATTCAAGAGATTTCTGAAATAATAGACAGTTGCCATCCCACCAGCAGATGCTCGCAGTCTACGATGTTTCTCATTGGAAAGCGATTTTACTCTGACTTCATTGACTTTTGAATTCGGTGCATAAACTACTTTTTTCTTATTTTCTAATACTGTATAAATCGTAAACATGTCATCACACAGTAAATCACTTGCAATAGGTTTGAAGAATTTCTTTCTGATTCCGTAGAAGTAACCGAATGCATTGACACAAGATGCTATTGCAGATTCATATTGTTTGAGGAAATTTTCATACTTTTGATATACAATAACACCTGTTCCCCCCGAATTCTCCTCTATTTCATTTTCTAAATCCTGAGTTGCTATCACTCCTCCAACTTCGGAGTTTTGGAAGTTTGATACCAATGTACTCAGCGCGTCTTGCTTCAATCTAATATCTGCGTCCATCATTACGATGATATCTGTATCCGCATGAGGGATAATTTTGTTTAAGGTATTGTTTTTGCCTCCACGGTCAAACAAATGATATTTAATGTTAGAATATTTCAAAGCAAGCTCGGCTAAAATATTATTAGTATTGTCTGTTGAACCGTCCGAACCAATTATTACACTTATTTTATCTATTGGATAGTCACCTTGAAAAACGGAATTCACTGCTTCAGTGATAAGTTCCTCCTCATTATGTGCAGCAATGATAACTGTAATTTTAGGTTTGAAATCTTCGTGAAGTGGAGAGGGCTTTTTGCGAAAAAATACAAAAACTTTAAGAATAATTGGATAAAGCAAATAATTATAAAGTATAGCCAAACCAAACGCAAGCAATATTAAATCGGAGATTACCAAATTTGCTTTTATTAATTTATAGAATACAAAAATATTAAAATTCATCAAATCGTAGCATAATTCGTATAAATTGGTCTCCGATGTGTTTATTATTGCTGTAGTTGTAGTATAAAATTAAATTATATCCACGAAATATCTCAAATCCTGCAGAGAAATCTATTGACAAAACTTCGTATAAGTGACCATCCAGGAAGACGACGTCTTGACTGTCACGTCCAAAAACAAAACCTTCCATGTGATTCCCACCTACATTACGGATAAGTTCCCCAGATTCATTATATTCATTGTCACCATGCCTACTATATCTAACACCAAGTACTACTGGATAACGGCATCCCCACCAAAATCGAGTTTTGAGCGAATAACTTTCGGAATTAGGAAGTAAGTATGATGATATAATGAAGCCATCATTTACTACTGAATTGTTTTGGTTAAAATGTGAGAAGGTATATGGCTGCACCCGCGCATATTCAAGCGTCAAGTCAGTGTTAGGTAAATAAGTCAGCAAAGCGCCTATGTTGTAAGCTGTTTTGTTTCCCCAGTATTTCGTGCCGATTTTTTCAAATCTTATGTCGTCAAGTAGAAAACTTCCTTCTATTAATAGACCATCTACTGGTCGGACAGTTAAGTCAAATCCCATCAAAGCATTATCTCGGTCCCTTAAAGCATGTTCTATGGATTTCAAGAAACTCAGAGGATTGAGATAAGCGATATCCGGATGCCTATTTGAATATACTAAGGACTCCCAAAAAGCAAATTCCCCCCAACTTGGAGTGAAGGTAAATCTATGTACAACGTAATATTTTGCTGGAATTGTAATATATGAGCCGGCACCGTCATAATCAGCTTGGGCAAGTATTGATGCGTGGAGAAATTTGTAATTGAATTTGTCAAATTCAGTTCCAAGTTGAATAGCGTCAAAAGCAGGTGAATTGTCGGATGCAATTAATCGTTGGTTGAAACCGGAGCCGAGCAGTCTTGATTCTCTGCCTATATTAAAACTGAACCAGCCTGATTGATAATTAATATGCGATTCTGTGAAATCTATATCATCATTGAAAACATTAAATTTAATATTTTGAGAGTATTTCCTGATTCTGTTTGCCACGGTTCTATCTCCTCTGAACAAAGTGCCGTTTGTAACTTGCAAGTTATATCCAAGGCTTTGTTCGATTGTACCAAATAGCCTAAACCCAAGATTACCAATTAAAGCGCTGTTTGATTCATCATCTTTATGAAGCATTAAATCCACAGAAGCCAAAGGACTTATTGCAACATTGCTAGTCGAATCGCTATATCGGTATATGAACTTTTCTTTATCCGAAATCAGTCCTTCAAAGAGTATTTGATTTGAATCGGTTGAACTTGTGATTAGAGTATGTGTATGGGTTTTAATCACAAAAAATTCTTGCAAGTACTTTTTGAGTAATTTTTTTTCTGCTTCGCTAAGAATAGTTGATTTGCTGTTGATTTCATTTAGAGCGTTAATTACATCAATTCTATTCATTGGTAAATCATTCAAGTCGTCGAGTGTGTATATACCACGGGACAGCATTCGCTCAAGGAAGGGATATACTGAATGATAGATATGTACATTATCTACTTGGCTTATAAGATATAAGCTTAATGACAATAATAATATACTACTAGTAAGTATTAATCTCATCGAGAGGTTATCACTACAATAGTGTTGATGAGAACTGTTAATGTCGCAATGATGCTTGCTAATACTGCGTAGCGTTGTAATTTCAATGTAGTAGGCTCGTCGGGAACTCTTGGTACATAAATTTGGTCACCTGCATATACGGGGACATCGTTGTGCCCCTCTATCCAAACATTGGTTCTACCTCTGATTATGCGAGCACGATGGGGTTCGGAGCCTTCGGCAAATCCTCCGGCGCGTTGTATGTACCAACGCATGTTTCGTCCCTCTTCAAATTCAACATAACCGGGATTTTTAACCTGCCCATTTATAAAGACTAATCCCGGATTGGTCGGAATAGTAATGATATCGCCGTCGTAGAGCAATACATTATCCATTTCATTACCTTTCTCGAATACCTCCACAAAATCGGTTGCTACAAGTGGTTGTTTATACTTCATGTCAATGAAATAACGTGTAGTATCATCCATTTTTAAATCACTGAACTGCATGATTTCATAAGTCTCTTGGCGCGGGTCGGTGAGAGATTTTTGCTTCGTTTCACGTCTAATTATATTTGCCAAGGGTAAATACGCATCCTCAGTAAAACCGCCTGCCATATCTATTAAATCTTTGATTCTTGTTTTCCCAAGTTGTATAAGATAATTGCCAGGAAATGCCACTTGTCCTTTTATTGAAACTGTTCCTGTGGTTTGAGTTTGAGGGGTTATTTTTTGTCCTACTATGATGACGGTCCCCGGCTCAATATCATAATCTTCGCTAATTAAATTCATTAATGAATCGGTTCGGAGATAGACTTGCTGATTTTTTGATGGCAAGTAAATCTTTACATTATTTAAATCTGCATCATCGGTAAAACCATATCCGAATTTTAATAACAATGATACTTTATCACCGGGTTTATAAGGTAGAATGGTCGGGCGAGTTACTCCGCCGCTTATCGAAATCATTGGAAAATTGTCTCTATCGAAGGGCACAATTATCTCATCGCCTTCTTTAACGTAAGGGTCAAATGTATGGTCTTTTAGAGCGGCTGCTTTTTCTATGTCTATTGTATGTGATGAGCCATCTTTCCGTAGTAAAATTATGTTTCTGCTGTAATAGAATGGTCTTGTACTCAAGCCACTTTCAGAGAATCGTCTTTCTGTCTCGCGTTGAGTTTCCTGAACTTGTAACATCGCTTCCATCTGAGGTAATGCAATCGCGGTGGTTTTTTGTAATTGATTAGCGAATAATATTGCTGTAGAGACCTGATAGCTTGATGGTAATGTGTAAACTGACGGATATAGGACATTGCCTGAAATTTTCACTATACATTTACGCGGTTCACGCAATGATGTTGAGACTTTATAGTTTGGATTGAATTTTCTGAAGAAATTTTCTATGCTGTCTTGAGCCTGCTTTAAAGATAGTCCTTGCAAACTTAAAGTACCGACTCTGGGAATCATCAAAGTCATATCCGGTGACAATTTGATATTTTTCGGATTGCTTAAAATCGGAATAATTTGAATTGAAATAATATCGTCGGGACCGAGAAAATAAAGCTCGGGTTTAATGATATTGCCGACTGGTGCTGATTCTGTCCTGACAAAATCATCACTCAATTGACTTTCAAGTTCCATTCTCAATAAATCGTCTGAGCTTATTCCGGACAATCCCTTGATTTGTCCAATAGCTGAATTTACTGAGATTAACGTTAAAAACACTCCTATTGAAAAAATAATTCTTAAATTCATCTGTTCGCCAAATTAGTTTACAACAAAGTTAGAGCTTCTTTTCGACCACTTAGCTCTATTACCACAGAAGCTAATGACGGAAAAGAATCAGAAAAAGTCCATATTTTCGCATCAGCCTCAAAAATATCCGCAAAATATGGATTACCAAAAAATATTACAATAGTTTTCTTACCTGAGTTTAATTTTTCGAAAATATCAGCCGCACGAATATATAAATCAGTTCTGCCGTCATAAGCGACTGCCTTCAAAAATACTGCAAAAATTAAAATTTTGGCATCTTTTATCCCATCTTTCATTGAATTCAATTCTTCCGGTAAGAGCTTGTCGCTGACAAATCCGAAATCGCAATCATTTTCTATTGCTTGTGAAAGCATCGTGAAAAACCTCGTTGCCGTGCGTAAGTCTTTATCTTGTTGTAGAAAGGCTATTGCCGCAAAATTTACATTTTCAGATAGAGGAAATACTCTTTTTTCATTTTTAATTTTCAATGCTTTATGCGATACATTTAATGCCAAATTTAAATGTTCTGTAAATACTTGTTTTGAAGTTTCCAAAACAGCATATCGGGGAATCAAGTTAGCTTTTCTCTTCACGTTGATAATGCGTTTAGCAGCATTGAAACAACGTTGTCTGAAAGATTCATCTAAATCGACTTCTGTAATTGCTGTGTTGACTGCAGTTATTGCATCTTCGGGCATAAGAGCAATATCGGCACCGGCTCTAATACTTTCTATGGTAGCTTGACCTGAGCTTTTAATTGATGTAATACTTCTCATATCCAAAGCATCTGTAATCGTAAGCCCAGTGAACCCCAATTTCAGTCTCAAAAAATCATAAACTTGTTTTGAAAGTGATGCAGGGTAAGTATGATTGTACATGGCAGGAACGAATATATGCCCGACCATAATTGCTTCAACACCTGCTTCAATTGCTGTTTTGAACGGAATAAATTCGAATTCCTCAAGCTCAGACAGGCTTTTTGCGACAGTAGGCAATTTTATGTGAGAATCATCTATTGTATCACCATGCCCCGGAAAATGTTTTGCACAGGATAAAATACATTCACTTCTTGAGCCCTGAATGAATTCAACAACGTTTTTTGAGACGATTTCAGGATTATCGCCGAAAGAACGTATGTTAATTATCGGGTTTAAATAGTTTGAATTGATATCAGCAACGGGAGCAAGATTCATATGTAAACCAAGAGATTTTATTTCTCTTGAAATTGCCTGAGCAATTTTAAATGTTGTGTTATGCCCAGTGGAATTGCCTAATGCCATTGCATGTGGGAATTCATTTCCCTCCGATAGACGCATAGGAAGCCCATATTCAAAATCACCTACAAACATCAAAGGTAATTCAGCAATATTCTGAAGTTCATTGACCATTTGTTCTACTTGAACGGTGTTTCCCGAAAAAATGCAGAAACCACCAACACCTAAATTTATAAGTTCGATGACATGGCTCCGATATTCCGGCATTTCGAAAAACTTTTCTGTATCAAGTTTAGGAAAAATACATTGAGCGGCAAGTTGCCGATTATTTAAATTATTTGGATGACTCATTTTGTATTGTTTTCGATAATCTCTAAATCACTGCCTTCAATCAAGGAAATACTATCACGGATGTAATCGGGAATTCGAGTCGGGCAATAGTCCTGATTGCTCAAATAAACTAAGGTTACTTCTGCTTTAACTAGTAATTTGCCATTCGTTAAACGTATGATGTTCTCCATGATGAGTGATGAATTTCTTATAGTCTTAGTTCTTGATAATATTTCATAATAATCAGTAAAATATGCGGAGTTGAAGTAGTCCATGACATGCTTTACGGTCATAATCGGATTCTCTGCAGTATATGTTTTATGATTCAGTGGTATTCCGATAAATTCGAAATATTTTGTTCGAGCCCATTCGAGGAAGTAGAAGTATTGAATGTTATGCACGACCCCAAGAGAGTCTACTTCGTGAAATTTGACTTGTCCTGTGATAGAGTGCTTAAATTTATCGATTTCCTTAAGAGCGTCTTGTTCAGTGATTCTGCTCATATCAACTCATCATTTTTTTCATTACACAATCAATTATCCCGACAGCATTTAAAATATCTGTCTCGCTAATATGGTAATACGTAACAGCACGAATCATGTTATTTCCGAAATCAGCCAGTTGTAAATTATGCTTTTTGCATTCATCACAAAATAATTTGCTATCGAATTTTTCATAAATTTTGAAAACTACGATATTGGTTTGCACTTTCTTAATTTCAACTTCAATACCATTAATGTTTGATATTTCTGTGGCAAGAAGTTTGGCGTTTTTATGGTCGCTTTCTAAAAGAGGTAGGTTATGTTCAATTGCATGCAATCCACAAGCTGCCATATAGCCCGCCTGCCGCATACCGCCACCCAAGATTTTTCTCCATTTAAGAGCTTTTTCAATGCGTTTTCTGTCAGATATGATTAAAGAACCAACGGGGGCGCCTAGCCCCTTTGACAAGCATACTGAGACAGTATCAAAGTAAGAGGCATACTCTACCAATGCTATGCCGGTAGCAACGGATGCATTCCAAATTCTTGCTCCGTCAAGATGCATTCGGATGCCATACTTGTCAGCCAATTCTCTAACAGATTTTATATAATCCAAACTCAAAATTGTTCCACTATGCCTATTATGTGTATTCTCGAGCGAAATCACTTTGGTTTCGGCAAAATAGTATATGTTGGGTCTTATGAGCTTTTCGAGTTCGTCAAGTGGCATTTCTCCCGTTGATGTCTTGATTGTTCTAAACATCAAATTAGACAAAATTGCTGGTGCTGCTGTTTCGTAATAATATATATGGGCATCGGCATCAGTAATCACTTCGTTACCCGGTTCTGTAAGAACTTTAAGCGATAGTTGATTACTCATTGTTCCTGATGGTACAAATAGTGATGCTTCCTTGTCGAAAAGTTTCGCTACTTGTTCTTGGAGCAAGTTGACAGTCGGGTCTTCTCCCCATACATCATCGCCGACTTCGGCATTAATCATAGCTTGAAGCATTGCGGAGTTTGGTTTTGTAAATGTATCGCTGCGTAAATCAATCATTTTATTCGATATTTGGTTTCATGATATCAATGGCTTTGTGCCCTGGTTTTGGAATATAAACAGATGTTAAAATTACTGTATCTCGTGGAAAGGGCATACCCTCCGCATAGCGGGAAAATCCGGTATAAATTGCACCTTGGCTCGCCATATCCAATTTTTCTACAATTCCGGGATTGTTTTGGTACTTGCTCCTAAGCGTGATTGCCTCATCTTCTGGTATACTCGTGATTGATTTGTCGGTATAAAAATTGGCAATCAACACTTTTAAAATGTCTTCGCTTTGAACATACATTGTTGAGTCTTGATTTTGGAAATCGGAGGCCCATTTCATAATGTTTGAAGCAATAATTGTATCTGTCTTAATAAACAAAAAAACGAATTTACCTTTGTCTGAACTATCGATGAAATAATCCACAATCTCAAACTCACTTTTACGAGAGCATGAAACTAAAGATAATGTAATGAATATTATATAAAAGAATGTTTTCATATCATGTGTAAAAAGCCCGGAATAGTAGAATTTAAGAGTGTATCTATTAATAACATCACAATACCTACCGTAGTTGGTATTGAAAGGTTGTCATCAACTTTAAGCCTCTTGGAATAGGCTTCAACAATGCCTCCAACAATTGCTCCGAAAAAACCGGCAATGTAAAAAAGCATGTTTCCGTTCAATACTACGCCGTAAATCAATACAACAATCATAGCTGACAAAACAAAAGCCATAGTACCTTCAAGAGATTTGTTGAATAGTTTAGTTTTCCCGAATTTTCTTCCAATCAATGCAGCGGCAATATCAGAAATGATAAGTATAGTGAACCCAACAACAGCAATTATTTTAGGGAACACAAGTACTGTTATTACAGCCGAAATCAACACCCAAGATGCACCATTTAGGATCAATTTATTTTTCTTTCTTTCATGTTTTCGGAGCATGCCGCCAAAATGCTTTTCTATCAAACTTCTCACCACTGCATTTTTCTTGCTTAATATGTCAATTGTTACAAAGACAAGACACATGGGTATAAGTATTGACAAAGCAAATGTCTTAGTGACGAATATATATATAATCGGTATATTCAATGACATCATATGAATACCCTTCCGGAGTACTTCCTGTTGGTACGGAATGCTTTCTTCCAATTTTTTGTTTTTTTTCTTGGAAGACTTTTCCATATATTCGCTATCATGCTCGTTTTGCTTTGTGGTTAATTCTTCCATTATCTCCAAATAAGTTTTTTAGAATTTAATAATAAAAAAAATATGAAAATATTAAAAAAATACGCAAGAGCCAAAATAAATTTAGGTCTGCAGGTATTGAACAAGGAAAAGGACGGCTACCATAACATTAATACAATTTTCAGACCGATTGATTTATACGACATTTTAGTATTTGAAGCCCGAGATGATAATTCCATAAGTACCTCGATGGATAGTTCAATACCTTTAGAAAGCAACCTGATTTATAAAGCAATAAAATCTATTTATGACTACAAAGAATTTCAACACGGAATACATGTCCATGTCACAAAAAATATCCCCTCAGGTGCAGGTTTGGGTGGAGGAAGCTCAGATGCGGCATCTACACTCAATGCCATTAATTTGATTTTCGATTTAAAACTGAATTATGACGAACTTTTTGACTTGAGTTTCAAACTCGGAGCTGATGTGCCATTTTTCCTTAAATATGGGACCGCCGAAGGGCGTTTGCAAGGTCAAAAGTTACGTTATTTCGATTTATACATGCCTTATTATATATTAGTCGTACATCCAAATATCCATGTATCAACTAAAGAATCTTATGAATCTTTGAATAGAATTAGCAACGCCAATATCGAGGTCATTGATTATAAAGACTTGTTAATCGGCTCGATACATAATTTCGGCAAATTAAGAGAAAGGCTAATAAATGATTTTGAACATACTGTTTTTGCGAAATACCCCGATATAGCAGAACTCAAGTCCGAATTATATGATTTGGGTGCTGTATATGCTTCTATGTCCGGCTCCGGTTCGTCAGTGTATGGATTTTTCACTGATTATAATTTGGTAATAAACGCTAAATGCTATTTTGAGTCTTATTTTACACATATTTCATATCCAGGCTTTTAAAATTTTGGTCTTAGTTCTATGAAATATTATTAGTTTTGTAGATGGGTTGTTCCAACAAAACCAAATTTTGATGAACATATTATTAGCTTCTGCAGAAATTGCACCTTACGCCAAAGCCGGTGGTTTAGCTGATATAGCTTCCTCCCTGCCCCTTGAATGGCAAAAATACGGTCAAAATCCTATTGCAGTTATGCCAAAGTACGGGTTCATTGATGTTAATAAATACGGCCTTGTACCATTGGATTTAACGCTGGTTGTGCCAATGGGATATTGGACCGAGTTTGCATCGTTGTGGTTCGGCTACTTGCCAAATTCGCGAGTACCAATATATTTAATCGAGCATAATGAATATTTTAATCGCAAGGGCATCTATGGCGATCCAAATGAGTATTATGATAATGATAGACGTTTCATTTTTTTTAGCAGAGCGATTTTTGAAGCCTCCAAAGCGATTAATTTCTCGCCCGATATCATCCATGCACATGATTTCCATACTGGTTTTACCATGGCATTTTTAAAGTCGTATTATTGCCATAATCCTAATTTTTCGAATACAGCTGGAGTTTTTACGATACACAATTTGGCATATCAAGGAAAATTCAATCCGCAAAATGCTATGCTTTATTCAGGATTTGGAATGAAGGAATTTTATCCTGGTTCTTGGTTTGAGCACTTTGGTGCCGTCAATGCAATGAAAACGGGAATTATGTTTGCAGATAAAATTACTACCGTCAGCCCGACATATGCCAAAGAGATTCGATATGATTATTATAGCGAAGGACTGCGTGATGAATTGAATATACGTAGCGCTGATTTAGTGGGAATATTAAATGGTGTTTATTACGATGTTTGGAACCCCGAACATGATACTTTAATAACTCACAAATATACTTCTAATTCACTTCACCTTAAAAAGGAGAATAAGTTTGAATATCTTAAATCATTTGGACTCGACGAATCCGACAATCTTGAAATGCCGCTTTTTGGCATGGTCAGTCGATTGACTGAACAAAAGGGAATTGATTTGATTAAGGATAGAATTGAGCATTATGTGGCAAATGATATGATTAGATTTACTTTGCTTGGCTCGGGTGAATCAAAATATGTTGATTTCTTTGATTATCTGAAATGGAAGTATCCCAGAAACTGCTTTATAACAATTGGATATAACGAAGAACTCTCGCACAAGATATTTGCCTCATCTGACTTTTTGATGATGCCCTCGCGATTTGAACCATGTGGTTTGACACAAATGTATGCACTAAAATACGGTACTATACCAATTGTCAGAAACATAGGCGGTCTTGCCGATACGATAAGCGAGTATATACCCGATAGCGGCATGGGATGGGGATTTACATTTTGGCAATATAATGCTGATGATTTATCTTACGCAATCAGGAGAGCTTTGTCAATTTATAATATTGAGCCTCACTGGAGCTTAATCAGAAAAAATGCGATGTCAAGAAGTTATTCATCGGCTCAAACAGCACTTGATTACTTAAAAGTTTTTAAATGGGCTAAAGAGAAGATTAAATGATATGATTAAAATCAGAGAAGCAACCGGAAATGATATTAACCTAATAGTACAATTTATCAAAGAACTTGCTGAATTTGAGAAGTTAGCAGATGCAGTCGTATTTGACGAAGAAGCAATTTACAACAATTTATTCGGTCCAAAACCCTATGCTTATTGTCAAATAGCCAGTTATAATGATTTTTCCGTCGGATTTGTAATCTACTTTTTCAATTTTTCTACATTCGAAGGTAAACCCGGATTGTACATAGAAGATTTATATGTTAAAGAATCGCACCGCGGCTTGGGTATTGGTTTTGAACTTTTTCGCAAATGTGTTGAAATCGCTGCCGAAAACAGTTGTGGTAGAATGGAGTGGAGCGTCTTGGATTGGAATCCCGCTCGAAAATTTTATGAAAATCTCGGCGCCGAAGCTATGACTGAATGGGTACTTCACAGATTACATTGCTCTAAATTCGAAAGCATAATTCGCAAATAAATGAGTAGAGTAACAATATTCATTGTATTGGTTTTTGCAGTACTTCTAACTTCTTATTTGCATTACCATTTTAATATATTTGATGCAGTTGGATATGTTTACCCCCTTGATGATACATACATCCACCTCGCTATAGCGAAGAATTTCGTTAATCATTTTGTTTGGGGTGTTACTCCTTATGATTTTTCATCATCATCTTCATCACCACTCTATGTTTTGGTTTTATCTGCGGTTATGTTCATATTAGGCAATTATGCAATCATACCATTTGTAGTTAATATTATCCTTGCTGTTTCATTGTTATATATTGTTTTTTATTATGTTAATCAGCGAAGCGGATTGAAAATCGCAGTTTTAAGCTCTGTAGTTATTTATATTTCCATTCCGATAAGTGCTAATATTTATAATGGTATGGAGCATTTACTTCACAGTTTTCTTACATTGATTTTTTTACTTCTTTACGCTAATTATCAGAAACATCAATATCCTAAGAAAAGTTTATTCCTCGTGGCTGTTCTGCTCGTTGCAGCACGGTATGAGAGTTTGTTCCTGATTTCTGCCTTTGCATTAATTGAAATATTTGATAGTAAATTTAGGTTTTCAGTTGCCTTGATTGCTTACGCATGCTTACCCGTTGTGATCTACGGGCTAATCTCTGTTATGAATGGTGATATGTTTTTGCCATATTCAATTTTGCTTAAGGGAGATATCCCTGCAAATAGTAGCCGTTTGATGAAAATACCGGTAGCAGTTTACGATAAATTGGCATCAGCTCCGCATTTGGTGGGATTTATCCTATTGAATTTTCTATTTGGTATTTATACAATTTTGAAATTCGGAGTTAAAACCTTAAACTTCAAACTAATTTCAATGGCAGTAACTGTTACTTTTCTGCATCTTATTTTTGCTAAGGTTGGATGGGTTTATCGCTATGAAGCATATTTAATCATACTGAATCTGTTTGCAATTTTTTCTTTTCTGACTGAAAATTTAACAACTCGTGCAATGACAAGGTATTTTTTTATTATCTTGTTCATTGCTGCTTTGGTACCATCGTTTATACGCTATATCGAATCACTAAATCATATCCCGATAATGTCGAAAAATATATATGATCAGCAAATCTTGATGAGCAAATTTTTAAAGAAATACTATGATAATTCTCCCGTAGTATTGAACGATATCGGTGCCTGTTGCTATTTTGCTAATATCCAACTTACCGACTTAGTAGGAATAGCAGACAGAGATATAGTAAAACTGCGTCTTAGCCAACAGTTTACCGCGAATAAAATTGACAAAATTACTAAAAGTCGTAAGACTAAAATTGCAATAATATATTCGCAAGGATTCGAGAGCTATATACCTCAAAGTTGGAACAATGTAGCCACTTTGACAATACAGAATAACATTGGATGCGCTTATGATAATGTTACATTTTATTCGATTCCCGCTGACACGCTTCAAGTTGAGCATTTAAGACAGAACCTATTAAATTTTATGTCAATAATTCCGGAAGATGTATATTTAAGAATTCAATAAATCAGGTTTAATACGTACTTTAATTTGTAGTTTGTTTAGATAAATCTGCCGAGGCTCTAAATGAAATTTTTTGTTTTGTTTGTAATTTGTACTATCTCAATGAAAATGACGATGGCACAAAGTCCGCTTGGTTCCCACAAGAAGCTTGTCATCAATGAGATAATGTATAAATCTCTTAAAGAATTTGACACAGATGATTGGATTGAAATTTATAATCCAAATGATTACGATTTAAACATCAGCGGTTGGCTGCTCAAAGACGATAAGGACTATAGACATTTTGTTTTCCCGAATAATACAACCGTCAGGAAACACGATTTCATGGTGATCATTGAGACTGAAAATAAATTTAACCTCGTCCACCCAGATGTTACCAATTACGTTGGAACGTTTACTTTCGGTTTCGGTACCGATGACATGGTCAGAATTTATGATAGAAACTTGGAATTGGTTGATTCTGTTAAATATTCGAACGAGTATCCGTGGTACCCCGAAACTGACGGATTAGGACCGTCGCTCGAGTTGATTAGCCCCTTGTTGGATAACACTAAGCCACAATCATGGAGACCATCTCTAACCGCGCACGGCACTCCGGGTAGAGCAAATTCCGTCACTTCAATTGAAAGTTTCAATTATGAAAGTGATTTCCGTGTTGCAGTCTTCCCCAATCCATTATCCATTTGCGCAAATATTGATTTTGAACATGCCAATGACGGATTTTTGACAATTGAGATTCACGATATATTTGGGCATTTAATCAGAACAATACTTAATCAGTATATGACTTCGGGAATTTATACAACATATTGGGACGGGAGGGATAATCTTAATAACACTGTAGCTCCGGGAATATATTTTTTATCCGTTAAAGCACAAAAAGTCGCTTACATTAAAAAAATAGTAAAATCTAATAATTAAGATTTAACGACTGCAAGCGGAGTCAATTCAATCAAAATCTTCACAAGGTCACTTTGGTCATCCATGACCTTGTGTATGTCTTTGTACGCACCGGGGGCTTCATCAAGGTGTCTAACAGAACTAATTGAGTGTATAACTCCAAGTTTGTTCATTCGCTCAATTTCACGATTGAGGTCTAATTGTTTCATAGCTTTGTTTCTTCCAAGCTTTCTTCCGGCGCCGTGAGAGCTTGATTCAAAACTTTCGGGGTTGCCAAGACCTTCAACAATGTAAGATTTAGTTCCTTGTGAACCGGGAATAATGCCAATAGTGCCTTTGTGTGCAGGAGTTGCTCCTTTTCTGTGGATCCATACTCTTTCACCAAAGTGTAATTCTTCGGAAGCAAAATTATGAGGAATATTGATTACTTCTCCAAATTCAGTATTTCCAGCAACATCAACAACAAGTTCCTCAACTACATTCATCATTGATAATCGGTTAGCAAGTGCAAATTCGACGCAATATTCCATTTCTTTGAGATATTGATAGCCTTCTTCGGAATCTGATTTTAGGAAAGCTAAATCCCAACTTTCGGGAATAAGTTTGAATTGTGCGTTCAATTTTTTTGCTATTCTATTGTAATAATCAGCAACAGTTTTACCGATATTGCGGCTACCGCTGTGAATTATAATGTAGATGTAACCATCACTCCCCTTTTGGATTTCAATAAAATGATTGCCGCCTCCAAGTGTACCGATTTGCTTCCTTGCACTGTCAAATTCACGCATCGTAACGGAATCGAAATTTTCTACATTCCTAGTATCAGGCATAAAATCGATGCTTTGCATCTTTTTATGGTGATTGAAACCAAGCGGAATTATTCGACGTATGCTTTCAGTAATTTTCAATAAATCTGATTTGTTTATATGCTCAAAGTCGGTCTTAACTGCACACATTCCGCATCCAATATCTACTCCGACTGCATTGGGAACTATGACATCTTTTGTTGCCATAACACCGCCGATTGGCATGCCATAACCAACGTGGGCATCGGGCATAAGAGCGATATGCTTAAATGCAAAAGGAAAATTCGATAAATTTAATGCCTGCGCCATCGAATCCGCATCAACATCATCGAGCCAAAGTTTGATTGGTACTCTACCTTGATAAACTTGGTATTTCATGAAAAATATAAAAAAATCGTTTCTAGTAATATGAATCAAATTGTAATTTATTGCATAAATAGAAACGACTTTATCTTCATGGGAGTGAGTTTACGATTCGTTGTTACGTTTCTTCTTTGTCGGCAATCCAGCTATAAATCCAATTGCGGCTCCATATAAGGTTGAAATATGCCAATTAGATGTAATCGGACAATTCCCGGTATTGCATCCAATGAAATAATAATAACCGAAGCCGAGCAAAGCCCCAATTATCGTGAATAGCACCCATTTGACAATGTTCTTATTCATCAGTTTTGATTTGGTTCCGTTATTCCGAATATTTCATTGAAAGCTTTTTTGTAATCTTCTTTTTGCATAGCACCTACTGACATGCGTGGTTTATCGTTAACGGGCACAAACAAAACCGAAGGGATACTTCTGATACCGAACACAGTGGCTAATTCATGCTCCTGCTCTGTGTCAATCTTATATATATCAATTAAGCCACGGTATTCTTTTGATAATGATTCCATGATTGGAGAAAGCATTTTACACGGTCCGCACCAATCAGCGTAAAAATCAATAACCGCCGGACGCTCCCCCTTAAATTCCCACTCTGTTTTGTTTTCGTAGTCGAAAATCTTTTCCAAAAATGCTTGCTTTGTTAGAAATTCCATCGTTTATTTTCCTTATATGAACATATTAACATAAGTAGAAACGAATATCAAAATTTATTATTATAATTTACTCTAAATTTTTTAATTCGTTATCTTTTGGGAGTTTGAAGCCTTTGAAATCATACTCAATACTTGATTTCTCATCAATTTCATCAAGGGCTAATATATTGACATCACTTCCTGCAATCTCCTCGATTTCCTTGAGTTTGGGCAAGTCTTTTAACGAATTCAGTCCGAATGTTCTCAGAAATTCATTTGTTGTAGCATATAAAAGTGGCTTGCCTAAAGCATCACTCCTCCCAACTATCCTGATGAGGTTTTTATCAATTAAAGAATTAACGATTTCATTTGAATTCACGCCTCTGATTTGTTCAATTTCCGGCTTGGAAATAGGTTGTTTGTAAGCAATTATAGCTAGCACTTCAAGTGAAGCTTGTGATAGCCGCTTAGTAATTTTTATTTTAAGGACTTTTGCTATGAGTTCGCCGTATTCCTGTTTAACTGAATATGTCCATCCACCTGCTGTTTTGATTATCTTAAAAGGGCGGTTTGTCGTGCGCAAATCGTTATTGATTTCATCAACCAAGTCACTGAAAAAATTATCCCCGATAATTCTGCGTATATATTCATCTGTTATGCTTTGTTGGTCTGCATTTTCGTCGTCTTTTGGAGTGACTGCCAAAAAATCCGAAATCAAAACTTTGAGAAGAAAATCATCAGTAATCGGATATTCGGCGGAAAAAATGATTACTTCGAGAACTTTTTTTTGTTCTTCGACAACCATATTCATGAATGGTACTTGTTCCATCTATATTCAATTAATTTAGTAAACTTTTGTTTGTAATGACGATGTCATCAAACTGTGAATCCTGGTAAACATGAACTGCTTGTGATTTTAACAAGTCCAATATTGCCAAAAAAGTAACAATCACCTGTTGAATAGATTGGTCACGGGTAAATGCAAAAAATGAAAGTCGTGGTTTGATAGTCAATTTTTGCAAAATTTCTGAAATTTTGTCTTCAACCGAAATATTGTTCATTTCTACAATATGATGAAGACCCTTGTCTTCCGAACGAAGTATGACCTTTTGTAGAGCTTTCATTAGTTCGAATAAGTTGGCATTCTT
>CAZWXI010000032.1:0-28451 GCA_964637845.1 uncultured Hyphomicrobiales bacterium | reverse complement strand
CCTATTATTTGCACTTGTACTCGCCGACCCGCACCGGCTACGCTATGTTTGTTAAAGAGTAAGGGGTAGCTAATATATTTGAGCGTGCGTTATCGATGGTGGAAATTAATTTACTCAAAGAATATTAGTCGTTAGAAATGGATCCCTTATCTGAGGTGTGAAACATATTTTTTCCGATTAAATTCAAAGTCGAAATTGGGATTATTGAGCATCTTTTGTTTGACGTCGTAGATTTGCGATGGGTTTTGTGCCAATTCGCATAATTTGTGTGCAAAATTATCGGGGTTGTAGAACAGCGAGGAATTGCCGATGTCGTCATTGCGGTCGAAGTACTCATGACTGAATAGGGGGATTTTGTGGGCAAAGGAGAGCAGGTATGTGCCAGTGATTTTTGTTGCGGTGTAGTTGTTGAAGTTACGGTAGCCCGGATGCAACAAAGGCAGGAGCAAATCGGCACTATCAACATGGCTACGAAATGTATCCCAATCGACAAAGTCATCGAACATGATGAGTTTCTCGTTTAGAGGCGAGTTTTTGATGATTTCTTTTATTTCGCGTCCGAGGCCTTTTTCGTGCATTGATTTTCCTAATAAAATGACTTTGAGTTTAGCGGGTAAATCGAAATTTAGCAATGCCCTGATGAGAAAGGGATAATCACGCCGTGCGTGTTCGACAAGCCCGGGGACTACGATATGAAAATCTCCGTCGCTTTTGAGTTTGATTTTATTGAATTTAGGTATTGCGAGCGGATAGACCCAGTCGCTGATGTGTGATATTTTTGTTCCGATTGAGGTTTGGATATATCCGTTAAGGGCATACATTCGGGTGATTTTCGGTTTGATAATTTTGTTGTATGTGAAGCTGCTGCCTGTAAGATTCCCCGCATTGTGAATTATTCCCGTGATAAGGCGATTTCCTGACGGGAAAAGGCAAAAGTTTCTGACGTGTGTGCCTTCGATGGTGTTCAATATAATATTTGTAATGTTGTGTTTCTTTATCAATTGCCATGCTTTGCGAATTTGTAGAAAATTGTTTAAGCCGTTTTTGCCCATAGAAAGAAAGAAGGCATGGTCAATATTATCGTATAATAGTAACCTGCCCTCGAAAATGCTGTTTCCTATGAAAAATGTTTCGAAGCCGGATTTTTTTAGGAATTCGAATTGTCCGTAGAAGATGTCGTCATGCGAGTCACCGAACTCGCAGATTGCCGCTTTTTTCATCTGCGACGAAGATTAAGTTCCCGCGTTGTAGTCGTTAATATAAGCGATTTGTTCGGCTGTCAGTACGTCAATCTTCATGTTCATCATAGCGAGCTTTGTCTCTGCAACATATTCATCTTGGGCTTTTTCGGGCATAATGACTTCTATAGGTATGTTTTTGCCTTCTTTGTGCCATTGAACGAGTTGGAGATGTGCCATGAATTGATTGGCAAATGACATATCCATGACTTCTGACGGGTGGCCTTCAGCGGCGGCTAAATTAATGAGTCTGCCTTGAGCGAGGAGGTAAATTCTTCTGCCGTCGGGCATTGTATATTCTTCGCAATTTGGGCGAATGGTGCGTTTACTGGCAGAAACTCCATCGAGTTCGGGAATATTGATTTCGGCGTCGTAGTGCCCGGTATTGCAAACGATAGCTCCATCTTTCATGATTTCGAAGTGCCATTTGCGGATTACATCTTTGACGCCAGTTGCCGTACAGAAGATGTCGCCAATTTTGGCGGCTTCGTCCATAGTCATTACTTGATGACCTTCGAGATAAGCTTTGAGTGCGGCAGTGGCTTTTACTTCGGTGATGATTGTAATCGCCCCCATGCCTTTTGCTCTTTTTGCAACTCCGGAGCCACAGTGTCCATGCCCGGCGACGACAAAGTTTTTACCTGCAAGCATGACGGAGGTAGCTCTGATGATGCCGTCAATTGTGGATTGTCCCGTCCCGTAAACATTGTCGAAGTCCCATTTGGTTTCGGCATCATTGACGGCGAAAACGGGGTAGAGGAGTTTCCCTGCATCTTGGCGCGCTCTGAGGCGATGAACGCCGGTAGTGGTTTCTTCCGAGCCTCCGATGATATGCTTGGTTGCCAGGGCGGGATGTTTTTCGTGAACAGTGTCAATTAAATCACATCCGTCATCGAGAGTAAGGTGGGGCTTGCCGTCAATTGTGCGTTCGATGCACCAATAGAAGTCTTCTTTGTTGTCGTACCACGCGAAAATTTTGATTCCGTCAGCGGCTAATGCGGCGGCGACCGCGTCGTTTGTGGAGAGTGGGTTGCATCCGGACCAAAGTACGTCGGCGCCTGCATCACGAAGAGTTTTTATTAATACGGCAGTTTCTTTTGTAACGTGGAGGCAACCTGCTATTGTATAGCCTGCAAAGGGTTTCGTTTCTGTGTATTTTTTCCGCAATCCCATCAAGACGGGCATGTTGGCTTCTGCCCAATCTATCAGCTTTCTGCCTTCGTCTGCAAGTTCGATGTTGCGGACGCAGTACTGTCCTTCAACTTCGGAGAAATTCCCCTTTGCGGTTTTTAATGGTATGTCAGGCATTACTTAACCTATTTATTATTATGAAAAATTTCTTTTGAATAAATTGACGAATTCGAGTTGCTCCCAAGTGAATTCGTTTCGACCGAAATGTCCGTATGCGGCTGTTTGCCGGAACCGGGGTTTTTTGAGGTCTAATCTCTCGATTATTCCTCTCGGCGATAAATCTATGTTTTTGAGTATGAATGAGGCGATTTCAGTTTCGTCGGCTAATGACGTGCCGTGGGTTTTGACGTTGATTGAGACGGGTTGAGCTACTCCGATTGCGTACGAAAGTTGAATTGTACATTCTTTGGCAACTTCGGCGGCGACGATGTTTTTTGCAAGGTGTCTTGCGGCGTAAGCGGCTGAACGGTCCACTTTTGTGGCATCTTTGCCCGAAAATGCGCCTCCGCCGTGAGGAGCGCGACCGCCGTACGTGTCTACGATGATTTTTCTGCCCGTTAGTCCAGTATCGCCGTGGGGTCCACCGATTTCAAATCTTCCCGTTGGGTTGATATGGTATTTTGTGTTGTCGTCGAGTAATTCGGCGGGGATTACCTGCTTAATGACGTTTTCAATGACGTCTTCGCGGATTTTACTTTGTTCTACGTCGGGGTCATGTTGTGTGGAGACCACAACGGTGTCAATGCGTAAAATCTCGTTGGCATCGCTGTATTCAATAGTAACTTGGGATTTGGAATCGGGGCGAAGATAGGGCATTATGGAGCTTGTTTTACGTATGTCAGCGAGTTTTTTGACTAATTTATGTGAGAACATTATTGGTGCGGGCATTAATTCGGGGGTTTCGGTATTTGCATAGCCGAACATCATGCCTTGGTCGCCTGCACCACCTGTATCAACGCCCATGGCAATGTCATTCGATTGGTGATTGATTACGTTTACGACTGCGGCGGATTCTGCATCGAATCGCAATCCGTATTTATCATATCCGATATCCTTTATTACATTGCGGACAAGTCTTTGCAAATCAACGTATGTTTCGGTACGGATTTCGCCACCGACTACGATTAGTCCCGTCGAGGCGAAGCATTCGCATGCTACGCGGCTTTCAGGGTCATCAGTAAGCATTGCATCTAAAACTGCATCGGAGACTTGGTCGCAAATTTTGTCGGGATGTCCTTCCGATACTGATTCGGATGTAAATAAATATGTTTTTTCTGACATTATTAAACCTGTTTATGAAATTATGTTTCCGATATTTGGCTTGAATCACCTACGTTAAGACGATGAAAGTGCCCTTTTACTTCGGCTTCGTTTCCTATTATTGATTGCTCAAGTAGTGATGAGATTACTTTTGAATGGTTACTTATGATAGAATCGCGTACGATGCTGTCCTTCACGACAGCGCCATCGGCAACGGAAGCATAGGGCCCGATTACTGAGCGTTCGATGACTGCGGTTGGAGCAACATAAGATGGATGGATAATAATCGAGTCGGCAAATTGTTTGGACGTGGGTTTGCGGTCGAGCAGGAATCTGTTAGTGCTCAGTAAAGTTTCGGGTTTACCGCAATCGTACCATCCCTCGACGTCAGCGGTAGAAAAAATCGCACCTTTGTCAATCATCATTTGAAGGGCATCGGTAAGCTGAAATTCGCCACGTGTACGGATGTTTTCGGTAATCATTTGCCGGAGGCATTCGTTTAGCAGTTCGGTTTGGTTGATATTGTAAATTCCGACAATTGCAAGGTTTGAGATGAAATTTTCGGGTTTTTCGACAAGTTTTTCGATTTTTCCGCCTCCGTTGCGGACGACTACGCCGAATCGTCGGGGGTCATCTACTTCTTTGACTCCGATTGTGTTAAGCTCTTTTTGTATCAGGCGTGACAGGTCCACATCGAAAATTGTGTCGCCTAAAATGATTATGAGCGGGTCGTTGCCGTATGTTTGCCTGCCGGTCCATATGGCATGACCAAGTCCGAGGCGTTCTTCCTGGACTACGAAATCAAACTTGATTGTTCTGTATCGTTCGGTGACGTAATTCTCGACGAGTTTGCCCATGTAGCCGGTAATAATAGTAGCTTTGGATATGGATTGCTCGACTAATGCGTCGAGTATGTGCCCTAAGATTGGCTTCCCAGCTACGTTCAATAGTACTTTAGGTAAGGAATATGTGTGTGGACGGAGCCTTGTTCCGACGCCTGCTACGGGTATAACCGCTCTCATTTGCAATTTTTAATTTTGATTAACCAAACGAATTACATAATTTTACAAAAATATGAATTTAAGCTCAAATATGAGCAATTAAACTTTAATCTCATGGTATTTAGTTTAAATTGGTAATTACTATTGAATGCGGATACGCTGGCCTATTCTTAGGTTCCTCTCGTTAATGTTTTTGTTGATTGTTTTTAATGAAGTAATCGAGACGCCGAATTTTCCAGCTATTTTGCCTAATGTGTCTCCACGTTGTATGGTGTAATATTTCGGCGAATTTTTTACGCTACGTGCTTGCGGAGTCGAGCTACCTTTTGCGTCAGCATTTGTGTAAATTTTTAATTTTGTGTCGGCAAAGACCGTAGAGCCTTGAATTTCATCGGGGTTCCATGATTTGAGTTGACTTTCAGTTACTTTGTATCTTGCGGCAATGGTGCTAAGGGTTTCGCCTCGAGATACTTTGTGAACGATTGGAGTAGCGATTGGAGTGGATTGTTCTTTCCTCGATGTGGCAGTTGTACCCGAGACGGGGATTTTGAGGTTTTGTCCCGCATAAATAGTATGCCGGGAAATGTTGTTTGCTTTGCGAATTTGGTCAATGGTTACGCCATAATCATCGGCAATTTGGGCGAGTGTCTCGCCGCGTTTTACTTTATGGTATGATACCGTCGAGGTGTTTCTGATTGGTTCGATGTTGACTTTATTGCGGGATGCGGTTGTAGTTTGGGCAAGCTCATTGCTGGTACTTACGATAAGTGCTTGTCCGATGGTAATTTGGTCATTGTCAGCCGTCATATTGTTGAGGCGCCGCAGTTCGCCGACTTCCATTTCGTATGCTCGTGCGATGCTGAATAGAGTCTCGCCGGATTTTACGGTATGCGTGGTATTATTGTTTATACTATTAGGTGACGGCTGTGCGGTTGCTAAATCTGATGCCGAACTGGCGGTTACGGGAATAATAAGCTCTTGCCCTGTTTTAAGTTTGGATTGGGTGGATTTTAGTTTGTTGAGCAAAACTATATCTTTGCTTTTGATGCCGTAGCTTTTAGCGATGCTTGTGATTGTTTCGCGGGTTTTGACTTTATGCGTAATGAATGGTTGTTTGTCTTTGTCTGTTAATTGAGCGAAATTAATTGCAAAACGGTCCTTTGAGCCGTAGGGTATTTTAATGTTGTAGGGTAATCTGTCGGGAGGTGTACAGTCTTTGAGTAACTCAGTATTCAGTGCTTTTATTTCTTCTACGCTGACTCCTGCGGCTTGAGCGATGGCGGCTAAATTGACTGCTTCGTGTAGTTGGTATGTGTCGTAGCGATATTCATCATGAAAGTTGAGTGAGTCAATGTTTATTCCGAAAGCTTTGGGGTTCATTGCCATGCGTGTGGTGGCTATGTACATTGGGACGTAGCCGCGAGTTTCGCGGGGTAATCTCTCGAGTATTGTCCAATAGTCGGGATTGCTTCCGCCGGTGCGTCTGATAGCTCTTGCAACGCAACCTGCTCCACAGTTGTATGCCGCCATGGCGAGGTGCCAGTCACCGAATTCGTTGTATAGGTCACGTAAGTGGCGCATTGCGGCGAGGGTTGCTTTTTCTGGGTCGCGTCTATCGTCAACGAAAATTGATTTGTCTTTGTTGAGGTTATACATTTCTCCAGTGGTTCGCATGAATTGCCACAATCCTACGGCATTGGCGCTTGAAACGATTGTTGGGTTTAGTCCGCTTTCTATCATAGCAAGGTAGATAATTTCCTGGGGCAAGCCTTCCTGCTCGGCATAGCGTTTCATCATCGGGAACCATTTGGAGCTTCGCTCGAGCCAATTGCGGAAGTAGCGGCTTCCGGTGCGTCCGGTCATGAAGCTGATGGCTTTGTCAACGCTTGGGTGGTCTGTGAGTGGAATGGTTACGTTTGTGGGTGCTTTGGGTAAAGTTGGGTATGCGGGAGTAGCATGCTCACCGGCAGCAAGTGGTGTATTAAATTCAAGTGGCTCTATATCTTCCGCGATTTCGGTTGACAATATATCGCGGATGATGAAGAATGAAGATGTTTCGTCGGTATAATCTATGTTTTTGATGTAGTTTTGGTAATCGTCTATGATTGATTGGGCTAAATCGGTGAATTCTGTGTTGTTGTCAATTTCGGGGGCGGAGGAAATTTGGTTTAGCCTGTCTAATGCTTGTTCAAAGTAACGTGCGGCACGTACTGTGTCTCGCTTTTGAATAAGGATTAGCGCATGGAGATACTTTTGGCGGGACTGTTCAATTGCATTGGATATTTCATTTTGTGGCTGTCTTTGGCGTGAGCGGACGCTCTTTTGGTCGTCGAGTTGCGAATATTCATCTGGAAACACTCTTGCGTCGCTTCTATTGGAGTTGGTATTGCCGGATTGGGTTGGTTGTCGGCTTTTGGGTATCAGTACGGGATAGCCTTTTGATTGGCTGAAAAGTTCGCTTGGTGCTGATGAAATAATCAAAATAAGCAAAATCGCTTTGCATAAGTTCTGTATTTTATTCATTTTACTCCCCAGAATTTGCAAAAAATAGTTTACCAATATAATTGTTTCACTTAAAAAATGCAAATAAAAAATCAATTTTGTAGGTTTTTAAAGTAATTATATATTGCAATGATGAAAAATATTGCCGATTGTGTTAAGACGATTATAGCTCCGCTTGGTAAATCCAAAAAGTAGGATAGAAATATTCCGACGACCGAGCTTGCTATACCGATAATAATCGATATTGTTGTCATTGCTCCGAAAGAGCTTGCCAAAAGTCGTCCCGTTGCAGGCGGAATAACGAGATAAGCAGAGATTAATATTATGCCGACCATTTTTATTGAGACCACAATTGTGATTGAAATTAGTAGAATGAGGATTACGTCGTCAGTTCGAATTGGGAGTTTATCTGCTCCTGCAAGCTCGATATCGAATGTGGCATACGACCATCTCGCCCAGAGTTTGTGGAATGTTGCGAATGTAACAATTGCAAGCAGCGAGCCGATTATTAATTCATTGTTGCTGACTGTCAGTATCGAGCCGAAAAGATATGCGTAAGCATCTGAGGTGTATTGTGTCTTCACCGAAAGGAAAATTATTCCTAGGGCAACCGACACGGCGAATAATATTCCGATGAGGGCGTCAGCGGCTAATTTTGTATGGCGTTGGAGTTGGACAATGGCGAGTGCAACGAGAATGGTAAATGGTATTGCAGTAAGCAATGGTTCCACGCCGAGTAATAGTCCGAGAGCCACGCCGCCGAATGCGGCATGAGCAAGTCCACTTCCGATGAAGCTGATTTTGCGTTGAACAACAAAAACGCCGTAGTAGCTGCCTGTAAACCCTGCCAACATGCCTGCAGCAAGGGCTTTTTGGAAGAAGGGATAAGTAAGAGCTTCTAGCATTTTTAGTGTGTTTTTAAGGATTTTAGTCCGAATGATATCCCGTGTGCATGTCCTGTATGCGAAAAAGTAAGTAGCATGTTTTCGTCGGTAAAGGCTGTTCTGGAATCGCCAAAATAAATTTGTTTACGATTAAGCAACAGGACGTAATTAGTATGGTGGTAAGCGGCGGACCAATCATGAGTGATCATAATGACGGTTGTACCGTGTTCCTGGTTGTAACGATTTATTAGTTTGCTGATGCTTTGCTCGCAAACTAAGTCAACTCCGGTAGCCGGTTCGTCGAGGAGTAATAATTTAGGTTTGCGTATCAGGCTTCGGGCGAGAAATACGCGCTGGAGCTCGCCTCCGGATAATGAAGAGAGTGCTCGGAAGGCGTAATCATCTGCACCAACTTCTTCGAGTATTTGTAATGAATTATCTAAATCTGTAGTAGAAATTCTAAAATTCCATGTTTGGTGCAATCCACTGAGCACTAAGTCAATCGCTCGTGCTGGGAAAGCTTTGTCCATCGTCTTTATTTGCGGTACATATGATATTGAACCTGGGATTATATGGGATAATTCTTTTCCGAAAATATTAATTTTGCCTTTTAGTGGCGTAATTAAACCTGTGAGTGTTTTCATCAGAGTTGTTTTGCCTGAGCCGTTTGGTCCGACTATAGCAAGGTAAGAAGTTTGCGGCAATCGGAAAGAAATATCTTCGAGTATTGTATTATGCCCGAAGCTTACATTGAGATTTTCGACTGTTATGTGATTGTTTTTCATTTAAGAGCTTTTTGCAGGACTTCGGCATTTTTCAATATTAAATCCGAATAGTTGCGGATGTGTTCGGAGCCGCCTAAGGGGTCGAGCTCGAATACCATGACGCCGGCGCTTTCCGCGACGGTTTCAGTGATTTTAGCATTTAGTTGTGGTTCGCTGAATATAGCGCGTGTACCGCTTTCTTTTACTTTGTCCACTAAGTTTTTGATGTATTTTGGTCCGGGTTCTTTGCCGGGTATTTCTTCTATAACGCCTGCGAATAGCATATTATATCTTTCGATAAAATAATTAAAAGAAGGGTGCTGTAAGAATATAGGTAATCCTCTTAAATCGCGGACGATTTGGGATACGGAACGGTGAATATTGTCCAATCTTTTGATGAATAGTTCTGCATTAGTGCGGTAAGAAGCCGCATTATCGGGGTCGAGTTCGGATAATTTATCCGTCAAAGGCATTACTATCTCTTTTACGCATAAGGGGTCGAGCCAGAAATGCGGGTCAACGCCGTGATGGTGGTGGTCATGTGCATGGTCATGATGATGGTGGTGTTCATGGTCAGCTTCGAAGTATAGGAGCATCTCTTCGGGAAGAAAATCAATTAATTTTATCTTATTTTTTGTGGGGAATTCGGTTGCCCATTCGTCGAAATTGTCTGCAACGTGAATCAGTGCAATAGCTCCGTGTGATGCGCGAACATCGCTCGGTTTGGGTGCATAAGTATGGGGAGATGCTCCCGGAGGTACAAGGCATACTATTTCGGCTCGTGTGCCTACAATTTCGGAGACGATATACTGAGCGGGTAAGCTCGATACTACGAATATAGGTTTTGAACTGCCGCTACTGCATGACATTGCGATGAAAGTCATAGCAATAATAAGAAGTTTGATAGATTTCATGTTTGCCTGCTTATAAATTTATAAAAACGTGAGAATTGAATAGATTATTGTTAAATGGTATTTGATAAATTTGGTATAATTTGTGCTTATTAATTCAGTTGGTTAATTTTTTTTTAATTTTCTTTATTAAAGTATTGTGAAAAATAAATTAAATTTTATATATTAGGATCGGAAATGTTACTAAAAATTAATTTTTGTGTGAGAAAATTGAAATTGCGAGAATACATATCGAAAGCGATTATCGGGTTATGTGTGCTGACGATGCTTGCTACTGTGGCTCTTTCTCAGGCGAGTTCACCTGCATCATGGTTATATCCCGACGGTAATTTGCAGGCAACGCGATTCATTAATCATAAATCATTTTCTCAGGATATTTCCGTGTTTTCCGTGAAATGGTCAACGCCGCTCATCTCGGGAGATGTTCGCCCGTTGATAGGCAATCTCGCTACCGATGAGCCTCTTCCGGGGTTTGCTTATGCACCGAATGAAATTGCGGCAGTGATGGGCGATGAAATAATTATCATCAGCGGTACGGGGGCTTTGATAAATAAATCGAGTTTCCCGAGCTATGTTACGGGAATTAAGGGTATTTCGTGCCTGATTGATACATTGTCGCAGGTATATACCGCTACGAGTGGGAATTTTGTAATTGGGTTGGAAGGTATCGAGACTTTTAATCCGCTTGACAGAGACAGTTTGGCTTTTGCATATATTTTTGGTTATGATATAATCAGCGATTCGACTAAACCGCTAAAGAGGTTGGCGGTCAATCTAAGACCATTCAATCCTAATATCTTCGCAAGTGTGAAACCGATATTCGGACGCAGACTGGACGGTAAATTTATTGTATATGCGACAATCAACATGACTCAGCCCGAAGTGCCAGACCCGGATCAGATTGCTCCACCGTTTTTCAGAGGTTTGGCTCAGTTTCACGAAGGAGTGAACACTTCGACATTTCCGCTGCCGGATATACAAGACCAAGTTACAAACAGGGCGTATTTAGGTCCCGAGGTCAATATGGGGCAGCCGTCAATGTTTTTGTCTCCGAACGCTGGGGCAAGAATTCTCTTGCCGACATATCCGACGCCCGCGTCAGTTAATCCAGCTTTTGATGATTTGCTGATTTCGACATTGTTGAACGGGCAGTATTTTGAGACATATGCCAATTATGCGTCGCTTGTGGGCTTAGATGTGAACAATGCTACGGTAACTCCGTCATTCATACCTTATGAAGTGGTTCCCAGCGACGGGACACGTCCCAATTTGCGTCCCTATTATGTTGATATTACTGATGGTTGGACGGGTCAGCGAGGATTTTTGCTTGTCGCCGAAGAATATAATGGCATAGACGGCTCCAATGGAGTACCGAAGTTACACTTGCATAATGCAAACGGATTTCCGCTGACGGATTATTTGCCCGGTTCTGATAATAATCCGCACTTTCGTGGGGATACGAATCATTATTGGTCTGTCGCAATTGGCAATGTTGACGGCAATGCCGTAAATACATGGGAAGACTATTATCCGAATAATCCGGGGAATGAATTAATCATTACTCAGACGACGCGTGATTTTGCTCATCCTGCAAGCAAATTGTTCGTGATGAGGTATTTTACGGGAGAGCCGATTAAGAAGCCGACTCCGACGGGGGAGGAACTTTTCCCGTTCGATACGATTTTCGGTGCTCGTATAAATGGTTGGATAGCGGCGGTAAATGATTTGGACAATGCTCCTGATGGTAAGGATGAATTAATTTTGGCTGACGGAGGTAAACTGATGGTGCTTAGAGTGCGTGATTATACTGATACTCGCTTTCGTCTCGGGCATCCTTTCGATACGGTATATACGCATCAGTTTTTCAATCAGGTTATTTCGCATGTTGCGGTTGCTGACTTGGAAGGAGACGGCAGGAATGACATTGTCGTTACTACGTATGATAGTACTTACGTTATCGGTTCGATTATCCCTAATACGTTGACAATAATTGCACCGAAGGACCCAGATATTCATAAAACCGAGTTCTGTTTAGGAGATACGGTAGAACTTAAATGGCGAAACAGTATAAGGAGCCAGCTTGAAGTCAGGATTGATTTCGAGGAATATGTTGGTGGCTTCCCTTCGGGGAATTTAGTCCCGTTAGCTGGGAAATATGACAATAATAATGATAGCTTGGTCTTTAAATTTATAGCTGATGAAACTTTTGCAGGCAAACAGGGGGTAGTAATAGTCGAAGGATTGACTGCTCCCGAAATGTTGCGTGATATATCGGCACTTTTGAGCTTCAGTAAACCGATGCTCCATGCTGATTTGCCCGCAAGAGGCATGTATTATTTCGGCGAAAGAATCGAAGTCGGCGGTAGGGCTGATTGTTCGGACACGGTTTTTGCGGAATTCCACATCGGAGATAGAGTGTGGACATTTGCGGGGGGTGATACACTGCGAAGCGATGGTTCGTATTTATTTACTATGGATATTAATTGCATACCGAGTATATTCTTGTGTTCGCGAGAAAACCGGGATACGACGATAGAACTTAGAATTATCACGATGCGGGGCAAATTCGCCGATACTTCCGGTGTGTTTTCGATTGTTTTGCGTCCCGCGATAATACCGATTAAATATGATACGCTTACATCAGCAGACCCGACAAGGAAATTTTATTGGAAGCAAATTGATTTTCCCGAAGATTTTCCATGCCAACAAATAAGCGTTTCCATTTCGGCTGACGGAGTGACATTCAGTGAAATTGGCATTGCAAGTTTGAGCGATGAATATTTCGAGTGGGATGTACCACTAAATATTGACGATAACGTGGTGTTTAGGTTTTGTTGCATTAATTCGTGTGCGGGGATTGATACATTAATCAGCGGAGTAGCTCCTAAATTTATAGATATTATTGCTCCCAACCCGTTTAATCCAATTGTTCAGCAATTATCCATTGTTTACAAAGTGAACGAAGAGACAAATGTGACAATAAAAATTCTCGACCAGAATAACAAAATTGTCGCTATACTGGTTAAAGACGCTCCAAGATTGCCCGGGATAGCATACGGGGATAGTTGGGACGGCGCCAGAGAGGACGGAGCATACGTAGCCAACGGTATTTATTACGTATGTCTTGAACTTTCGAACGGCAAAAGAGAGGTATATCCATTATATATAAGAAAATAAGAAATACAATTCAAAAAGAGGTAGTTATGAGAATACTTGTAGTAGAAGACGAAAAAAAGGTAGCCAACTTCATAAAGCACGGGCTTGAAGAAGAGCGCTATATAGTTGAAATAGCAGGCGATGGTATTACCGGGCTTGACATAGCGATGAATAATCATTTCGATGCTATGTTGCTCGATGTGATGTTGCCGGGGAAAGACGGTTTTACGCTTTTGCGAGAGATACGTGATGCAGGCATATCAACGCCTGTAATCATGCTTACTGCTCGCGGAAATGTGGAGGACCGTGTATCTGGTCTGGACCTGGGTGCAGATGATTATTTACCGAAACCGTTCAGTTTCGAGGAACTTGCGGCACGTCTGCGTTCGATTTTGAGACGCTCAAGTCCAGAAAAAACCACAAAGCTAAGGTGTGGTGATTTAATTCTCGATACAGTATCGCATTTGGCATATCGTCAGGGCAGAGAAATCGAACTTACGACAAAGGAATACTCTTTGCTCGAATATCTCATGAGGAATAAAAATCGCATTCTTAGCCGAAGTACAATCACTCAGCATGTATGGAAGCATAATTTCGATCCCGAATCCAATATAATAGATGTATATATCAAAAGACTTCGTTCAAAGATTGAGAAGGATGACATAAAGCCTATTATTCAGAGCATTCGTGGGGTTGGCTATCGAATGAGGGAAGTCATTGCAGAAGATTAGACCGGAACATCGGGAATATATCGAATTGATTGAAATTGTCGCCGATACTCTTGAAAGCGTGAGGCGAGGATTTGATGATTATCAAAATGCTTGTTTCGAGGTGAAATCTCCTGAATTCTTCTGTCTCGAGTTAAATGGTGAGGCGGGTGAACTTGCCAATATCGAGAAAAAGGCATGGAAAGGCAAGGCAATACCACATGAAGAATTCGCGGACGAAGCCGCAGACGTACTGATTGCGCTGATGAATTATTGCAATGCAAAGGGGGTAAATCTCGGCGAAGCCGTCCGCAGAAAGTTGATGATGATTGAAGCGAATCGTATATTCTTGGAAGAGAACAATGAAAAATATTGATTAAACCCCCAAATCAATTATTATTTCATCCATTTCTATTTTAATTGATAATCTGCGAAGTTTTTTTCTTATGTTTGCAATTGTGTTTTTCTTTAAAAATTTAGGTTTGAATAAAATTTTTATATAGATACAATTGAGATAAATCACTTTCATTCACAAATTACTATTAATCTATGGACAATATTAAAACTGCTTTGAATGAATCCAAAGTGGCGAGATGGACAGCACTGTTTCTAATTTCGTTTACGATGCTTGCGGCGTATTTCTTCGTGGATATGCTTGCGCCTTTGCAACAATTGCTTGAAGTAGGCTACAAGTGGAATCCTAAGGTTTACGGCACTTTTTCGGGTTCGGAATATTATCTGAACATGTTCGGATTTTTGTTAATTTCAGGTATTATTTTGGATAAGTTGGGGATACGTTTTTCAGGTTTATTATCAACGGGGCTAATGCTTTTCGGCGGTGTAATAAAATTATACGCCTTGACAGATACTTTCAATTCGGGCGGATTTGGATTTTCGTTTTTTGATTCGTTCATGACTTGGATGCCGGCTTCGGCAAAACTTGCGTCGGTTGGATATGCGATATTTGGGATTGGCGTGGAAATGTGCGGCATCACGGTATCCAAGACAATAGTAAAATGGTTCCGTGGCAAGGAACTGGCTCTGGCGATGGGCATGGAAATGGCAACTGCGAGGATGGGAGCCTCTGCAGCGTTTTTCTTTTCTGCTTTGATCGCGGGCAATGAGCCGAGTCGGGTTGTAGTCGTTGGTTGTGCGTTGCTTTTTATCGGGATGCTGACGTTTTTGACTTATGTCATCGGTTATGACATGCGCTTGGATAAGCAACTGAAAACCGATAATGGTGAAGCAAAATCCGAAGACGAGTTTAGGTTGAGCGATTTGGGCAAAATTGTTTCGAATAAGGCTTTTTGGTATATATCGTTATTGTGTGTGTTGTTTTATTCGGCTGTATTTCCATTTTTGAAATATGCGGTAAATATGATGCAGAATAAGCTCGATATTTCGGCAGAGACGGGTGGATGGATTTCAGGGCTATTGCCGGTCGGTACGATATTGTTGACTCCGATAATCGGTAATTTCATTGACCGCAAGGGTAAAGCGGCTTCTACAATGATGCTCGGAGCGACTTTGCTGTTTATATCACATCTGATTTTTGCAATAGCTCCGCCGAGTATGCCTTTGTATATTTTTGCGATTATGGTACTTGGTGTAGCATTTTCGCTTGTGCCAGCATCGTTATGGCCCTCGGTTCCGAAAGTAGTTGAGGAGCGTTATCTCGGCTCGGCCTATGCCGTTGTATTTCTGATTCAGAACTGGGGATTAGGCTTAATTCCTGCGTTTATAGGTATTGTCTTGAATGCTGTCAATCCGGGGGTGGCTGATGCTTTAGCTCAGGGCGATTTGACTGCCCGCTACGATTATACTATTCCGATGCTTGTGTTTGCATCGCTTGGTGTGCTCGCGTTTATCTTCGGGTATTTGCTGAGGCGTGAAGACAAAATCAAGGGCTACGGCTTGGAAGCTCCAAACAGGGGAAATCTGTAATTACACGTAAATGTTTATGTTGTGCCTCAGTGCAAAAAGCCAACCGCACAAATGGCATATTTGATTTTTACCGACACAAGAGCCAACGCTCAAAAAACCAAAAGAGCTATGTTTTGCTAACGCACGGACAGACATTTTGTAAATATTGATTATTGTACGATCTTTTTTTGAAGATATTTAGCGAATGAATAAAAATGAAATTCCAGAAGGAGCAATTGAGATTGTCGCAAGGCACATCAATGAACGAAACAATAGACCGTCTAAAATTCTATTATCACCATTGAAGGCGAAACTGAAACACCGCACTACTTTGAAATAATACCCTTTGACCAAATTGATAGTTCACCTGCACAGTTCTTTGCGATTGACGGCAGCCATAACAGTCAGGACTTTTATAACGGTTTGTCTATTGCAGTTTACCGAGGAGGATATGTTTGTTATCACTTGGGTAAACAAGTTCGCTTAAATGACTTAACTGACCCAATTGTTCTTGGCAAGTCATACGAACCAAACAATATTCTGATTACAAATGACGAGCACAAGGATGCGATTTATGAGGAGTTAATGGAAATGGAGCCAGTAAAAAAGATGATTGACTTTTTTGGTGGCGACAGAGATAAAATTTTTGGATTTGACAAAGACAGTATAGTTTCTTCGCTTTCCAAACTTCTCAGCTTCTGTCAAGAAGTTTTAGAGTGGGCATTAGTTTATGAAATTTCCAATTTGCCGACAGTTCAAAAAGGCGATTTCATCTTGCGTGACGGAACACTTCGTTCAAACAATATTAGGCAAGAGAATTTAGTGAAACTTGCAAAGCATGTTCACAGCCAAGGAATTTACTGTGTTGCCATTACAAAGAACTCACCAATCAAACTTGAACTTTCATCCACATTCAAAAAGATTGACAGCTATCTTCAAGAAGACTACAAACCGAAATATCCTTTCAAAACAAAAAACCCGAAATGGCAAAAACTCTGTTGTTGGTTAGAAGTTTCAGATGATGTTTTGGTTCATGCTTATCCTGAAGCAGGACAAAGAAAAGAACTTGCAGAGGGAAAAATTGAAAGCATCACCAAGACAAGCATGTTTGCGAAAAAAGGTTTGACAGGCGGTAGAGGCTTCGGAGTTTTCTTCGTTGCACGACTTGACTATGTAGAGAAACTTCAAAACTATGATTGGGTTGTAGCTGACTTAAACATTTTTGATGTAATTCCTGGAATTGAAAAGAAAGAAAACAAAAGAAGAGTTGAAGCCATCAAACATATTTTTTATGAATTGACCCGATTAACTCAGGAGCATTACATTTTAGGCTATCCATTCCCACTTGTGGAGGCACATAATTTCGTTACACTCAAACAAGATTTCAAAGACCAAATTATCAGGCGTGTTAAATATTCACTCTACAAAGAACAGCGAATGGATAATGTAGATATTGAAAACCTATTCCTTGACATTCACGAAAGATTTTAAAAATGGCAAACGACAGACAAGATTTTGGTGTCCTTTACGGGCAAAAAACAACAGAGGATGCTTTATTAATTTATTCCTCCTATGAGGACAGCAAGCAAAGTCCGCAAACAGGCGACTTCATTGTTTTAACTCCGAGAGACGAAGACGGCAGAAAGTTTCTTGCAAGAGTTGAAGCAGAAGTTTATGACGAAGACCCAATCTTTCGTTCACAGGATAAAACCCTAGTTGCTGTTCACTACGCAAGAATTGCTGAACGAGAACTTTCTGAAAGAGACAAGCAGAAAATGTTCAGCTACACTTACAAGATAAAACTGTTAGGAACATTTCATTCGGATGGTAAGAACTTCAATACAGCAGTTAGAAAACTACCAACCGTTTCGTATCATGCAAGACACCTAACTCCAGAAGAGTTTGAAACGATTTTAAACGGAGCAAACAAACAGGGAATTAAAATCGGAAAACTCTGCATCGGGGATGACATCATGTTCAAGGAAGATGATAACCGTTGGATATTGTTTGATATTGAGAAACTGAAAGAAAGACGAACAATGATTTTTGCTCAATCAGGTTTTGGTAAAACTAACTTGATGAAAGCAATGATTTATCACATGGTATCAAACACCAATTACGGCAAATTGATTTTTGATTTGAATGGGGAGTATGCTTTCAAAGGAAGAAAAACTTACGGGCTTGCTGACATCAAAGAGCAGAAGATAAAGGACAACCTTGTTTTATACTCTGATAAAAACTGGCAGAGAATTGAAAAGGGAATCTACAAAGACAAGTTCACATTCGGAGGCAAAGTGGAAATCAACATGCACGAACACTTGACCATTGGAGATATTTTAAGTTTCGGTGCAGGTTTTTCAGAAGTGATGAAATCATTTTTGCTTTACCTTGACGAAAATCAAGCAAAAAACTTTTTAGCCAACATCAACTCTTATGTTTCTGACCCGACAAAACTCCACAAAGATTTTTCTGATTTCTGGGCAGAAATGAAAAACAAAGGAGATGAAGCCAGTGCCAAGAAAACTATCGCAGCAATCAGAAAAAGAATTTCATTTTTGATTGACGAAACAAAGGGACTACACTCTCAAAAATCCTCATTGGTTGAAAGCATTTTTGACCAGTTAAAAGCTGGTAGGACAGTTATCGTTGACCTTTCACTTAAAGACAATGTTGAAGCAAGCATCATTTCAACAATTCTGGTTCGTAAACTTTTTGAAAACAATAAAGCACACTTCACTTCACAAGAAGATGACAAGATTGTCAATGCTGTGCTGTGTGTTGAGGAAGCGCAAAATGTTTTGTCGGAAGAATTTGTAAAGTCAAATGCAAATCCTTTTGTGAGAGTAGCGAAAGAAGGAAGAAAATTTGGTTTAGGACTAATTGCAATTACTCAAAGACCTTCTGCTATTTCAGAAGAAATCAGAACCCAAGCCGAAAACTTTTTCACTTTTCATTTGGGGAATTCTGATGACATCAGAGCATTGGCAAAATCAAACATCAACTTTGACGGAGTGATTTCAAAATTCATTCAGACAGAAACGATAAAGGGGAATTGCTACATGGTAACGGCTGACCAATCTTTTGCTTTACCGATGAAAGTTGTGAACTTTGAAAAGTTGGTTCACAAGAATGTTTACACGGAATTACAATTTCCCAAAGACCAACTTTAATTAAGACATGGCAGCATCAGCACTCATATTACCAAACAACTTTACTGAAAAGAAAGTAAAGAAATCTGCTGTTACCCAAAAGGTAAAGGAAATTCCACTTGAAGAACAAGTAGTGAATAATATCAGACGAGACCTTGAAAGATTGAATTGGAAATTCAAGTTGCCGACAAAAAAAAATGCTTATCCGACTTTAGTTCCGCCAGAGAATTACGACAAGGAAACGATAAAGAATTCCATGTCATTCAAACGAGACGAAATAATTGTCAAGCACAGAAAATGGATTGATAGGAACATTGAGTTTGCAAGAAAAAATCTTGCAAAGGGAATTGATGTTCTCAATTCGGAGATTGACCCAATCATTGAAGTTTGCGAAACAGAAAAACAGCACCGACTCTTCAGAATTTTGCGTTACTACTGGAGTTCGCCTTATAGCGAATATGTTGGCAGAAGAATTAAACTAATAATCCGAGACAGAGCACTACCGAACAAACCAGTAATCGGGATTGTAGCTTTGGGAAGTCCAATCATTCACATTCCCGCGAGAGATGATTTTATTGGTTGGGACAAAAAGACACGAACAAAAAATTTGATTTACACTTTGGATGCTTATGTAATTGGAGCATTGCCGCCTTACAATTATTTGTTGGGAGGCAAACTAATTTCGTACATACTTGCATCAAACGAAGTGCGTGAGATTTACCGCAAAAAATATCAAAGGCAAGTTACACTGACTGAAAAGCGAGTTGCAAACAAACTTGTTGGAATTTTCACAACGAGTTTATACGGCAACAGTTCACAATACAACCGACTGAAATTTGGTGACGAATTACTTTACAAACCTATCGGACAGACAAAGGGCTTTGGAACTCTACATTTGAGTGAAGAGACAATTCAACTGATGATTAAGTTTCTCAAATCAAAAGGCGTTGAAGTCGGACATAAATTTGGTGATGGACCAAGTTGGGTTATGCGAGTAATAAGAAGTGCGGGAGACCTTTTAGGTTTTGACAGCAATTTCCTTTTACAACATTCATTCAAAAGAAATATTTATTTCGTTCCACTTGCAAAAGAGTTCAAGGCATTTCTTAACGGAGAAACAAAGCAACCACTCTTCAACAATTATTCTAAGAAAGAACTTGTTGACTACTGGAAAAAGCGATGGCTTGAAAACAGAAAAAGAAATGTTGATGTCATAACAGATGTCCTTGATTTTAATCCGAATGACTTTGTAATATAAGCCAACACTCAACAGCCACACACATTTGCAAGCCCCGTAAGCCAACGCTCGACCAAAACTTGGCAAAGAGTGCGTCTGTTTCAACGCACAACCGACAGTAACATTTTGAACAATTCTTACATTGCTTTTTCCTTTGCTGAGTTGAGGAATTGTTTAAAGTTTTCGATTTCCTTGCTCAATATGGATTTTGGTCCAAAAATTTTGAAATAGTATGGTCCTTCGCTTGAAGGGACGATTGCCGCAAGTACCATATAGTTCGGTGTCGGGACAAATTCCGTTGCCATCGGAAATGGTTTTAGGTTATAGATACCTTCGAGTATGACGAAGTCAATTTTGCCGTCTTTAAGTTTTGCTTCGGTGGAGTTTTCGAGTTTGTTGAATTCTTTTTTCCAGCGTTCGATGTTTTCAGCTACGAGGTCCTGCTGTCCGAAAAAGAATCCTGTAATTTTGAGCGTATTATCCGCTTTGAGAGCATATTGTACAACTCTCATAGATGATGACGGAACTTCGCGGACCCAAGCATCGGGGGCAGTAAAGGTAAGGTCGGAAAGTTCCAAAGTCGGGTCGTTGGGGTCGAAATCGGGATCACCTGCCGCTAATTGGTCAAGCATCATTGTATGGTCGGGCATAACTCCCAGGTCTGGGTCAACTTCCATACCAGCCTCGGGGTCCGCTTGAACTTCTTCTTCTTTCTTTCCGCAAGAGGCTACGAGGGTAAGTCCTAAAATTAACATTAGTATATTTTTCATAATGATATCCTATTATCTTATATTACTCAAAAAAATTATTAACGTTCATATTTTATATTATTTTGACTCATCGGGAGCCTGCGGTATTGTAATCCTTTTCTGAGGATTGCTTTTCAGTTCATCGAGAAGCACTTCAATGGCCTTGTCAAGCGAAGGGTCAATGCCTTGAGCCGTGAGTTCAGGTCTGTCAACTACTTCGATGTCAGGTTCGACGCCGTAATTTTCAATAATCCAGTTGCCTTCGGGGTCCATAATTCTGAAAGTAGGAATATTCAAGACGCCTCCGTCAACGAAATTTGGGTTGCCAGATATGCCTATAAGCCCGCCCCAAGTACGAGTACCGATTAATTTGCCTAAGCCGAGAGATTTGAAGTAATAGGGGAAGGCGTCGCCGCCGGAGCTTGAATAGCCGTTAATAAGGCAGACTTTCGGACCTTTGTGTGTGAAAGTCGGGTCGGGTATAGGTTCGAGACCTCTGCGAGCCCAATAGTTGAGTACACGGCGTTCGAGAAGTTTTATCATCATGCTTGGGATAAAGCCGCCGCCGTTCCAACGGTCATCGATTATGAGGGCTTCTTTATGGACTTGTGGATAAAACCACCGGTATAATTCGCGGTTGCCTTCGATGTGCGTATTAGGCAACCAAATATAGCCGATTTTACCTCCGGACTTTTGGTCAACGTATTGGCGATTTTTTGTAATCCAATCCAAAAATCTTAGCTCTGATTCCGATGTAATGGTTTTGACATTGTATTGTCTTGTTCCGGCGTTTGAAGGACGGTCGTTTACTGTAATTGTGATAACTTTGTTGGCCTTGTTTTGCAGGAATTTGTATGGGTTAGTTTTTGTGGTGATTTCTTGACCGTCAATTGCGATAAGGTACTCGCCGGGTTTAATGTTAATGCCGATCTCTGTTAGTGGTGAGCGCCATACGTCGTGCCAGTTTTCGCCCGTAAAAATTTTGCCGATTTTGTAGTAATTACTCCCATCGTTTACGAATTCGCAACCGAGCATACCGCCCTCGAAGCGTTCTACGCGTGGTTCATCGCCGGAGTTAACATATGTGTGTCCGGCATTTACTTCGCCGATTAATTCGCCGAGTATAAAATCCAAGTCATTTCTGTGTGCAAGGTGCGGGAGAAGCTGTTCGTATTTTTTTCTTAAACTGTCCCAATCATATCCGTGCATGTTTGGGTCGTAGAACCAGTCACGCATTAATCTCCAAGCGTCATCGTAAATTTGTTTCCATTCGAGTTTCGGGTCAATTCGGACGATTAAGTTGCTCATGTCAAGTTTGCCGTCATCGGCTTTTTGTCCGGGAGCGGCTTTGCAAACACCCCAAGAACCAGTTGAAATATAAAGGACGGAAGAACCGTCGACAGAAAGTTCGTATGCTTGGACGCCAGAAATGATTTCACTTTCTTTTTTTTCTTTCAGGTCGTATTGCATTAATGAGCCGTTTTTAAGATAGAGTAATTTGTTGTCGGCGAAACTCAAACTCGAGTAATTTGCATTTGCTAACGGTAATGATTGTACTCTGCGAGAAAAGTTTTCGGTTTTGATTTTGATATTTTCAGATTTCGTGGACTTGCTCTCCGAATTCGAAGGCTCGTCTATGAAATATTCGATGGCGGGCGGTATGCCGTCATCGAGAGAGGCGTAATATATTCTTGTAGGATTAGTGTAGAGGTAATCGAATTCATATCCCGAAAAGGTGAGATTGAAATCGCGGTTCGACAGGAAGAACATATATTTACCATCATCGGAAATAACGGGCTCGAAATTGTTTGCCAATCCGTCAGTTAGGAGAAATGATTTATTTTGTTCCAAAGAATAAACAAGTATTTGCGAGAGGAAATTTTCGCTTTCTTTGACATATATCAGCCACTTGCTGTCGGGCGCCCAACGATAGAAAGTCATATCGGTATAGTAACCTTTGTCCACGTCGGTAATTTTGCCGGTTGACATATCAATCCAGCGAAGCATTTGGTCTTTGTCGCCGAAAGCCATTTTCTTGCCGTCGGGCGACCAAACGGGAGCAAATCTCCATCGGTTCGAGTTGCGGGTGATTTGTTTAGGCTTTTCTGTGCCGTTGGGTTTTATAGTGTAGAGTTCGTATTCGCCAGTTGCGTCGGAATAATATGCTATTGTGCTGCCGTCGGGCGCCCAACGAGGGAAAATTTCTCTGCTTGCGGGTGTGTTAGATATGTTGAAAGTCTCGCCTTGTTTGGCAGGAAGTGAGAATAGTTCTCCGCGAGCGTTTAAGACGGCTCTTTTGCCATCGGGAGAAATAGTTCCGAATTGAATGAAATCTTTAACGTTTTTGAAATAAGGAACTGCAAGCCCGCCGTCGTTGTTTATTTTTATTTCTATTGGCGCAGTAGTTTTAGTTTCGGGGTTAAGTCGCCATATTCGACCGCCGCATTGATAGACTATCCCGCCGGGGCCACCTGAGGGCCAAAGAACGTCGAAATCGTCGTGGGTTGTGATTTTTTCAGTAATTTTGGTTTTAGTGTCGTATGCGAAGATATTGAGAGTGAAATCGCGGTCTGACGTAAAATAAACTTTATCGCCGTGCCAAACGGGCATATTGTCGGTCATCGGGTGATTGGTGATTTGTTCGGAAGTCATATTTTTTAGGTCGAAAATCCACACATCCTGTGCTCTGCCTCCGCGGTGGCGTTTCCATGTTCTCCATTCGCGTGAAATTGGTGTAAAGGCAAGTTTACTTCCATCAGGGGAATAATCGGCATAGCCGCCTTCAATTAGTGGCAAAGGTGTTTCGAGTCCGCCTTCGAAAGGTACGATGTAGTAGCGTCCGTTACGTTTGCTCCATGGGGTGCGATTAGCTATGAAAAGGATGTTCTTCCCGTCTGGTGTCCATCCGAGCACTTGGTTGTCAAATCCACCGCGTGGGGGCAAAACTCCGACGTCATTGTAGAAGGTTAACTGAGTGGGAATACCTCCGTCAGCAGGCATTACGTAAACTTGGCGAGTGCCGGAATACTCAGCCGAAAAAGCGAGCCATTTGCCGTCAGGAGAAAATTTCGGGAATAATTCCATTCCGCTGTGGGAGCTTAATTGGCGGGCCGTTCCGCCGCTCACGGGGGCTATATAAATATCACCCGCATATACGAAAGCTATTTTATCGTTGTGAATATCGGGAAATCTCAACATTCTCGTTTCGGCTGTGAGTAAGCTCGGAACAAGCATCGTTACAAGCAATAAAAGACTCAGGTTCATAAAATTCCTATATGATTTAGATGTTTTCAAAAAAAACAACTGCAATTTTAATAATTTCTTCTCATATATACAATAAAAATATGCTTTTATGAGACTTTTTTTTATTTTTGATGTTGGTTCGGTTAATTTTTGTTAATATTACTTTTTTTCTTTGCACATTCAAAAAAATGTTTTTATTTTAGTAAATAAGAGTAGTAGTTTTTAAGTTTAACTAATTTTTTCAAACAAGTACCAAGTATATTTAGAGCAAAATATAATTTTTTATTTATATGGAGATTTTTATGAAATTTCTTAAGATTTTTGTATTGGCAGTAATAATGATGCTGCCCGTGGCATCTTATGGTCAAAGCCCCGTACATTTTATAATACCTTTTACAATTCCAACTGGAGCTAATATGACTGTCATAGTACCATTGACAGCCAATCCTAATATAGGTGGAGTACCTCTAGCCAATGGTGATGAAATCGGTATATTCACTCCGGGCGGTTTGCTTTGTGGTTCGACCGTATGGACAGGAACCGGTAATCGCTCTATTACTGTTTGGGGAGACAATGATCAAACACAGGAAAAAGACGGTATGGCATCCGGGGAAGCACTTCATTTCCGCGTATGGCGAAAAACTACCGACACGGAATACTCTGTCGTAGTTGTTACTTGGACTGATGGAGGCACAAGAACATATTCAACAGGCACATTTAGTCCAAACGTTGCCTCATTAACAGCCTTGACAGTACCTGCAACGCCTGTTATTACAAATCCCGTGAATAGTTCCGTCGGCAATGCTTTAAGCGGAAATATTACTTGGAATGCGGCTACTGGCGCAAATAGCTACGATGTCGTATTATCGGCAAACGCAGATTTTTCCAGCCCGATTATCAATACAAATACCACAAGCACAAGCGTTGCTTATTCTGGTTTAAACTTCAATACTACTTATTATGTTCGCGTCAGAGGAAAGAACGATGTCGGGGATGGTGCTTGGGCAACGGTTTCCTGGAAAACAAAACTTGCTCAGGTAACTCTCGTAAGTCCAGCAAATGAGGCAACGGGATTGATGGAGAATGGAACTTTATCGTGGAACTCGGTCTCGGGTGCGGCAAACTATAATGTGCAGATTGCTACTGATGCCGGATTTGCCAATGTTATTGTGAATACGGATGTTACAGCGACATCGTATAATTATACAAATTTTACAAATTATCAGGTATATCACTGGAAAGTTCAAGCTAAAGACGGTACCAATACGGGCGATGTATCTTCTGTGCGAAACTTTAGAATAAGAGTAGGCAACCCGACAATTACGTCTCCAACCACCGGTACTACGGGACAACCCGTAAACGGTAATGTTACATGGACTGGCGTAACCGGAGCTACTAAATACCGCATGCAAATTGCTACTGATGCGGCATTTACGAATATTGCTCAGGAATTTACGGACATTCTTGTTACAAACAAAACTTACAGCGGCTTGAGCTTTTTTACTACTTATTTCATAAGAGTTTTTGCCGCTGATGCTGATGGAGAGGGCAATCCTTCGGCAGCGGTAGAAATCAGAACAATTCTCGGTATTCCTATGAATACATCTCCCGCAAACGGTTCATTTGCTCAAGCTCTTGCAGGTAACTTAACTTGGACTTCCATTACGGGAGCTACGGTTTATAATGTGCAGATTTCGACTAACGCGACATTTACCAATATTATAGTTGATGCAAATTCGGCAACGACAAGTTTCGCTTATACTGGTCTGAACAATAACACTCAGTATTTCTGGCGTGTAAGAGCCGGCGAGGGTGGTGGTGTATTTAATTCGTTCTCGAATCATACAAATTTCACTACAATCTTAGGTCAAGTAACTCTTGTATCACCTGCAAATAACGCGACGGGAGTATCTCCTTTGAGCGGTACCTTCACTTGGAATGCTTTGTCGGGTGCAACTAACTACCGCATCCAAGTAGCTACCGATGTGAACTTTGCAAATATGGTCATTAACCAAGATGGCATTACGGGTACAAACTTCAATTATGCTAACTTGGGTAGCGTTCAGACGTATTTCTGGCGTGTTATTGGCTATAATGCTAATGATGCGGGACAGAATTCTGCGACATTTCAATTCTTGACTTCACTGGGTAAGGTTACACTTGTTGCACTTGCTAATAATGCGGTTGGTATTGACCTCAACGGCGTTAATTTTTCATGGAATGCCGTGAACGGTGCGCAATCTTACAGAATTCAAATTTCCGAGCAATCGAACTTCTCCTCATTTGTAGTAAATACTGGCGGTATTGCAGGGACTTCGACTACAATCAACGGCTTGCAATACAATAAGTTATACTATTGGAGAGTGAATGCTCAAAATGTAGCTGACGGGGAAGGACCCGCAAGCGACGCACGTCAATTCGAAACTAAAGTTGCGGCACCGACATTGACTTTGCCTGCAAATAACGCCGTCGATGTAGCTCTCGAAGGTCAAATGACTTGGTCAGCAGTTGCAGGAGCGGGTTCGTACCAAATTCAAGTTTCGCTTGTTAATAACTTCTCGTCAACGGTAATCAATGCGACAAGCGCAACAAACTCTTATAACTACGCAGGCCTGGAGAACAACAAGCAACATTTCTGGAGAGTTAGAGGTATCAAGAATGGCGGAAACGGGGAATGGTCTGGTGTGTTTACATTCGAGACAATGAGTCTTGCCGCACCTGTACTCCTATCGCCCGTAAACGGTAAGATGAATCAGTTTATCAACGTGAACTTCACATGGGAGTCTGTAAATGATGCTACGGGATATAATTTCCGCTTGGCTTCGGACCCGAACTTTACAAATATTGTTGCTACTGGGAACAATTTACAAAATACTTCATTTACGGTGAATAACTTGTTCAAAGATAGAAAATACTACTGGCAAGCGCAGACTGTCGGATTGCAAGGTGTTTCTAATTGGTCAGCAGCGTTCAACTTTACTACAATTCAAGACCCCGTAATTACAGGTCCGAACACAGCTTGTCAAGAAAGCGAAATTGAATATTCGACTGCATTCTTCAGTTTCATCGATTATCAATGGACTGTTACAGGCGGTACTATAGTTGGTCCGTCAACTCTTAGTACAGTGAAAGTGAAATGGGGAACCGGCAGCACGGGTTCAGTGAAAGTAGTCCGCAGTTCGGCAGAATGGGGAGCTTATACTGACCAAGCTACAAAGAATGTTGCTCTTACTACAATAACCGTACTTGATGTTGACATTGATGCAGATTTCTATTATGAAGATAATGCTTGTATGAACGAAACAATTAAGTTCACGGGCAGTACTAATAGCGAAAATGCGGTAAATTGGAAATGGAATATGGGTGATGGCACTCAGAAAACAGGCAAAATCGTTTCTCACATATATGCTGAACCAGGTACTTATACAGTAACACTTACTGTAAATAACGACGTATTCTGCGAACGCGGTCAAGAGACCTACGAAATTGAAGTCCGCGATGACTGCCCGCTTACGATTATTGCAGATGCAGTTCTCGAATCATGCAAGGAAGATTCGCCGACATTCCAAAGCGTAGTATTTGGCGGCTCGGGCGACTATTCCTTCTTATGGTCACCGACAGGCGACTTTGTAAATCCTTATGTACTGAATGCGACTGTCAAGAGGGCGGTATTTTCGAAAGAGTATAAGTTGAGCATATTTGATAACGAAAGTGACGAAACGCTTGTAACGTATCCATATCTCGAAGTACTGCAATCCCCAAGTGCCAACCTCAGCAAGTCGTTTGTTGTAGTGAAAGGTATGGGGGCAATTGATTTAACTGACCCGTTAATTTTGGTTGTAACTGTATCGGGCGGTCAAGCTCCTTACGTTCACAGATGGGTTAATGCAAACGGTCAGGAAGTTGACCCGACGAACGTCAATCCGCCGGTAGGTTCGACATCATACTTCTTGACTGTAATTGACGATAATGGTTGCAAATCGGTAGAACGCCGCTTCATCGTGTTCCGTTCAGCTTCGAAAGATGCTATTCCGGAGGATATCGTAGCAGGTTTGTCGGGCAATGGGTATATGTTTACTTATCCGAGCCCTGTAATCAATAATCTCAATATCATTGCTGACTTCATGCAAGAATCAAACGCAACGCTCAAGATAATGAATTTGTTGGGTGAAGAAGTAATTTACATGAACCTCGGCTCAGCTAAGGAATTGCAAACCGAAATTAATGTTGAGCGGTTGACAAAAGGCATGTACAACCTTATAATCGAAACTGAAAATAACGTATTTGTCAAACCGTTTATCAAGGAATAGTTTGACGGGATTGAATTTAATGACTGCACTCTCCTTTGTGGTGGGTGCAGTTTTTTATTTTTCACACAAGAATACATATTATCACGTCTATCGTACATTTTGACAAATTGTGTGATACTTTGTGATAATTAGTTACATTTGTTATTGTGAAAAAAGGCTTTTAAAACGGACAATTTATGAGACAAACAGAGTATTTCGTGCCGACATTGAAGGAAATTCCCGCCGA
>CAZWXI010000031.1:0-28583 GCA_964637845.1 uncultured Hyphomicrobiales bacterium | reverse complement strand
CCGCCGATGCCGTCATACCTTCGCATAGATTAATGCTAAGAGCGGGGCTTGTTAGGCAATTGGCATCGGGAGTATTTTCGTTTTTACCGCTCGGATTTAAAGTATTGAATAAAGTAATAAATATAATTCGTGAGGAAATGAATGCCATAGGAGGTCTGGAGTTTTTGCTTCCTGCACTTAATCCTATTGAAATTTGGGAACAAACCGGAAGAGTTGAAGCGATGGGCGACGTGATGTTTCACATTAAAAACCGAGACGGGCTTGTATTGGCACCGACACATGAAGAAATCATAACTTTCCATGCAAGGCAACACGTAAAATCATACCGCGATATGCCTCAGATTTGGTATCAAATACAAACTAAGTTTCGCAACGAGCCGCGCCCAAAATCGGGCGTATTGCGTGGGCGGCAATTTATTATGAAAGACGCTTATTCACTCGATACTTCTTGGGAGGGGCTTGATGTTAGCTACGAAAAGCACGCCGAAGCATACAAGGCTATTTTCAACCGGTGCGGAATAGAATTTTTTGTTGTTGGTGCCTCCAGTGGTGCAATGGGTGGCAGCAAGTCGCAGGAATTCATGGTGGTATCGGATTCCGGGGAAGATACTTGTGCAATAAGTGATGCAGGATATGCGGCGAATATCGAGGTCGCTACTTCTGCTTTGCCTCCCGTAGGAAGAATCGCCGAAGACTTAGCTATGGAAAAATTTCCGACACCGAACGCCAAGACTATTGATGATTTAGTTGAGCAATTTAACATTCCCGAAGAGCGATGCGCCAAATCTGTGGTTTATATCGCTGATAATGAACCTGTCTTGATATTTATGCGGGGCAACGACGAGTTGAACGAATCAAAGCTACAAGCTGCTCTCGGTACGGGAAACCTTCGCCCTGCCGTATCCGAGGAGTTAATCAAATATACGGGGGCTGACCATGGTTCGATTGGACCAGTAAATTTGAAATCAAGCATAAGAATTATTGCCGATAATTTGCTGAAAGATGCAAACGGTATGGTCAGCGGAGCCAACGAGGACGGCTTTCATTATAGGAACATTGATTTCCTGAGAGATACTCAAATAAGCGAATACCGCGATTTGCGTACAGTATTCGAGGGCGAACCATGCCCGATAAGTGGACAATCACTCAGAGTGGTTAATGCTATCGAATTGGGACATATTTTTAAACTTGGGACAAAGTACTCGGTTGCTCTCGGTGCGAATTTCCTCGATTCGGAAGGCAAGGAGCATCCGATTATCATGGGGAGCTACGGAATAGGGGTGGAAAGGATAATGGCATGTTTCATCGAGCAACATCACGACGAGGACGGCATCGTTTGGGATAAGGCATTGGCTCCTTTTCATGTACATCTAATCGGGGTGAACGAATCAAAGTTTCCCGAAGTCAAAGATGCGTCGGAGAGAATTTATTCCGAGTTGACTATGGCGGGATTCGAGGTGCTATACGATGACCGTGACGAATCTCCTGGTATAAAATTCAATGATGCGGATTTAATTGGCTTGCCTTTGCAAGTTGTTGTCGGGAGTAAAAATCTTAAAGACGGTAATGTCGAGCTCAAAGAGCGTAAAACGAAGCTCCGTAATCGGCTTACCTTGGATTCGGTTGTCACGGAAATTAAAAAATATTATAATAAAACCTAGGGGAAATCGCGATGCTGTTTTCCCGAATTTAATAATGAGCAAAAAAGTTGACTTGCATATGCACACGTATTATTCCGACGGTGCACTGTCGCCAGAGGAATTATTGGCAAAAGCCAAATCCGTCGGCTTGTCGGTCATCAGTATTACCGACCACGACACTTTGGACGGTTGCATTCGTGCGATGAGTATTGCTTCGCAATATGGCATCGAAGTCATCACGGGATGTGAGTTCAGTTGCTACGATAACGACCGAGAATTTCATATTCTGGGCTACAACGTTGACCCCGATAATAAGCATCTAAAATTTCATCTACACAATTTCAAAAATGCCCGACTTGTGCGAGCAAAGCAAATTCATAAAAAGCTACGTAATTTGGGTATGCTGATAGAATTTGATGATATTTTGCTCAAAGCCGACCAGGCGCCCATCGCCCGTCCTCATATTGCACAAATTCTTTTGGAGAAGGGCTATGTGGAGACTTTGCGTCAGGCGTTCGATAAGTTTATCGGAGATAACTGCCCAGCGTATCATCCTAAGGCTGTTTTTCCCGTGAGCCAAGCAATTAAGCTTATCAATCAGGCAAATGGTGTGGCTGTATTGGCTCATCCCGCAAATTACGTTGACCAACCGACTCTATACAAGATGATACAATCGGGACTGGACGGGATAGAGGTGATACACCCTATGCACAACCAAGCCCAAAGGGAATTTTACCGTTCAATTGCCTCGCAATATTGGTTGCTCGAGACGGGAGGTTCGGACTTCCATGGCAACCGCGAGCAGGACGAAATAAACTTCGGTAATTATTATATCTCCTATTCAATAATCGAATCTATCAAATACCACACGGGGCAGTTGTATTGAAGCTGGTAGGCTATAAACACAGGATTGTTATTGAATCGTGTCAGCCTGCACTTCAACAAGTTCAGCATGTCACCTTGCTACAAATGTGATGATGGGGAATGCGTATTTTGCATTACAATTTTGTTTGGAAAACCGTAAAATATCCATTCAAAAGGTGTTTGATGTTGAATATGTCAAACTGTTTTAGTGTGCTTTCACTGTAAATGTTTACAAATCGTTTTAGGATTAAGTCTTCATCTTTTTGGGTGTGTCTTGGCACTATCAAACTAATTGTATTATCCTTAATTTCAGGATACTTTTTGGTGTTCAAAATATTTCCTTCTGCTTTCACCTCTGTCATAATGCGAAAACGTAACTTCACAGAGGCTTTATCTACATTGCGAACTTTGCTAAAACTTTCTTGTTCAGAAAAAATAGCTACTAACAAATCTTTGATATTATCGCCAATATTTAACCCTTTTTCTTTCAATCTTTCTTTCAAAACTTGCTCAAAAGATTGACTGATTAAGTTGTTCGTTTTCACAGTTTCAAAAAACTTCCGTGAACTAATACGATTTTTACGTTCTTTTTGCTTTTCCCACGTATCAAGTAAAAAACGTCACGAACAGAGGTAAAGCATAAATGTCATCTCCTGCGTCCTGCATCTGCTTTTTTATAATGCTATTAGCACTTTTGATAACTGTGTCTATATCTTTTAGTCCTGATGGAATAGTAGAATTGAAAGAGGAAACTGTATAACTTTTACTATCTTTTAGTTCTATCAGTTCTCCACCTGTAAAAAGCGTATTATCTGTATTAATTTTTATTGCCAAATCAGGAAATTGCCCTGCATTTTGGCAAGAAAGCATAGTAGTGTCATACGGAAAATCAGCAATGTTGATAATGTTCTCAAAAAAGCGTTTGTTTATAACCAAATGCCTGAAAAAATGATAAATAGAGTACATTTAGTTACTTGTGTTAAAAAGATTAGGAATTACTGATGTTTTTTGTTCTATTTCAAATTCATCACCCCAAATTTCAACCAAATTTTTGGTAAACACATACTCCTGATAATATTTTTGTATCAAATCGGCTTCGCGCACATTTTTTAATCGCTTATGGATACATTCCACATTTTTAGGGTCTATTTCAATAGCAATAGAATTTCTTTGTGTTTGTAAGGCTACAACCGAAGTGGTCCCCGTACCTGAAAAGGGGTCTAAAACTGTATCGCCTACTTTGGTAGAGGTCAAAATCATTCGTAATAAAAGGGCTAATGGGGTTTGTTGCTTGTGAAATCTTTCACCGTTTTCCGTTCTTAACGCTTCATTTCCAGCAAAGTAATCCGAAGTAAGTTCTCGTATGTCTTCCCAAATATCTGTAACAAAAATTCCGTTTTCACGCTGAAACTTATAGTTAGCAGGAAGTTCTGGGTTTATACGAAGACGATGAAAAGTTTTTGCTCTTTCACCTTTGGTTGCATAGACTATAATTTGGTATTGTTTGCCATACTTGCCTTTTACAGGTACAGCGGAAGTTCGTTTTTTTCAAATGATCAAATTTTGAAATTCCCAACCTGTTTCTCGTAAAACTTGCAGGACAAATTCAGTATTTTTCTCACGTTGCATAAAATAAATACAACCACCTTCATTCGTGAGATTGAAAATTGATTGACAAACATCTTTCATCATAGTCCAATAGTGCCCAGTTGGCATATCGTCATTGTGCAAAGCATAGTCTTTTTGCTGATTAAAAGGCGGGTCAAGGAAAGTAAAATCTACTTTCTGTGTAATTTGTTTCAATAAATCTACACTATTTCCAAAAAGTATTTGGTAAGGCATATCTTTTAATTTTGAGTTTTACAAAGCTAGTAATTTTTCTCGCGTTTTCCATTTACATATCAGCCAACGACAAAGAGTTCAGCGAAGTATTGTAAATATTCTGTTTAGCTCATGTTTTTAATCCTACACACCTATCTAAGTATTTTCAATAGATGCACTTGCAAATTTACAAATTTCTTGAATGAATTGCAAAAGTTTTCGAGGCGAGAAGTCACTTTGGAATTTGCGTTCTAATAAGTAAAAAAAAGCTGCTTAAAATCGTCTAAATTTTGTACGTTTACATATGTTTTTGATGACTTTTTGAAAATATGTGAGTTTTTTATGTTTTTATCTTTTAGGTAAATTTATAAAAGGGAAATGAAAATGAGTGATGTGGATTTGTTGAAAGCGTCTCCAAAGAGTTTGGATTATCACGTTAGTAAGGTAATCAGTGGCGAACGTAGGTTCGAGAATGTGTTTCAGGGGGTTACGCGGATGATTCTCGATTATCCGAACGGGATTAAGAAGATTACTGTGAATGGGCGTCCGACTTATGATTTTCAATTGTTCCGGAAGCCGGGTAAGCATATAATTGGAATGTACGACGAAATCAACAGTTTTGTGTCATTTGTAAAAGATGCGGCTGACGGCGGTTCGTCGGCTGAGATGGCTTTTGTATTGATAGGCGAACCAGGTAACGGAAAGACTTATTTTGTGGATTATCTAAATAAGTGCTATCGAGAGTTTTGCTCGGAAGAGCAAAATCGTCGCTATACGTTCAGGTTGAAGAATCTGGATAAATTGGGTGGATACGGTAAAATTACTTTTGTCGAGTCGCAGACTTTCGAGGACCCGCTTGTACTTGCGATGAATTTGTATGAGGAACGCGACCATAATATCGAATATTTTGAGCGTATGGATGCCGACGAGGAGCAAATTATGTCGCTTTTCAAGATGTACCGTCCGTTGGGTGCTTGCTCGGATTATATTTTTCATCAGATTCGCAATTATTGTGATGGTGAAATTGAGAAGATGAAGGAGTTTATTGAGGTGGTGCCAGTGCCGATAAGCGAGACGCGTGGCACTTTGACGGGTAAATATGCGGCGAAGGATAAGATTACGTCTTCGGCAGTGGATTTGTTGGGTGATGAGTCAATTTCGCGATTGCTCCATATTTCCGATACAAATAATCCATATAGGTTTGATTTGCGCCGTGGTGCATTGGCAAGGGTTGCGGGTGGCGGTATTCATTTTGCGGACGAGATTTTCAAGAATAAGCGTGATTTGGTACAGGTTTATCTCGGTGTGATTCAGAACAGGACTATTGAAATTGAGGGCTTCAAATGGCCTCTTGATACATTGATTATCGCTACGAGTAATAATGCTGAATTCCAAAGATTTTTAGAAGAAAAAGAGCAGGCGCCGATTGTTGACCGTTGTAGGTTGTGCTATATGGCGCATAACACTAATTATCAATTACAAAAGGAACTTACGCGATTATCTATCGGTAGTCTCGAAAAAACTACTTTTGCGGGCGAAAAGTTGCATATTGACCCGAATTTGAATTATGCTTTGTCGGTGTCGTTTATACTAACGCGTATGCCTCATTCGGACAAGTTAACTCCGGTGGAAATGATGAAATTGGCGGCAGGTGAGGTTGCAGGTGAAAAGAGTGTGAAAACTTTGTCAGAGGTGATTGACCAGTTGAACCGCGAAACTGATATTACCAAAAGGTTCGGGCAAAAGGGAATGGGGCACCGTAATCTTGGGCGGGCAATTCAGATATTGCTTGAAAAATCCGAAACTCAGGAAGGTAAATGTATGTATGCAGGTGACGTATTTCCAGCAATAGAGGCGGTAATTCTTGATTACGTACAAGACCCAAATGACCGAGCTAAGTATTTGAATGATTTGAAATTAGCAAAATCCTTACATCGTGAAAATATTATGACTTCGATATTTAATGCTTATATGGATGAGCCTGATGCTATACAAAAAGATGTGCTGAATTACGTTAATATGATTATCGGGATTGATGCAAAAAATTTAAGCCCCAATAAAATATGGACCTATCGCGACCCGCAGACAGGTAAAATTGTTTCGCTCAAAATTGATGAGAATTTTATTGACAGTGTCGAATCTCGCTTGGGTTTGAAGAGCAAAGAGCAGAAGCAGTCTTATCGTACGACGATTGCCAAGATTTACGGGCAGAAGATGATTCAAGACCCGGATTATGATTTCATGGATAATAACGACTTGGTCAAAGCGGTGACCGATGTGCGGTTGAAGTCTGATATTGCGGGTGCAGGAAGTCTTGTCGGTGCTTTGTCAAACCGTACGAATGAGGAAAACCAGAAGTTGTATAATCGTATGATAAGAACAATGATTGACAAGCTCGGCTACGACGTCACTTGTGCCGAAAAGACCATTGAGTACTTCTGCACTCAGGAAGATGCGTCTTAGCTTTTTTTACGTGTTTTTTTAAAGGTATAAGGCTTCGTTTCATCGAGCAGAAGTGCTTCTTCGATAATTAGCTTGATGAGACTAAAATTTATGTCCTCGGGTCTTGTGAGCATTATCCCCCCTACTTGGACGCGGTCACGAAATTCCAAGTAGATTTTTGAATGTTCAAACTCTTTTGCACGAACGAAACAAAGTTCAACACTATGATTTTTAATAGGATTTAGGTAGCAAATCCATGTTTTACGATAATAGAACGGAATTTTAAATCGTATTTTGGGTTGAATTCCCGGAATTTCCGAAATAAAATCATGTAACAGTAACATACAATCATGTTGATTACCGCTATAAGTATCAATAAATTCAGCTACATCCATAGTTTAATTATCAGGATAAATTAATTCCGAATCATTTTGGATATATATTTGGTACCCCTGACCGGGTAGCATATCGCCAATCATATTTATTTCGAATGCCGGGTAATAAACATTTCCGAAATTATCTTTTGCAATAATGAGATTTTCGTTGCTTACGAGTGATTCCAAAGCAAGCTCTATATTGAGAGGCGAATCACGCAAATATGAAATCATATTCCATCCGGCTTTAAGATTGAGTGGTGTATTTTGTGGAGCTATCTTAAATCCTGTAATCACAAGGGTTTCGCTATCACGCATATAAACCTGATAACCATTTTCTATATTCCAATTGCCGATGTCGTTAATTTCAAATTCAGGGAAATAAATCTCACCGAGATTATTTTTAACGATAACCGTTTTATCGGTAATATCGTCGAAAATACTTTCCATTGGAGCATCAATAGGCAAAATGTTCGACGAAATCATATTCCAACCAAAGCTGAGGTCAATTTCTTGCTCTGACGGTACGATATCTAATTGTATGGAATCACGATTGTTGTCAAGTTTCATTTCCGCCTCCGACGGCAAAGCATAAACAGTTCTTTTATGTGGACCAAATTTATTCAAGCGACCTTTGGTAATAAAAGTAACTGTATCGCCCGGAGCGAGTTGCGGTATTGTACCAATAAAAGTTGTATCTACAATAAGTGCTGTCCCGCTCGATATTGTTGCTTCCAATAATTCGAAATCTGAGACTGTATCTCGGACAGCTACGGTGGTGGCGATATCTTTGCCTTTGTTGTATATTTTCGAATAAATCGTTACCTTTCCAGTGCCATCATGTTTAGAGAGCACAGTATCAATTTTTACTGCAATATCCAAATAAGTATATTTATATGAACCGGTTAGCGAGAAAGGCGAACTCCCCTCCGGACTATGTACGTTCATAGTAACTACGGGAAAATTTGTCGATTTGCTTGCAATTAGAGTACTCTTCCATGAAGTATCAATTTTTGCGACACCATCATCATCAGTAACAACATTGAATCTATCAAGGAAAACTTCGCCTTGAGTTTTGTATTTAATGCTATCCGGGAGCTTTTTCGCTAAGTAAAACTCCACGCCGTAAACTGTATTGGGCATACCTGTCAAGTATCCCTCAATAAGCACCGAATCAGCTTTTGCCTCCGCTGTTTTGACATCAATTGTATTCATCAGACCATTTGTGCCGATATCGGCGTCAAGTTCGTCATTATAGGCACCGCTGTCATAATACCATGGGAGCGAATCGAGCGCAATGCCGCCCCATCCGTTTTCTATAAATTTATTTGCAAAAGAATATACTTTTTGGGCGCTATCGAGTGCATAAATACCGTACCCTCTGCAATATTGAATAGTATTTGCTAAATCATCTGAAAGTATGTCGCCAATTTCTACATTAGTAGCGTTTCTGACTGCAATTCCGTGACCCCATACCAATAAATTCGTATCGGCATCATTAACGGGACCAATATAATTTCTAATAATGCCAATATCTTTACTCATACTGTCAATCAAAATACCTTCGTAATTAATACCGAATATAACATTGTTGTCTATCAAAATATCTTCGGCTTGGTAAGTATAAATCCCAAAATAATTACAGTTGGATATAAAATTTTTGTCTTCGGTATTACTCCCGCCGATTTGGACATCTTTTGCCATATCAATAGCTATTCCGCTTGTTCCAATATAAGTTTCGCTATCCATAAAAAGATAATCCCCGATGGTATTTCCATATATAGAGTGGTATTTCGATGAATCATTACCGATATAAACTCCGGCATAATCACTACCAAACATGACATTTTGAGTAATCCAAGTAGAATCAACATTCCACATATAAATGCATGAGCCACCGAAACGTGCTGTATCCGTCGAGTTAACCCCGGCATATCCCATATAATTATACCAAATAAAAATATTACTTGGCTTTTGATAAATTGGCGGTATCGTTGGGTCGAGAAAAATGACCACGTTTCTTACCATTTCAATGCCATGCAAGCCGCTTGCACTAATGAAATTATCATGTATATAAATATCGTTTACACTATGAGTCATTTTAATTGCTGAACCGCCATTGGGCAAAACTTTGGAGTGATAAACATTATTGCCGATAATATTATTAGTTACATATATATTTTTGTGACTCGCACCGAAAATATGAATGCCCGTCCAATTATTACCCGAAATAATGTTAGGTTCGTAGCCCGTAGTATCGCCAAATAGTATGTCTGAACCGTAAATTGAGACACCGACATAATTCGGTACAGCTTGCATTTGTGATGAGTCGAGCCCGATTATGTTGTTCCTGTAGTCTCCGTCGGTATTAATTATAAGTCCCGTCCATTGATTGCCTGAGATAATGTTATTGCGTACAATCGGATATAGACCATTTGCTTGAATTCCGCTTCCGTTAGGGACAGCATTTTTGGTAGTTTTATCAGTTCCGACGATATTATTCTCAATGATAATATTTTCACAGGAAATATTCGAGACACTGATACCCGTATAAAAGTTCCCTGATACAATATTATCATATATTATATCATCTTTGGTTTGGAAAAGAAAAATCCCGTTCATACCATTATAAATTGCCTGAGCTTTTAGACGGTCTAAGCCGATTACATTATCATAAATTTGGCATTCGCTCAAATTATTCTTTTGGTATAACTGAATCCCATTCCAATCGTTGCCGCTGATTACATTATTACGAATTATTGTTCTGTAACTTTCGCTTATGTTAATACCTGAGCGGGAGTTTGGCTTTCGGTCACTATTACTGTCATGACCAATGGCGCAGTACTGTATGATGTTATCATTTGACCAAATTAACGAAATACCGTTGCCGCCGGTACCTGTAGCACCATAAAAGAAATTTGAAGCATAGCCGGTAAAATCTTCTGTGCCTATTAAATTCCTGTGAGCAAAATTCAAATTCAATCCCGGTCCGTTGTTGTTGATACTTGTAATTCTTTCGATTATGCCATCGCTTGCATGCCAAGATAAACCACTGCCGTTAAAATTGCGGAAGACTACGTCGCGTATTTCGGATTCATTCCCTCTCAGTTGCAAACCGATATTTATAGAAGCACCAGTAGCAGGCTCGAGAATTAGCCCGTCACCTTCAAAGATTACTTTTGGTATAATGGCAGGCAATCCGGAACTGAGTTTAATCGTCGAATTATCATTAAAAATATTTATCGTAGCGGCTGTGCCATGTTTGTTTATGTTTTGTATTGCCGCTCTAAGTGTCGGTGGGTAATATATGTTGTCGTTTAAGTCCTCGTCCGGCAAATCGGCGTAATTAGAAACTATGTATTGTGCCAGCATTAATGAATTAGTTGCAGGCACTAACAAAATGAATAAAAAAAGTATAATCCTATTCATATATCTACTCCAAAGAATTAAATTAAAGAAAATTACATTAGCAAATATAATCAAACATACAAAATCAGTCAAATTAATAAATTTTAACACTAACATCATAGCTAATTAATAAAACGGATATTAACTTTGTGTCGATTTTCAAAGTTTGTAAATCAATATAATTAATGATTAAACTATTATGAAGATTAATAGTCTATAAGGTAGGTTTAACCGGAGAAATTATGAAAATATTCACTATTTTAATTTCGCTCTTTATCGCATGTGAGGCATTCTCGCAAAGTCTTTATTTCCCGCCACTTCAAGGAGATGAATGGGAAACTGTGGCGCCCGAATCACTCAATTGGAATTTGGCTGAAATTGATAGCCTATACAGCTTTCTTGAGGTAAATAAGACCAAAGGATTTATCTTGCTCAAAGATGGCAGAATTGTCTTGGAGAAGTATTTCGATAACTTTGGTCAGAATACGAGTTGGTATTGGGCATCTGCCGGCAAAACTCTAACAGCCGCTCTTGTCGGGATTGCTCAACACGAGGGATTACTTTCGCTTAATGATGTAAGCTCAAAATATTTAGGAAAGGGATGGACTTCACTCGACGCAGACAAGGAGGATTTGATAACTATTTGGCACCAACTGACTATGACAAGCGGTCTCGACGACACAGTTGACGATTTGATGTGTACCGAGCCTGAATGTTTGAAATATATGGTAGATCCCGGCACTCGCTGGTCATACCACAATGCTCCATATACGCTGCTTGACAAAGTGCTTGAGAAGGCATCCGGCAAAACATATAATAATTACTTCAGCGAAAAGCTCAGAAATAAAATCGGAATGACCGGCTTATGGATAAAATCGGGCTTTAATAATGTTTACTTTAGCAATTTACGAAGTATGGCACGATTTGGAATTCTAATTCAAAATAATGGCAATTGGGACGGCGAAGCTGTAATCGCCGATAAGCAATATTTGCAAGCTATGGTCAATACTTCACAGCAACACAATAAGTCATATGGTTACCTTTGGTGGCTCAATGGCAAGGAATCATTTATGATGCCGGAACTTAGACACGTATTCAAAGGGAAATTGTTCCCTAATGCTCCGAACGACGCTATTGCCGCTCTTGGCAAAAACGGACAGGTACTGAATATCTCGCAAAGTACAGGGATAATATTTGCTCGTATGGGCGAATCTCCAAACGAACTTACACCGATGATACCGCTTCTTAGCAATGATATCTGGAAGTATTTGAATAATATCATGCAAGGACCTAATAGCGTCACTCATCACAACTCAACCGATAAACTTGTGATTTTCCCAAATCCCGCTACAGATTACATTTACATTAATTTCGCTGACTTAGAGGTGAACCATTACCCCTCTTATAAGAGCGGGTTAGGAGCTGTTAAAATTTACAACACTCTCGGGCAATGTGTAAGTCACCTCACCCCGACCCTCTCCGAAGGAGAGGGAACAAGAATTGATGTGTCGCAGTTGCCGCCGGGTGTGTATTTTGTGCGGGTTGGCAATAGAGTGGAGAAATTTGTGAAGTGCTGAGGCAGGCCCCGTCATTCTGAGCGAAGCGAAGAATCCATGAATTCTGCCCCCTAAACTATGTTTAAAAAAAACGTGAGTGTGTAAAAATTTACACAAAATTATTTGCATATTAAATTTTTTTTTGTACCTTTGCTGTTCGTTTTTGAACAAATTATTGTGCTAATGAGAGTTTTTGGTAATATCTTGCTTTTTCTGACGCTTAATTTTAGCTTTGGCTACGCTCAGATTGTAGTAAATGCTCAAACTGACAAAGAAATTTACATCTCCATATTGCCCGAAAGAGCTACCGCAGTCGTGCTTTCGGTGACAGAGCCGAACTCTCCCCCGATTAAACTCGCGTATGATTCGGCGGCTCATATTGCTATGGCAAAGGTCACCCCGGCTGATTTCGGCAAGGCGATTTACTCCGGCAGAACTCCACATGACATCGCAATCGGAAGTTTGAGCATATCGTCGGATTATACCATATATTATTTAGTATATGATTTGAAAAAGAAAAACATATCTAAAATAGATTCCTTGTTAATTAACACGCTCGACATAGAACCTATCAAACAGTCGAGTGCAATTGCATTTAAAAACACAAGCTACGACAATGTCGGTCTGCTTTGGATACCCGGAAACGGCAACAATGTGCTTGTTACGGTATCTCAGGGCGAGGAATGTGTATTGCCCAAGGACGGCACAGGATATACCGCTGATGCTAATTTCGGTAATCCCGATGCGAGAATTCCCGGCACTAATACTTATGTGCTGTATGCGGGTAAGAACAATAGACCTTTGGAAGTGAAAGTGACGGGACTAGAATTTGCTCAATACCACTTCCGGATTTATGAGTACAATGGCAACGGGAAATATGCGAATTATCTGACCACCCAAGCCAAGAATAATCCGCGTACTATGTTCACGAAGATCCCGCCACCGCGAAATCTGAGTGCCTCTACCGGGAAGGACGGCGAATGGCTCTTGCGTTGGGACGAGGTCAAAGGCGCCGGCTCTTACGTGATTGATGTAGCTTTCGATGCCGCTTTCGCCAATAAGCTCGAACCGTATAATATGGCGGATATCGGTAATGTCAGCGAAATTCCCGTAGTTTTTCAATCGCACGAAAGGGGCGTCACCCGACTGTTCTGTCGGCTGAAGTCGCGCGGGAACGGCTCTGAAAGCCCGTTTTCTGAAGTTTACGTCATCGAGATTAAGCCCTGAACCATAGTTTATTGTGGTTTAACTAAAAATTAATTTTGATGTCTCGCAAAAATGTTTTATTTGTAGAATGCTATCAGTCCAAAAATCTGATTTAAGAAAAAAAATTGTCATATGGGAGTGTATATTCCTATACTTTGTTCGTTGAAATAGATTTTTTTAATTTTTGTTTCATTTTTTTAAAGGTAGTTTTTATGAAAAAACTTGCACTCAGTATGGCTCTCATTATGCTGGGAGTCATCCTGTCGTGTTCCGAGTTGTTTGCCGCTCCGCCGAGTACGCAGGCACGTTATATTTTCATGCAAAGTATAACCGCTAACAGCGCTACGGCTAAATGGCTTTTCAATGGTAATGGAGCTAAGCGTATTATCGTCTTACGTGCCGATAACAACTGGGGACCCACAGAGACTGCTTTGAGCAGTACAACAACCGAATTTACTGACGTTGACGGCGATAGGGCTACTGCTCCGCAAATCGCTTCTACCGGTTCGTACGTTGTGGACGTTCATTCGGGTCACACAAAAGAGAGGTCTTTGACCAATCTTGCTTCGGGGACGACATATTGGATCCGGATTTTCGAGTACAATATGATCAGTGATGCCGAATATCTTACTGCTTCGCAGGGATACAACAACCCGAGGAGCTTCGTGACGCTTATGGTTGTGCCGCAACCACCGACAGCCCTTACCGCTACACCGTACAATTGCTCTTTTGACATTGAGTGGACGCTCGGCAACAACTCCAATGGCACAATCATGTCGCTCTTTTACGACGACGACGATTCTAATATCTGTAACCCCCCTGGCCGGCACATTAGGTACGTTTAGTACAACTATAGGAGATACAATACCTACAGAATGGATTGAAATTGACCTCGGTGATATAACTGAAATTGAGGGCTTCCCTCTCGAATATTTCAACCGCGACCACCTCGTAAGAATGTGGGGGTATAACGGTAATGTCGGCAATAGAAGTGCGGGCTCTACTGAATTAGTGATTACACCTGTGCAAGACTGCGACGGCCCCGTGCCGACGATTACAGTAGAGGGTGTTAGCGACGGAGATTGCGTCGCTGGCGAAACTTTTTCAGTGACGGTAACGTGGGATGAAGAAGTCTTCGAGTTTGATATTGGTGATATAGTGATTGTCAATGTGGACTATGTGAATAATTCATGGAGTTACAACGAAGACGGTACTGAATATTATTTCGAAATCAGTGTTACTAGCCTCATTGCAGATGTTTCAATTAATATTTTTGGCAATGGTGTAGACGATTGCGTCGGGAATATAGGCACAAACGCTACTTTCGAATTCAGCGTTGACAATCAGGAACCGGAGTTTACTGATGATCCGACATGGGCTTATGACCCGCCAGCTACTTGTATCACAAGGAACAACTGGTATGATGAGCAAGGTACATGGACGAACGCTCCCGCCGATGTTGAATTGATAATCGGCTTTGACTTTTCTGACGCCGGTTGCTGCTCGGAAGGAGATATTGATGTAGTTGTTCAAGTGCAACAATGGGACACTCAAACGTCAGAATGGGTAAACTTTGGTGACCCGTTAAGCATAAATTCCGCAGGCATCTACGATGCCGAAGCCACATTTACAGTAACAGACGCAACACCGGACGGCGAATATCGTTTCCGTGTTACGCTTACTGATTGCGTCGATAATGAGGAGGAATGGTACGGCTTAGAATTTGAAGTTGACCAAACGGAGCCGGATCTCACGCATGTAGCTTGCACAACTGAAGGGTCCGTGACTACATGCGACGAAGTAACAGAATGGGAAGCTCCCTGCCTTAGCGAAGGGCAATCGGTTGAATTCTGCATATCGGTTGTTGAAGATGGCTGCGGTACATTCAATACGGAAGAGCTAGCTGAATTGCAAGGCGACAATGGATTGAGACTTGTGTTTGACCAGTCTTTGGCCAGTGGTGAACCCGAATTGCTCTCGCTGACTGGCACAGGCACAAGTGAAGACCCCTACATATTCTGCTTCGAATATACTGCTGTTACAAATGACGACGAAGGTGAGTATAACCTGACAGTCGAAGCGGCTGACGCAGCAGGAAACTGGACATCATTAGATATAGGTCATATTTTTACGCTTGACTTTACTGACCCTACCTTAGATAACCCAGATGATTTAAGTGATTGCTATGGCGATGGCGAAGAGATAGATTTTTGCTTTGATGCAAATGATATCGGGTGCGGTGTTGAAAGCGTTACCGCTGTATTGACTTTTGCAAACCAAACTTCTCTTGTTCAGGAATTAACCGGCACAGAAGGATTCTACTGCTTTACATACGAGATTACTTCGGGAACAACTCCCGAAGGAGAGGCAACACTGGAAATTACCATAGTTGACGAAGCGGGGAATGAAACAGTCGAAGAATTCTACACAGAATTCGACTTTACTGCTCCGCAACTTGTCGGTGAACTTGAATTGCCCGAAGTTACTTGCTTACGCGATGGCGATGAATACTGCGTAACATTTACTTTATCAGAAGACGGTTGCGGTATTGATTGGAGTACTGCTTCAGCAGGTGCTACCACAATATTTAGTTGGAATTACGACGACCAGTATAATTCGCTCAACGAGACTTGGGAAGTAGAGGTTTGCTACACAATCAGCAATGAGGAAAGCGGCTTGTATGACTTCTATTTCTCAGTTGATGATGAGGTTGGCAATACATTCGAAATCTATATTCCGGACGCATTCGCAGTTGACAATGACGTCCCTGACATTGATGATATTCAAGTCGAAGACGAATGCGTAACGACAGCACAATCAGTAACAATTACATTTGAAGCAAGCGATGCCTTCTCTTGCTGCCCTGAGCCAGGAGAATTTGGCGTTGATTCATTCTTCGATATTTTCGTTGAATTGACATTCGAGAATGCAACAACGAAGAGATTAGAAGTAACTTACGATGAAGGAAATGATGTATTTACAACGACATATACAATATTACCGGGCGATGTTGCAGGTGTAGTAACAGTAAGAGCCGTAGCTGAAGATTGCGCCGGAAACATTGGTGATGGACTTGACGAATTTGTTATTGACCGTACAGCACCGACAATGTTTTTATCGGAGGTCTTCCCTAATGATTGTATTGCACCATTAGGAATATTGGAAGTAGGGTTTTTGGCATTTGATATCGGTTGCGGTGATATTTCTTGTGATAACTCATGGATAATACTGACATACTCAAATTCAACAACGGAAATATTCTACCTTTCGGACGGTGAAGAAGCTAACTGTAGCTATGAAGGCCAATTCGGTGAACCACCATTTGAGAACTTTGCAATATTCACCGCTGAGATAGAAATTCCCGAGAATGCACCGGCTGGACCTGTAACAGTAGGCATATATGCCCAAGACGGAGCAGGTAATATCGGTTCGCATGTAATTGTAAATGCAGTAACAATAGACAACACACCGCCTACAATCGAGAACATTACAGCCGATGAATCATGCTACACAGATGGTAGTACAGTTATGATTTGCTTTGATGCAGATGATATCGGTTGCGGCACCTTCGATTATGATAATGTATTGCTTGAGGTATCTTTTGACCAATACTTTTGGGAAGCATCATTCTTCAGCCAAAATGGCGATACATATTGCTTCCAACTTTATATAACATCAAGTCAATTCGAAGAAGGCTTTTATGATGCAACAGCATACGCTGAAGACCAATCCGGAAACGAGACCGAAGTGGAAGTAGAGAACCTATTCCAAGTGATTTATGCACCGATAAATGCAACATGGTCAGTTGACTATAATGAAGATTGTGAATATACTAACGCTGACCCAATTTGCTTCGACTTTGAATTCGACCGCGAAGTAACAGGATTCTCAGCAGAAGACATTTGGGTAAGTGGAGGATTTGCAATTTCAAGCATCGAAGGCGAAGGCGACAGTTGGACAGTGTGCGTAAGCTCAATTAGTGGCACAGGTACAGGAACATTATATATGGATGTATCAGGAGTTTATGATTGCGCAGGTAATGAATATTATGCATATGATATTTCCGCGGGTTATGACTACGACGCACCGAGCGGCTATTCTGCTTACTTCAGCGATGATGAAGGCGATGAAGTTGACTATATTAATATGTTTACTTGTGATGATGAGATTTATATCACAGTAGAAGGCGGCGAAATCGGAGCAATAGCAGAATGGAAAGTGGAAGAAGGCAGCAATGTATATGAAGGTAACTTCGAGATTCTTCAAGATCCACATACGGAAAACCTGTCTCTTGACCTCTGCGACGGCACCGAAGGCGAAGTACAACTCACGGTAACACTTACAGATTGTGCAGGGAATACGGGCGAAGAAGCAACGGACGACGTAATACTCGACGTAACTCCGCCGTGCTTGACAATTTATGATGCTCCAAGCCACACGAATGATGACTTCGAAGTCACATTTAATTGGACTGAAGACGTTACGGGATTTGACATTAGCGACATCGTTGTAACAAACGGAGCTGCAGATGACTTTTCAGGTTCTGGCGATACTTACACAGCTATGATGAGCCCGACTACTGAAGGTTTAGTAACGATTACGATTGGGTCGGGTCACGGAATAACTGACTTGGCAGGCAATCCGTTCGAAGATGTAGACAGCGATTGTAATGATGAGACCACAACAATTTACGACACAACACCGCCGGAATTCACCGAAATCCTATGGGTATCGCCTTTTGTCAACGAGCAAGCAGAAGTTGTCTGGTCTGAACCTGTCGAAGGTAGTAGCCCCGTTGAATTGGAAGACCTCGAAATCGAGTTCGTGCAAACTCCTTCAGGTACAGCAACAGATGCCGAACTTATTGACGTCATTCATAATTCGGGCGATGATTATGCAACTCTTGTGTTCGAGATTACTGGTACGCCTAACGGTTGCGAATACATCATCGTAAGACCGGCATCGGGTAGCTCAGTATTCGACTTAGCCGGTAATTCACAGGATGGCACCGACGAAATTACTATCGACCTAGTGAACGAAAACTCAGCTACAACACAAGCGAGCAACGGAAGTGCCAATTCTGTATATGCAGTTCAAGCAACGCTCAACTATACTCGCGGCAACGGAGACAAAGTACTCGTTGTGGTATTCGAAGAAGACGATTGCATACCGACACCAATAAACGGAACTGTCTATGACTACAGCGAAACATATGGTGATGGCGATATAATTGAGTGTAGTTATACTTCGGGTATGGTAGTTTACTGGGGAACAAGCAATTCGGTAGTAGTAAGCGGCTTGGAGCCTTCGACATCATACTGCGTTGCGTTATATGAAGCAATAGGCGGCGATTGCGACAGCCCGAACTATTTGACCCCGGGTCATGTATTTTGCTTCGAAACAAAACCCGAGGCAACACAAATGGTCATTACTCACGTAAACGGCATACCGTACAATCCGGATGCTGACTGCGATGACTGGATACTGCCATCAGGCAATGCGTTCAGCGTAACCGTAGGGCTATTCGATGACGATGATAATCCTGCATATTTGACTGATCAAGATGACTTCGACTTATATCATTTGGCATATGATTATGGATTTGACCCTATCGTCTATTACTCGTGGCCTATATCAGAGCAGTCGAAAACCTTCAGCAACATACAATTCGGAATAGATAACTATTGCCGTAACACAGAGGCATCAATATCCAGAGATGCATTCTATGATGATGACTGTTGGGCATTGTCTGGTTATTTCGATGATCATGATTTGTACGATGAAGGCCCCTTACACTTCATGCCAGCCGAAACGCAACAGCAAGCATTCGGTATAACGTTCTCGGGTGTAGGCAGTAACCAATTTACAGTAAGCTGGCAGAGGTCAACTGCGACAACGTCATATGGAGAAGGTAGTCTCTTGGTAATGAGAGAAGGTTTGAACAATCACGTCAATGTATTCCCTCAAGACGGCGAAACTTATGAAGTGCCAATAGGACAATCACCGGTTCATTTCTTAAACGACTCCTATAACTTAGGTAGTGGCAATAGAGCTATATATTACCAGCTTGAATGTATTTGCGATGATTCGCATCCGCGAAGTGTAACCGTACAAGGACTGCAAGCAAATACCACCTACTATGCAAGGGTGTTCGAATTCCGTTATGATGTGGACTATGTTAACTACGGAGGTTATATTCCCTTGGGTCAGGAAGGACAGGACTTCCCGCAAAACGGATGTGAGGACTGGGAAGAAAGATTCCATGAGCAAGCCATCGTAACTAATTACCGACATAGTACGGGAACGGGTAATCCACGTAACCGGAAAACGTCAAATATGGAGGGCTTGTTCGCAGGTCTTGAGTTAATCGGATTTGACGGACGTTCGTTTGAGCGTAAAGTTGAACTTGCTTGGGCAACTGCAAGCGAAGGCGGAAGTCTCGGATTTGAGGTATATCGTGCAGATGCGGGAACGTTCGAATTCAAGAAGATTGCAAATGTTGCCGGCAATGTAAATGGTAGTACATATAAACTGGTTGACGACGATGCTTCGCTCGAAGTCGGTAAGTCTTATATTTACCGTTTGTCATACATTGCATCCGACGGCACAATCGAAGAACTCGATGAAGTTGAGGTAACGATACTTTCGATGCCGAATACAATCTACTCGATATTCGTGTCTCAATTAACTCCGAGCCCAATTAGCGATTTAGGTACATTTAGCGTCGAAATGCAGGGCGAGCAGCACTTGAAGATTGAAGTTCGCAATGCGGCAGGGCAATTGGTATCAACACTATCAAACGAAGTACGTTCGAGCGGAGTTTACAACTTCACGATTGACCTTAAGAATCGCGCAGCTGGAAGCTACAACATTCTTATAACAACTGAGAACGAAGCTGTTTACGTACCGTTTGTTTACGTACCGTAACGCTTAAATTAAGCAATACAAGGGACCGTCTCTCACAAGGGTCGGTCTCTTTTTTTTAGGTGAAATTATTCCTTCGCTACGCTCAGAATGACGTGGAATGCGGCACCTCAATTCTTGTTTTCCCCTTTGGCAAAGTTGGACTAAGGGGGATTTCTAATACACATTGTTCGAGAGTGTTGTAAATTCTAATTATTCCTTCGCTGTGATTTTTGACTTAATTATATTGCTTTACGGCTGATTTTTGTAAAGGAAGACTTCTTTTTCGATGAAAGAAGCGGAGCCGAAGACACCATAAGCTCCTTTGACGCTGTTCATAAGCGGCTCGGTGGCTGTAGACTGACTGAAAAAGAGATTGATGAACCAATTAAGCATGTTCCTATCGGCGTTGAATACGGTGATTGTTTGCTTGCCGAACCATTTGAAAGCGAACCATACTGCGGCTGTTTGCGTATTGCCGATGAGTCCCCAGTTTGTTACGTTTTTATATGTGAAGTCCCATTCTTTCATTTTGCTCAAGAAGTTGAAACAGCGTCGGTTAGCTTCGTCTGTGGGAGGCTCGAGGTATTTCCCGTAGTTGAGAGTATCGAGGTGTCTTGTTCGGATTAGAAAGAAGTCAACCCCTTCGACGTGTGTCCAAGATATTCTTAGCGAGTCCACAGCGGGAAGAGTAAGTGTATCGGCGGGATAATGAAATTTTGGCAAAGGTTCATTAATCCACTCGAAGCGTTTTGGTGTATGTGTAGATGCGGTGATGACTTTACCGTCGGGAGTTGTAATGTGTAGTTGGTATAATACATCAGGCTTGACGAGTTCGCTTTCATTTGCATAATAGTAGCCTGGGCTATCGCCGTCTCTGTAGGAGAGTTGTATTGTTTTGCCTTCGTATGTAAGTTTTACGATTGCGTCTTTTATCATGGCTTTTTCGCCAACATATTCTTGGTTTATTGGTTGAGTACGCTTAAGTATTATATTCTCAATTGGTTTATCAACGAGTAGATATCCTTCTACATATTTATCTTCAATATAATCGTTCGGGACGGGGTCCTCGCAAGATGCAAAGATTGCTGGAATTGCAATAATTAATAATAATTTTAGATGCTTGGTAATATTATTCATTTTATTTCTCTTTTAAAATTTATATTCAATTGAAAATGTAGGGATTATCGGAAGTAGTTTTATATCTTCCACTACAGTGACATCGCCTTCGGTGTTGTAAACACGCATTAGAATGTCTTTGCGGTTATATAGATTGTATATATCAAAGTTGAGCTTTAGTGGTAATTTAAATAAAGTCGTTATGTAGCTTGCGTTTAGGTTTAATTGGTGCGAGTTGGGCATTCTTAGTCCGTATCTTTGAGACGGGATGACTTTGCCCCATCCGTAATTGTCTCCGGGCAGTGCTGTTTGGAATCGAGAAGTGGCTCCTGTGTAGGACTGTCCGCTTTGGAACATGAAGGTAGCTCCGGCGCTCCATTTTTCGTTGATTTGGTATTGTGCGACAAGTTTCAAATCGTGGCGACGGTCATATTTTGGTCTGAATTTATTACCATGGTTGATGCTGTCGAATGTTGCATGCACCCATCCGAGTGCGTATCCGACCCAGCCTGCAAGTTTCCCGAATCGTTTTTGGAGGAATATTTCTCCGCCGTATGCGTAGCCTTTTCCGGAGAAGAAAATATCGGCGACGTGATTGCCTTCTATCGTTGTTCTATTTAATTCGCTGATATTTTGCAAGTTTTTATAATAAAAATCGACGTTGAGATTGTAATCGGGAATTGGTTCTGTCTCGAAGCTCAAGATGTAGTGGTATGCACGTGCAGGCTTGACTGTTTTATCTGTCGGAAACCACGTATCGAAGATGGAGAAGTTTTCATCGCCGGCTAATCTTAAATATTGATGGAAAATACCCCAAGATAATTTAACTGCATATTTGTCAGTAACTTGGTATCTAAGAGCAATTCTGGGGTCGAAATTAGTATATTTTGAATAATCCCAATAATTTACCCTGAGTCCGGTTTGGAGCGAAAATAATTCGTCAAATTTATGATTTAATTGTGTGAAGGCGCTGTAAACCCAGTCATGGTATATGAGGTTAATTTGGCTGCCTTGGTTAGTACCTTGGTCAACTTCGTTATCGGAGCCGCTAAAGTTTTGATTGTATTTGAAAATATAATTTGTGAGGTCTAATCCCGAGGTGATAGTAGTCATACCGGATACAAACCATTCGAGTTTGGATTTGAAGGAATAGTCTGTAATTGAATTTTTTAGAGAAACAATATATCCGGAAGCGTCTTGGCGTAACCCTTGGTTGTAATGGCTTGCAGTGAGATTGTTGACCCAAAAAAGGTTGTCGCTTAAAATTTTTGTCCATCGCAACGAGCCGGCTTTATTTCCCATGAATAAGTTCATATTGATGCCGCTTGCATCGAATGTAAAATCATCATTACTTACAAAGGTGCTGAGAAATAGTTTGTCGTTAGTGCCGAAATCTTGCGTGACTTTGGCGTTAATATCGTAGAAGCCGAAATCGGGGATTGGATTTTCGGGGTCAGTGTCAATCAAACTTTTGATTAAATCGAAATATGTTCTTCTTCCGCTTATGAACCACGAACCATTTCCGAGTGGTCCTTCGAGCGACATCTTTGATGAAATAAGTCCGAGCGAGAGTAATCCTTCGATTTCGTTTCGGTTGCCGTCCTTTTGAGTGATGTTAAGTACTGCAGATAGCCGGCTACCGTATTCTGCGGGGTAGCCGCCTTTTATTAATTCTACATCTTTAATAGCATCGGAATTGAATGTGGAAATGAATCCGAACAGGTGCGAAGGATTATAGACAGTAGAGCCGTCGAGTAGGACAAGGTTCTGGTCGGGTGAACCTCCACGAATATACAGTCCGCTTGACATTTGCGACGAAGTCAGCACGCCGGGTAGCATTTGTATTGTACGGAACACGTCGGATTCACCTCCGATACGAATTTCTTTAATCTGTTGAATCGGGATATTGACTTTGCTGATAGAAATTTGTCTTGCTTCGATATCGCGGTCAGCAATGACGGAAATCTCTTTAGTCATTATTTCGAGAGCTTCGATGGAAATATCCTTGCGTAAGCTGACTCCTTTGTGAAGCGTGATTTGTTCTTCGTATGCTTTGTATCCAACCATCGTAACTCTGATTGTATATACCCCGGCATCTATGGGGCTGATTGAATAGAAGCCCAATTTGTTTGTATAAGCGCCGCGGCGTGTGTCTTTGAAAATCACGGTTGCACCGATAAGGGTCTCGCCTGTACGGGAATCAATCACGTAACCGCTTACAGCGGATTGGTCGCCCAATAATACTGCAATATCCTGTGAGTGGGAGTGCTCGGCGGCAAAAAGCTGAATAATTGCCAGAATTGACACAGCAAAGTTCAAATAATAGTTTTTAACGTTTTTCATTTTACTAACGGAAAATTTATTTAGAACAAGTACAATATCTATACGCAGGTATTTCAAAAAAGTTCCGAAAAAGTACCGATTTGTGATTTAAAGAAATTTCTTATTTTTCACTATTCTGAAAACACTTATATTGTGCTAATGAAACAAAGAGACAAATTTAAAAGTCCCGACGAAATTGTTATGAAGAAAGATGCGATGAGAATCGTTACCATAATATCCGTGGTAATCCTGCTTGGTATAACGGCGATCCTCTATTTTTTGTACATATTCAATTCTAACGACGGTAAATCCGATATAAGTATAAAGAGCGAAGAACAACGAAACGTAAATGAATATCTCGATTCTGTGTATAAAGAGAAAATGAAAGACGTCAGACCCGAAAAGTATGACGAGGATGAAATTCGCATCGTAATGACCGATGAACAGTTGTATAATTATGCTACACGAAAAAAAGACGACATCGTTAGTATTAAATATACAGTGGGATATGATATATCTTTAGATGAGGCGACAGCAAAGATTGTTGAGGCCTTGAAGAAAATATCCATCAATGCAGTTATGTCTGAGGAGAAGACTAAAATAATCTTCGATAGCGGTTATCATCTCGGTTACAATAGTAAAGCGAAAAGTCTTGTTAATTTTAGATACGTAGTGGAAATTTCTCGTGATAACCCAAGAAGTATCGTAATGAAGTATTATTATCATAAGGCAGACGGGCATAAAAGTGGACATTTAGAGGATTCGTATGATTTCTTCTCGAAAGTGCTTGCTTTTGAAGTAAGAAATTCTTTCTAAGTCAGTATCTTTTAGGAAAATTTCTTCCAATTTACTCAATAAAGTCGTCCTTATTCTAATAAGATAAATGCAGTAAATATGAAAATTATATCCATAATAGGTGGTACAGGTTTAATCGGTAGAAGATTGACCGAAGTATTGACGAACTCGGGCTATAAGATTCGTTTGTTTACTCGTAGTATTCGTTCGACACGAGGCAGGTTCCCCGGTACGGTTGAACTTGCCGGTTGGAATAATGATCTGGATACTTTAACGGAGCAAATTAACGGCGACTATGGGGTTATAAACTTAGCGGGGGCATCAATTGCAGGTGCGAAATGGACTGCCGAGCATAAGACGGAAATCTTGGAGAGCCGCACTCGGACTACTGCTTTGATTGTAGATGCCATTAAGCAGACGGAAGTAAAACCGAAAGTACTTGTTAATTCATCGGCTATTGGGATATATGGTTCAGCAGGAGATAAATTTCTGACAGAAAAAAGCGAATACGGAAAGAATTTTCTTGCCGACGTGACAAAAGCGTGGGAGAGCGAGGCCTTAGAAGCCAAGAACATCACGAGAGTGGTCATTTTGCGGCTCGGGATAGTCCTAGCGCCCGACGGGGGTGCAATTGAAAAGATGTTGTTACCATTCAAGTTGTTTATCGGTGGACCTCTTGGGGACGGGAAGCAGTATTGGTCTTGGATACACATTGATGATGTCGTAGCGATGTTTGCCTATGCTTTGTTGAATGACACGATGCAGGGTATTTATAATGCTGTAGCACCGAATCCTGTGAGGATGAAGACTTTCGCACAAATTTTAGGTAAAGTGCTAAATCGTCCTGCTTTTTTTCCATTACCGAAGTTTATGCTTTACGGGTTATTAGGGGAATCGGCAGAGATGGTGTTAGCATCGCAAAACGTATCGCCGCATAAAATCACCGATGCGGGATTTATTTTCAAATATCCCGATTTAGAGTTGGCTCTTGCCGATGTCGTTAAAAAGAAGCAATGAAATGCTTTATTACTCCAGGATAAAGCATAAGCATCATGACTATTCCTGTGAGCGCACCGTAGAAATGGGCGTCGTGATTGATGTTGTCTTTGGCTCGTTTTGCGGCGAAATAACTCCACAATAAATAGAGTATGCCGAAAAACCATGCAGGCATGGGAATAGGTAGAGGGAATATCATTATTCCAGAACTTGGCGATAGCAATATGAATGAGAACAGGATGCCCGATATTGCACCCGATGCACCGACACTACCGTACTCGTGGTTATCTTTGTGCTTGATGACAGTCGGTATTGAACTTAAAATCATACTCAAGAAATAAATCAATAAAAAATTCACCGAACCGATTGCTTGCTCCAATCTGAAACCGAAGAAGTAGAAAGTCAGCATATTGAACAAAAGGTGCATTAAATCTGCATGCAGGAAGCCCGATGTTATGAGCAAATAGTATTTTTTCTCGCGAACTACTCTCACGGGGCTTAAGAGCCATTTGAAATACAACAGATTATTGCGATATATAGTATATAAACTTATTGCAATTGTGATTACAAAAAGAACGACTGCTACGGGTGAGCTTCCTATGTCCATAAACTTTTAACCTTTTTATTCGTAATTGATAATATGTGATTATTAATGTAATCATTTTTTTTAATTTTATTTTGTATTTTAGTATAATTTGATAGAATGATAATTCGATGAGACTTGTTTTTATTACGCTTTTGTCTGTGTTTGCTTTGATTTCTTCGTTGAAATCTGAGCAAGTGCTCTATTCCGTGCAAGACAATAGTCTCGGCATAAATATAGCTGACTTTTATACTAATTGTTGCTCTGCATATTCTGTGGATTTTTCGATTCAAGAAAGCGAGAAGACCATCCGAGTAGTATTTGCCGATACGTCATCGCAAAAGTGCAGGTGCATGTGCAATATTGACTTGGACTATCGTATATCAGGACTCCAAAAGGGGAAATATAAAGTGTTTGTATATATTGATGAGTTTAAGAAATTCGGCTACCCAAAGGATATGAGGCGCCAAATTTCAAAGACGGATATTGAAATTGCCAAAGAGTGCTTAGATGAAGATACGTTCGGAAGATTGAAGCAAGGGGTATGCAAAAGTACTACCCAAGCTGTAACAAGGGCTGACATGAAAGCAGAAATTGAAGTATTTCCGAATCCATCTAATTCCATGGTTACAATAAGGTTTTTCTTGAAAGACAGGACTGACGTTGAAATAAAGATACTAAACTTCTTAGGGAAGGAATTGCTGACTTTTGAATATACCGATATGCCCGAGGGTATCAATACTATATCGTTCAGTGCCGATGGTTTACCTGCGGGAATGTATCTGGGGAAATTAAGCACTAAGACTGGTACAGTAAGCTCTTTCAGGGTTGTTTGGTCAAAATGATTATGACAAAAATTCTAATTATACTGGGCATTATTTTTGTTTTTTCCCTGCTGATACTAGGGCTTGGCATCAGAATTGTCAAAGGCATACTCAAGCCATTTATCCCGCCGAGAATGCATCGAAAAAGCAATCTTGACAATAGCGGCGATATTTTATACCAAAAGAATGAGATTGTCGTAATGAAAGGCGATGCCGGCAAGCACCGTCCCATCAACTAATTTCCGAGAATTCTATGAATCCCATAGCCGCAATAGATATCGGCACTAATTCAATTCATTTGTTGGTAGCTACCATTGACGCAAAAAATCGCTTGAACGAGATAGTGTCAACTAAGGAAATGGTTCGCTTGGGGGCAAAATCCGAGGGTATGAGCATGCTGTCTAAAAACGCAATACGAAGAGCAATTGTGGCACTGGCAAAATTCAAAAAAGTTGCCGCTCAAGAAAAGGCTCAAATTATAGCAACTGCCACAAGTGCGGTAAGAGAGGCATCAAACGGTGCAGATTTCGTAGAAATGGTAAAAAATGAGTGCGGTATCGACGTCAATGTTATTGACGGACTAACGGAGGCAAGGCTTATTTATAGAGGCGTTACTGGATATTATCCGATTTTTGATTCGAATATTTTAGTTGTTGATATTGGTGGGGGTAGCACGGAAACGATTGTCGGAAATTCCGGAAATTTGCTTTTTGCCGAAAGTGTAAAGCTCGGAACGATAAGATTGAAAGAAATGTTCTTTCCCGGCAAAAAATATTCTGAAAAAAATAAAAAAAAATGCAGACAAAAAATTCATCAAACTTTAGAATTTGTATTTGAAGAAATTAAAAAATATGAATTACGTTACATCGTCGGTACATCGGGTACAATTCGAGCAATTACAAGAATTGGATTAATTTTTAGAAATAATGACAATGACGTTCTTTACAGCAACAGAATACCGATTTCGTATATTAAAACAGCTATTGGCGAAATCGTGAAATGCAAGACGGAGAACGAAATATCATCAATACGCGAGATGGATAAATCTCGTAGCGATATTATACTTTCGGGCGCCTTGATTCTGGATTACGCAATACAGCGAACTAACTTAGAATATATGCTCGTTTCTCCGTATGCGCTCCGCGAAGGAATAGTTTATGAATTTTTTCATAAATCAATTAATTCCTTTTCATAAAATATAGTTCGCCTATTTTTACTATCAACAGTTTCTATATGTATTGAAATGATTTAAGATTTTACTATGAATAAATATTAATGAAAAAATAAATCATTGATTTTGCTGCAAAAATTTTTTTTAAAAACTGTAAAAAATTTTCAAAAAAAGGTGTAACAAATCAAGATTTCACTTGTTATTTGAGATTAGAAATATGAATATTTTCAATTTATTTTTTAAAATTTTACATTTTTAGGAACTGTAATGAAAAAGTTTAACTATCTAATAGCACTAATGTCAATGTTCGTGATATTTACTGTCGGAACGACGTTATCGGCACAAAACGACGGCGGACTTACTGAATTTAAGCAAAATATTCCGCACCTACTGCGTTCAAACAACGCTGGAACTCTTTTCTGGATTACATTCCATCCATGTTGGGAAGTCACAGCACCAAACAACGCATTGAGAATTTATGTTTCATCTGCGGTTGCAACAACTGTAACGCTCGAAATACCCGGTCTCGGCATTTTCAGGCAGAAAACAACAATACCGA
>CAZWXI010000030.1:0-28589 GCA_964637845.1 uncultured Hyphomicrobiales bacterium | reverse complement strand
ATCGTATCACTGACTAAGTCTCTAGCTTCCTCGTTATTTCGTGTCAGCGTTCTTGACAATCCCGACAACTGGGTTTTCACGTGTTCATAGTAGCTTATGAACTCGTCTTGATTTTCATATTTTAAACTTTTTTCCACTTTTTGTTCTCGTCATATAATACATGAGTCGCAATTCCGTAAAAAGTTTCATGTATTTGAAAAAAATTTGTGCTATGATAAAAAAAATTAAAATTTGTGTTTTGATGTTGTTGCTTGGTTTCGGTATCGAACTATCAGCTAAGAATATTTTCTGGAGCGTCGAATACAAAGGCAACACGGTATATCTGCTGGGTTCGATACACATCGCCGATGATTCGATTTATCCTCTGGATTCGGTGATATATCGTGCCTTCGAAAGTTCCGAATATTTCGTACTTGAGATGGACCCGACATCTATTAATCCCTTTGAAATAATGAAATACACGAATTATCACGGCGATACATTGCTTAAAAATATGGTATCACAGGAATTGTACGACCGTATAACGACATTGATGAAAAAGCATAAGGTCCCCGAGATGGCTTATTCGAGTATGAAGCCGTATTCAGCCATTTCGACAATCTTTTTGCTTGAAATGATGAGCTACGGTTTTTCGAAAACGGCAGGAATTGATTTGTATTTCCTCGAAAAAGCCCGTAATGCTGCCAAAGTCGTCAAAGAACTTGAATCATTCGAGATTCAGATGGGTTTCATGGATAAGCTGAATGATTATCCCGAAGAATTTCTCGATTTTACACTTGGCGAATTAGAAGAATCAAAACAGCAGGTAAAAGACCTGCTGACGGCATGGAAAGCTGGAGATACAGATAAAATATGGGAAATTACTCACCTTGGACAAGACACAGAAGGATTTGAGCAGTTTATGGAAGAAATTAATTATTCGAGAAACGTAAAAATGACCGAGACCATTGTTGATTATCTCGAAAGCGGTGAAGTGCATTTCGTCGTCGTAGGTGCGTTGCATTTACTTGGAGAACGCGGAATTATCAATTTCCTTGAAAACAGGGGCGATTTAAAAATAAAAAGATTATAATATCATTATGTTAAAAGACAAAAAGGCATTAATAACCGGAGCATCATCAGGAATAGGGATGGCTTGTACGGAAGTATTCGCCGAAGCCGGTGCAGACTTGCTCATTACAGCGCGTCGAGAAGATAAAATCAAAGAATTAGCCTCTGAACTTAGTGCAAAATATGATGTGAATTGTTTGGCTAAGAAGCTCGACGTCCGCAACAACGATATGGTGAACAAATTTTGGAGTGACTTGCCTGAAGATTGGAAAAATATCGATATTTTAATCAATAATGCGGGATTGGCCCGAGGTCTTGATAAAATTCACGAGGGTAGTGTTCTTGACTGGGAGGAAATGATTGATACAAACATCAAAGGCTTGCTCTATGTTTCGAGAGTTGTATTGCCCGGTATGGTAAGTCGCAACTCAGGTATGGTGATTAACATCGGGTCAATTGCCGGAAGAGAAGTATATCCTAAGGGGAATGTATATTGCGGTACAAAACATGCCGTCAGAGCAATTGCTCAGGGTATGGTCATTGATTTGAACGGAACAAATGTTAAAGTATGCAATATTGACCCGGGCCTTGTTGAAACAGAGTTTTCTCTTGTGCGGTTCCGTGGTAACAAGGAGCGAGCAGTGCAGGTATATCAAAACTTCAAACCACTCACGGGCAACGACATTGCTCAAATCGCCTTATTCGTTGCTACGCGTCCCCCACACGTAAATATTCAGGACATCATGGTGACTCCGGTAGCACAAGCATCGGCTCAAATCGTTGATAAGAGAGGCAGGTAAATTTTTCATTTGGAAATATAAATTTTTTCATCTATTTTTGTTATTTGCACGTAAGCTGAAGTTGCGATATTAAAGGAGAGGTGGCAGAGAGGCTGAATGCACCGGTTTGCTAAACCGACGTAGTGGAACAACCGCTACCGAGGGTTCGAATCCCTCCCTCTCCGCATAATAAATGCAATAAAATCTACAAAAATTATGAAAAGATTCTTCCGAAAAGTAGATTCTATTGCATCTAAATATACCTTTAGATAAAAATAAGGGTGGGCACCACGCTGTAGGTGCTGATTTAACAAAAATAGCCCAATCGGTAGGGTGGAAATATAAATCAACAATTATTTGGAACGAGGGGAATATATCAAGAAGAACCGCATGGGGATCTTGGAAATCCGCATCTGCTCCTGTTGTAATAGCTCCGGTTGAATTGATAGTGGTCTTATATAAAGATGAGTGGAAGAAAAATAATGGTTCAAAAATCTCAGATATATCGGGGAATGAATTTAAGGAATGGACGAATGGAATCTGGAACTTTAATGGTGAAAGCAAAAAGAGAATTGGACACCCAACACCATTTCCTAGAGAGCTTCCATATAGATGCATCAAACTGTTTAGTTATATAAATGATATCGTTTTCGACCCATTTGCAGGAAGTGGTACAACATTATTAGTCGCACAAATGTTGAATAGAATAGCAATTGGTTTGGAATTAGATTCCGATTATTGTAAATTGGCAAAAAGTAGGATACTAAATGAAATAAACTCTCTGGATTTTATAAATGAAAACGAGAGTTACCCAACTTGATTTAATAGCAGAAGTATTAGAAGTATTTGAAAAAAATAACATCAATGGTCATATAATTTGGAATAGATGAAGTATTAGTTTCGTTTATTTTCGAACAAACTATATTTTTTTCATCAAAAAGCGCAAGGGCAAATCAGTAGATTTAGAAATTCCTATTCTTTGAGTGGCTAAAATTTTAAATTTTGATATATTGTCATTTTCGGCGATGAATATGTTGCCGGTGAGCATTGAGGCATGATTGTCCTTCTTATTAATGTGAAATGCCTGACAGAGTTTACTCGGACCATCGCATAAGACTTCATTTCGCGTGGTTCTCCTGTTTAATTTCATTTTTGATATTCCGCTAACCGGCTCTAATGCTCTCAGGAGTACAGCGGCTCCGATACCGGCTGCTTCTGTGACTACGTTGGCGCAATAATGGATGCCGTAAATTTGATAAACATATAAAGTGCCACCCATTGCAAACATGGCGGCGTTACGCCGTGTGTAGCCAACTGCTGAATGACTTGCCCAGTCGTCTTTACCCAAATATGCTTCAGTTTCGGTTATTATAGCTGAATATGTTACATCATCATCTATTTTAACGAATAATTTACCGATTAACTCTTTTGCAACGGTAACTGTGTCCCGAAGATAAAATTCGAGTGGCAATCGACGAAACGAGTTTAGATTAATAGGCAAAATGTTTTCTTTTAAGCGAACCTTCATACATTTTGTATTTACGATATCTGCATTCTATCGGACCGTTAAACAAAATATGTTGTACTTCATGTCTCAATCCGACATGTTTTAGAGCTGTTAAATTTCCGCTGAAAATCCATGCTTCGGAATTTTTGTAAACTTCTTTCAATTTATTGCCGATCTGCTTATAGAAAAATAATACGTCGTCATCATCATCCAAACGCTCACCGTAGGGGGGATTCATTATGATAGTTATACCGCGAAAATAGTACGGTCTGAGTGATAAAAAGTCTGCTCTTTTTAGTTTAATTTTGTTTTGTATTCCAATAGATGAAAGATTTTTCAAAGTTATATCTACTGCTGTTTCTGAAATATCAGAGGCATGAATCTCTGTTTCAATGGATTTAATTCGTTTTTTGGCATTTCCTTTCACTCGCCCCCACATTTTTGGGTCATAATTTTTCCACTTCATAAATCCGAAACTACGGAAGTAACCCGGTGGTGTATTCGATGCTAATAAGTATGCTTCAGTTGCTATTGTACCCGAACCACACATAGGGTCGTACAAAATATCATTGCCGGTCCACCCGCTGAGGCGAACTAATCCCGCCGCCAGTACCTCATTCAATGGTGCATCTGTTTGAGAAATACGGTATCCTCGCTTGTGCAAAGAATCGCCTGAGCTATCCAGAGAAATTATGCACTCGTCCCCTGATATATAAACATTAATTCTAACAGAGGGATTTATCGAATCAACGTCCGAGCGCCTTCCGAAATGTAGTCTCATTCTATCAACGATGGCATCTTTGACTTTCAGTGCTACATAATTTGCATGATTGAAAAAGTCCGAATTAACTGTCGAGTCGACAGCAATTGTCATATCGGGCGTAATGAATTTCTCCCATTCAATTTGAATACTTTGCTCATAAAGTGTTTTATCATCTTTACAATGGAATCTTTTTATAGGGATGAGGAATTTTAATGCAGTGGCAATCTGCAAATTTGCTTTGTAAAGAATTTCCAAATTACCTCGAAAGGAAACGGCTCTATTTAAAACAACAATATCAGTACCGCCGATAGAAACAATATCTTCGGCTAAAAGATTTTCAAACCCTGCCAAGGTTTTACTTGTTATCTCGAAACTATTTTCGTCGAACAGCAAATTAATCTATAATTAGTTTTCAATATCGTTGGTAATCATTCTGAAACCGATTTCAACGGCACCTTTCAACGCTGTTCCCTTTGGGGAAACAAGTTTAAAGTTTTTATCATCGAAAATCAATTTCTCAATTTTTTTCTTTAAAATTGTATCGGCATCAATAATTCCCCCCATCATAGCAACTTCAGTTTTTGCGTTGAAATTTTTGTACAATGCATTCGGCAATTCGTATAAGTGCTTGGCGGCTCGCTCGATTATCTCCATACAAACCGCATCGCTTTCTTCTGCACATTTCATAATGCTCGGTGTGAGCATTTGATACTCGAAAGCTCGTTCAGCATATGCCTTGACAATCGTTCGGGGTTCATGAATATCAACCGTCGGGAACATATCGGCAACGACACTTGTCAATTTCGTTTCTTGCCCTCTACCGTCGAGAGCTCTTACGACAGCAGTTAGCCCTTCGCGTCCTATCCATGCTCCACTGCCTTCGTCGTCAAGCTCGATGCCCCATCCGCCGCATCTAAATATCTTGTCTTTTTTTCTCCCAAGAGCAATTGAGCCTGTACCGACAATTATCATAATTCCGTCTTTGCCGTCGAAAGCCCCATTAAGAGCAATCTCAGCATCGCTTGTTACGAGGATATCGCTGAGAGTTATCCCTTGACCTCTCGCAAGTGTACGAATGAGAGATTGAGAGCGTTTTTTCTCTTCTTCAAGCCAAACGCCTGCAAGTCCGACTACTATAGCATCAACTTCAGACGTCTCGATATCGGCTTTTTTGCATAATTCAATAATAACGTTCAATGTTCTTTCGCATGATTCACCGACACCAACTGCCCCTATACGCGTGGTGCCGGATACCATGTCAACTGTTTCTTTTCCTTCTCTATATAATATGCCTCTTGTTTTAGTTCCGCCTCCATCTATTCCGATGATTGTGTATTCTGCTCTATTTATCATAAGTCATCAATTTGTTTATTATTACATCTAACGAAACAATTATCATGCCATTGAACTATGTGACAATATTCATTTATTATTAGTTTTAGGCGATTTGATAACCAAATCTTTCTTCTGCACAAATACATTCGGTAAGATGTCATTTATATGTTTTGCGTATATAATTTCAAGTTCGTCGGTTATTTCTTTTTCGATATCCAATACATCGGCTTTGTTTTCGAAGGGTACAATCACCGTCGTATAGCCATTGCGTTTTGCCGCTAAAAGCTTCTCTTTGAGTCCGCCAATAGGAAGGATATTTCCTCTTAGCGTAATTTCTCCCGTCATCGCAAGATTGCCCTTTACGGGTTTATTGGTAAAGACGGAAAGCATAGCTATTGCCATCGTAATACCCGCCGATGGTCCATCTTTGGGAATTGCACCTTCGGGTATATGAATATGTATTTCTTTATCTTTGTTGAAATTCTCTGTTAATCCCAAATCCGAATGGTTTGAACGAATAAATGACAATGCCGCGGTAGCAGACTCCTTCATTACGTTTCCTAATTGTCCCGTTAACGTTAGTTTTTCTCCATTTGATGGCATCGAAGTAGCTTCGAGAGGCATAAGGTCCCCCCCTACACTTGTCCAAGCCAATCCCGTTACAACTCCGATTTTATCGTTGAGTTCTTTTCTGGTGTCTTTGAATTTCGGTGCTTTTAGATATTTTTCAATTATCGAATTATCTATTTTGATTTTTTTTCGTTTTATAAATGAAGTAAATCCCTTATCATTTCCCAAAATAGAAATATTCTTTGTTGCGGTATTTTGCTGCTTTGTTGATTGTGCTGAACTCAGGTAATCATTTACAAGTTCTTTAGCTAATTTACGAAGTATTGAAGTCAGTTCTCGCTCAAGATTTCTTACTCCGGCTTCACGTGTATATTCTCTGATAACCTTGTTTACGGCACTGTCTTCAAACTGAATGCCTAATTTCGACATTCCGTACTCATCCGAGATTTTCGGTATGATGTGTCTTTTGGCAATTTGTAGTTTCTCATGCTCTAAATAGCTGTTTAACTCGATTATCTCCATCCTATCCAGCAAGGGTAAAGGGATATCGTAGCGGACATTGGCCGTTGTGATAAACATCACATTCGATAAATCATAATCAACTTCGAGGTAATGGTCGTTGAATGCTATGTTTTGCTCGGGGTCTAATACTTCAAGCAAAGCCGAAGACGGGTCGCCGCGAAAATCCATTGACATTTTGTCAATTTCATCTAATAAAATCACCGGATTTACGGTTCCTGCTCTTTTCATAGATTGTATAATCTTTCCGGGCATCGCTCCGATGTAAGTTCGCCTGTGACCACGTATTTCAGCTTCATCACGTACGCCTCCGAGCGAGAATCGGACAAATTTCCTGCCCAAAGCTCGAGCGATTGATTTAGCCAATGAAGTTTTCCCTACCCCAGGAGGTCCCACAAAGCAAAGTATTTGTCGTCTTACGTTGCCTGCCAAATTCAAAATAGCGATAAATTCTTGAATTCTATCTTTGGGCTTCTCGAGAGCGTAATGATCTTCATCTAAAATTTTTTTTACGTGGTTTATGTCCAAATTGTCTTCTGTCCTACTTGACCAAGGGATTTGAGTTAATAATTCCAAATAATTGCGATGAACGGAAAATTCAGGTGACATTGAGGGAATCCTCTCAAGACGCTTTAGCTCCTCATCGGCCTTTGTTTTGACATGCTCGGGTAAAGCTACTTTTTCGATTTCTTCACGCAGTTGAACAAGCTCAGGGCTTGAATCATCTTCCTCTCCAAGCTCATTTTGCAGAGCGCGGATTTGCTCCTGTATGAAGAATCTTTTTTGATTTTTGTGGATTGAGTCACTGATTTTGTATGAAATATCTGCTTCGAGTTTCAGCATTTCCATTTCGCTAACAACAATTGAGATAAACTCGAAATATTGCTCATGAAGACTCGCTAGTTCGAGCAATCTTTGCTTTTTTTCGACTTTGGCTTTAATGTTGGCGGCACCAAAAAATAGTTTATTTTTGGGGTTGAAGATATTATTGAATGCCGTTATTAAATCGCCGGGGAGTGTCGGCTCCATTTTAATATATTCGGTAAATAAATCCGTTGCACGTCTTAATAATGCTTCAAATTCTTTCAGATTAGAAGGTAAAAGAGGTTCAGCGGAGCCTATTTCAGCAAAGAGATAGTCCTTTTTTTTGATGAACTTTTTGATTTTGCCTTGCTCTATACCTTCGACAAGTACTTTCAAAACATTATTCGGTAACCTCAATACTTGAATAATTCTAGCGATTGTACCATAACTATATATTTCATCGTGCGCGGGTTCATCTGTATCGGGTCTTTTTTGTGCCACAAGAAATATGTATTTATCCGAATCAAGTGACTGCGATACTGCTTTTAATGTTGAATCTCTGCCAATCAGCAACGGGAATATCATATTTGGAAATATTACGACATCTCGCAAAGGAATAATCGGAAGTTTCGAAGGGATTGACTTGAAAACTTCCTCACTCGAATTTATTTCCGCGTAAGGTTCAGGTTTGAATTCACTTTTTTTTGATTTTGTTTTTACTTTCATTGTCAATTTCGTCTTTTTAATTTCAAAATATTATAACATGATGATTATCATATTATTGTTTTTGTAGTGAAATAAAAAAAATTATATAATTTTGTAAATAACAAAAACACAGTTCATAGGTAAAAACATGAAAACTTTCATTCTTTCAGCATTAATCATCATTTTTTCGATTTCAATATCTTTTACTCAGGAGTATCAATTAAGCGAATACGAAAAGGGAATACTCGAATTCTGGAAAAAAGAAAAATTCCGTTACAGAGCCGAAGAATTAATTGACCGAATTAATAATCCCGAAAAGTATAAAGTCTCGGAGATTGCTACTCCACCAACATTACAGAGTGAAAGCAGCGAACGGATTGTTAGTTTTTCCAATATAGTCGAATCAGAAGTCCATGCCGCAATCAATCCTACAAATCCCAACAATATAGTAGTATCTCCTATCAACCAAAATACGTCCAATCCCTTGTCAGCCATAACATGCCCGATTTATTATACAAACGACCAGGGTAATACGTGGCAAAAGAGTAACTTTATAACAAGACCCAATTTCCAAAACATAATGTTAGCGGGTGGCGGTGACCCTGTATTGATTTTTGATGCTGAGGGTACGCTCTATCTGTCATGGATAAATTTGGTGGTTTCTTACATCACTCAACCGGAAAATCCCACGCAAATCATACCTGATTCCATGTATGCTGTAATGCATTATGCAATTTCCAAAGATGGCGGCGCTAATTTTGAGTTTGAAAACACACAATATGTCGGGAAAATACAAAAATCAAGATACAGTCAGGGTTCGGGCATTTCATTTATGCTCGATAAACAGTGGATGGCTTCGGATTTAGCTCCCGACTCTAAATATTTCGGCAATGTTTATATGAGTGCTCTGCAATTAAATATGGACTTTTCTTCCCCTGATATAGGTACTCATTTAATGGTATTCACAAAACCGACAAGCGAGAAATACTTCAATAAAACGGGAACGAACGTTACTCGCGGTCAATCTTTCGTGTTTATCCAATTCGGCGCTTTGGATGTGGACAACAACGGCGTTTTGCATGTTACATTTACGGGAGCTAAGACATCCAATTCTCTTGGATTGTACTACGCTTCTTCATCTGACGGAGGTGAGACATTTACTACACCAAGGCTAATTACAAATGCACGAGGTACAGTTCAACAATTTGGAGAGCAAGAAAGCGTGACGGGCATAGACAACTCGCGTCTTTATCCTTGTCCCTACCTTGCAATAGATAAAAGCAGGGGCGAGGGAGAAAACACATTGTATCTCACTTGGACTGCTAATGGAATAAACAGTAACGCAAATAGGGGAATGGATGTTTATTTATCTAAGTCTACCGATGGAGGCAATTCTTGGACTACTCCCAAAATAGTCAATATACATCCGAGCGGTCGCAAAATTCATGCCTTTTATTCATCAATCAATGTAAGCTCTGACGGTACATTGCTGATTTCATACTACGATAGACGCCATGAACCTACATCGGCATCCACGCACTACTATTTGGCAGTTTCTAAGGATATGGGGGAAACTTTTACCGAACTTCAATTGACATCCGGCCCGATGAACTTTGCTCGAATAGGGCAAAGGAACAATGATTTTGGAATCGGAGAATACAATGCGATTGTCTCGGACGGCAAATATGCTTTCCCTGTATGGGCTGACGGCAGAACTAATGACGGCAATATCAATATATACATGGCAAAAATTGACACCGAGAATTTATCACAAACGAGTTTACCTGATGAAATAGTTAGCATATATTCTAATATTTTCGTTACAAATTTATACCCCAACCCCGCCAGCAATATACTCAATATTAAAATTCAAGTCAATAAAGACGACCACGTAACTTTTGCTTTGCATGACATAAACGGAAAACTAATCCTAACGGGCGACTACGGTTTTCTTGAAACAGGAGAGCATAATTTTGATTTAGATTTGAAGCAACTTCCACAAGGACAATATATGATTTCTTTGACGGGTAAAAGGGGCTATGCAATGAGGAAATTTAGCGTTTTGCGTAATTAATATCCAACACTTCGGCAATTCTGAGTTTTGCACTTCGAGCGCGAGGATTTCCGGATATTTCATCTTCGGATGCCGTAATCGGTTTTGGACTTATTATTTTAAGACGTAGTTGTTCTTTACAAGAAAATTCTTTCATGAAGTTCTTAACGATTCTATCTTCCAATGAATGATAAGAAATAATAACTATCCTGCCGCCGGGCTTTATATGCTCGATTATGCAATTTAGCGTCCGTTCCAAAATGCCTAATTCATCATTGACAGCTATTCTCAATGCTTGAAATACTCGCGATAGAGTCTTGAAATGGAGTGGAGGCGGGGTTATGGAAGTTATTAAATCCCGCAAAGCAAAAGTAGTATTCAGGTGAATTACGCGACGCATTTCGACGATACGCCGCGCAATTCGAGCTGAATTCGGTTCCTCGCCATATAAACGAAGAACTCGTGTCAAATCTGCGATGTCAGCTCTTTTCAGTAGTTCGGCGGCAGTTGTGCCTCTGTTACCGAATCTCATATCGAGTGGGGCATCGAGCCTATAGCTAAACCCGGCGGATTCGGTGTCAAGTTGCTTCGAGGAAACGCCTAAATCAAGCAATATACCACTGAGCTTCCCCCATTCTGCTGCTTTTTCGCAGATTTTACTATAGCATTCATTATAGATAGTCAGTTTAGGAGCGGCATTTTCTTGAACAAAATGCTTTAACTTCCTCTCGCAGTGTTCGACTGCATTTTTATCTTTATCGAAAGCTAAAAGATTCCCCCCGAAATCTAACTTTGATAAGATTGCTTCTGCATGCCCGCCGCCACCTAATGTGCCATCTATATAAACACCATTTGTATCTTTTACTAAATTATCAACACTTACATCAAGCAAAACCGGTAGATGGTAATCGTAATCCTTTTGCTGACTTCTTTCTGGACTTCTTCTACGAGTTTTAACTCTTTTTTTGCTCATTTTATTTAACCATCACTTTCGCCGCTACTTCTTCGTAACTTTCGTCGTGATTGTTCAAGTATTCTTCAAATTTTTCCGGATTCCAAAATTCAATGTGGTCCACCATCCCAACAATCATTACTTTGCTGTCAATTTCAGCAAAATCCAACAATTTCTTCGGTATAGTTATCCTTTGCTGGGCATCAAGAGCAACTTCTTCAGACCACATCAATAATTTACGTAAGAAAAATCTGTTTTTCGCATCGTATTGATTCAACTCCTCGAACACCTGTTCGTAGTTTTTCCATTCATCTAATGGATATGCTACGATGCACAGGTCTTGTCCGCGAGTTACGGTAAATGTATCATTGGCATCAGGCGAGATGCTCCGACGCATCTTGACCGGTATATTCACTCTACCTTTATTGTCAATAGAGTGCAACTCCTGTCCTTTAAAAAATGCCATTTACCACTCCGATGCAAGAATTCAATAATTTTAGGGAATTTTTCCCACTTTCTCCCACTTTAACACACGAAATTATTAAAAATATTTGAATCGACAAAAATTTTTTTTCAGAATATGCAAAAAAAAATCGCTTTTTCAAGCGACTTATTAAAATTTTTGGATTAAATAGTAACTCATCAAACTAAAATTACCTTTTCAACTGCAAATATGATTGATTTCCACAACAAGCAGATAAATTCTCGAGTTCAAATTTATGTCGGGAATATCGCAGATATTCCAAGGTATGGATTTCATCTCTTGATTGCCGAACCGGATTTTGATTTGAGTATGTTACCTTCGCTAATGCTGCATAGATGATATGGACTTAGAATCAGATAGCAACCGGTCTGAATTCCTTCTTTTCTAACTTTATCAGTGGCAAAGGTACTAATATGTACTTTGATAATCTTTGCGTGGGACTTATGTAATTGAATCCGATAGTTTTCTTATATTTATGAATTATTAACGAAAGTATGCGGTTGCCGGTTTAGACTGATACTTACAACTCAATTTCAAACAATGCCTTGACTCTTTAATTCAGCAATTTCACTGCTTCCGATGCCTATAAGAGCAAGGATTTCTTCGGTATGTTCGGATAGCTTCGGCGGCGGAGTCACTGCATCAGCTTCAGTTTTATCGAATTTGGCTGTGCAATTAAATGCGGGTACGGTGCCGAGACCATCGACATAAACATTTGTAAAGGTTTTCCTGTGTAGGATTTGTGGGCTATTTAGTGCATCGCCGAGTTTGAGGATTTCGCCCGCCGGAATATCTGCTTTATTAAGCACTTCGACCCAGTATTTAGTATCGTTTGATTGAAGTTTTTCATTAATGTACGGTGTAAGTTCAAATCTGTGTTTTTTGCGATGGTCACGAATTTTGAATCTTGCGTCTTCCTTTAATTCGGATAGACCGAGTATATCAGCCAAGTCTTCCCATTGTTCTTGTTTATTAGCGGCAATATTAATGTGACCATTTCGCGTTTTAAATGTGCCGCTTGGTGCTGATGAAAAGTTATCATTACCCAATAAAGGTGGCTCTTGCCCGCCAATCATCAAATTAGCTGCAACCCAACCAAGTAGAGGCATTACAGAATCCAGAAGAGCAATATCAATGAATTGTCCAATACCTGTTTTTTCTCGATAGTAAAGTGCCGTCATGATTGCAAAAGCCGCATTCAGCCCACCAACTGTATCGCATACGGGAAATCCTGCCCTAAGTGGGTTCAGTGTTTCGTCGCCGTTAATTGACATGACGCCGCTTAAACCTTGAATAATTTGGTCGTAAGCTGGTTTATGAGCATCAGGACCTGTTTGACCAAATCCCGATATAGCACAAAAAATTATTTTTGAGTTTATTGCCGATAATGTGGAATAACCGACTCCGAGTCTATCCATTACACCTGGTCTGAAATTTTCAACAACTACGTCTGAAACTTTCACTAACTCTAAAAATATTTCTTTGGCTTTGGGATTTTTTAAATTCAAAGTCATGGATTTCTTGTTGCAATTTTGAGCTATGAAGCTTGTTCCCATGAGCATATCGTTGTACTCTTTGACGCAACCCAAATTTCTTGCCAAATCACCGCCAACGGGATTTTCAATTTTTATAACTTCGGCTCCGAGCCAAGCAAGATGCAACGTTGCAAAAGGTCCGGATAGAACATTTGTTAAATCTAGAACTCTCGTTCCTTCAAGTATTTTCATATTTTTGCTCAATAATTTATATAACCTGTATTAATAATATATCCCGGCATTTTTTTTTCAAAGAAGTTTTCCGCTGAATGCGAAACATTGATAATCTGGTCTAATTTGATATCCATACGCTTATTATTTCTATTTAAGAAATATACAAAATCTTCGGTAGCAACATTTCCCGCGGCAACTCTAGTGAACGGGCAACCGCCAATGCCCCCGAAAGCGGTTTCGAAAGTATTGACTCCCATGTTCATAGCAGCAACGCAATTAGCTATTCCCAAGCCGTAAGTATTATGAAAATGAACTGTAATATTAACTTTTGGATTAATGTTATAAATTGTGGAAATCAGTCTCTCAACTTGATGTGGGTGTGCATGCCCGGCAGTATCGGCTAATGAAATTTTCGTTAAATCATTGGCAAAATATTTTTCGAGGATTGAGATAACTGACTTTTCGGGTACTTTACCTTCAAACCCGCATCCGAAAGCCGATTGTACCGAAACTTGAATGGCAACGGGTTCCTTTTGTGCTTGCAGAGCCATTGCAATTATTCTTTCGGTAGCTTCGCCGACGGACATTCCGGTATTTTTCAAGGAATGAGTTTCGCTTGCTGATACTCCCATACAGAGCATATTGGCGTTACAGTTCAAAGCTCTTTCCATGCCTTTTTCATTTAGGACAAGACCTGATAAAATAGCACCGGGTCGTTTGTCTTTAAAATGCTCAAATAAAGCATCAGTATCAGCCATTTGTGGCACTTTTGTAGGATGGACGAAAGAACCGAGTTGCAGTATATCAATACCTGTAGCTAAGATTTGCTCTGCCCATTCAATTTTTGTTTGGAGCGGTACAACACGAGATTCGTTTTGCAGTCCGTCTCGCAGACCAACTTCATGTATTTTAATTTCAGACATATTTTTCTGTCAAATTTAATTTATAATAATACAAAATTAATGAATTTTGCTATGATTAATAAATTTTAAGTTAAATTTTTATCATAAAATCAATCTTAATTGAGAAAAATTGTTCTTTTATGATATTAAAGTATAAGTAGCAATTTCCTAAGTTTTTCTCGTCTCTAAAATGTTTAATATTAAAATTTTAATAACTATGTTCGAACCACAAAAAGATAGAATTAAAGATTTGCAGAACCGTTCCCAAAATTTGCGGAGGTTTCTTTGACATTGATGCGAAAAAGTCAATAATTGATGCAAATAAGAAACTGAGCGAATCGGAAGATTTCTGGAGCGACCCGAATCAAGCAAAAAAAACGATGCAACAAACTTCCGAGCTAAAGGAATGGGCTGATGCATGGGAGCAAGCCAATTCAAGAGTCGAAGATGCGTTCGTCATGTGGCAAATAGCTAATGAAACAGAGGACAATACGCTTGAAGATGATATCAACGCTGAAATAAAAAAGGCAGAGAGTTTGGTAGAAGAGCTTGAGTTACGAAATATGCTCGGCGGTAAAGACGATAATCGAACGGCACTTTTAAATATCAATTCCGGTGCAGGCGGCACCGAAGCACAAGATTGGGCTGAAATGCTTATGCGAATGTATATTCGATGGGGAGAAAGGCGAAACTACAAAGTATCATTACTCGAAAGGCTTGATGGAGATGGCGCTGGAATAAAGTCAGCTACTTTAGAATTCGAAGGTAAATACGCATACGGCTACCTAAAGGCAGAAAACGGAGTTCATCGGCTCGTGAGGATTTCACCATTTGATAGTAATGCCCGAAGACATACTTCATTTGCTTCGGTATTTGTATATCCCGAAGTTGATGACGATGTAGGCATAGAAATCAATCCCGCAGATTTGGAATGGGATACATTCAGAGCAGGTGGCAAAGGCGGTCAGAACGTAAATAAAGTCGAAACGGCAGTCAGATTGAGGCATTTACCGACGGGAATAATTGTGGCATGTCAGCAAGAACGTTCACAATTCCAAAATCGCGAGCGGGCAATTAAAATGTTGAAATCTCGGATTTACCAAAAAAGACGTGAAGAAGAAGAAGCTTCAAAAGCCGCAATAGAAGGTACAAAAAAGCGGATTGAATGGGGCAGCCAAATCCGCTCATATGTGTTCCAACCATACACTATGGTTAACGACCATAGAAGCGAATTTAAGCGGACGGATATTCATGCCGTAATGGATGGAGATATTGATGATTTTATTAAAGCGTTTTTACTTTTAGGAAATTAAGTATAAATTTGTAAAATGATGAAGTTCATAAAACATATTAGTTCTCTTGTCACCGTTAATACCAACGGCAAGCTCGCCAAAGTTGGCTCGGATATGAGCGATGTGGGAGAAATACGGGACGGAGCAATAGTATTTGACGACAAAATCCGTTTTGTCGGCACAACTCATGCGGCGCACGAATTTACAGCAAATAATAACCTTCACATCTATGAAGTAATTGATGCTTCTCGGAAGACATTAATGCCCGGATTTGTTGATTCGCATACACACATTGTTTTCGCAGGTAATCGCTCTCAAGAATTTGCCCGTAGACTGCGTGGGGTTACGTACAAACAAATTGCCGAAGAAGGAGGCGGAATTCAAACAAGCGTCCGAGCAACCCGACATGCTACAATTGAAGAACTATTCGAAAACGCTAAGAAACTCGCAATTTCTGCAATGAAACATGGGACAACCACTATTGAAATCAAAAGCGGTTACTCTTTGAATCTTCTTGGCGAACTCAATCAATTATCTGCAATCAGTATGCTGGACGAGGAATTACCCATCAACATCAAAGCGACATTCTTAGGGGCACATGATTTCCCACCCGAATATAAAAATAATAGAGATGCTTATATTGATTTGCTTTGTAATGAGATGATACCAGCTGTTGTAGAACAAGGAATAGCCCAATATTGTGATGCCTTTATCGATAAGGGATATTATACTCTTGAGCAGGGTGAAAAAGTGCTTCGTGCCGCACTCGATGCAGGATTGAAAATCAGAGTTCATGCTGACGAACTTGCAGATGTTTCAGCCGCTAAATTAGCCGCTGAGTTGGGTGCCGTATCAGCTGACCATTTGCTTTTCGTATCTGACGAATCTATCGAAGCTATGAAAAAAAGCGATACAGTTGCCTGCTTACTACCGGGTACGGCATATTTCATCAGGATGCCATATGCAAACGCACGGAGAATGATTGAGGCGGGTCTGGTGGTAGCTATTTCGACCGATACTAACCCCGGCTCGTCGTTCACTGAAAATATGCAATTAATTTTATCGCTTTCGGCAATCAATATGAATATGACGGCAGAAGAAGCACTTTGCGCCGCAACAATCAACGGTGCAAGAGCTTTGGAATTGTCTCATAGAAAAGGAAGCATTGAAGTTGGTAAAGACGCTGATTTCATAATATGCAACTGTGATTCATATACAGATTTATTTTATCATTTTGGTATTAACCACGTCGAATCAACTTGGATTGGCGGCAATAAAATTCATTTTTAAGGAGAGAAAAAATGTCATACGAAGTAACAGGAAAACTTGTAGAAAAATATGATGAGCAACAAGTTAACGAAACGTTCAGAAAGCGTGAATTCGTAATTGAAGTAAGTTCTTTTAATAATTCGTCATCCTACACAGATTATTTAAAATTCCAATTAGTTCAAGACAAATGTGCCATTTTGGATAAATTCGGGCTAAACGATACGATAAGAGTACAGTTTAATTTGAAAGGCAGACGCTGGGAAAAAGACGGCAACATCATGTATTTTAACATATTAGATGCATGGAGGCTTGATAAGAACGAAGATGCTCAGTCTCGTCCCTTTGCCGATGATTTTGTAGTGCCTGACGACCAAGATGTCCCATTCTGAGAGCTTATCAAAAGGGAAATTAAATAAGAAAATTTTAGCACTCCTTTTCACGGGAGTGCTCATGGGTGCTTTGGACATCGCTATTATCGGTCCTGCACTGCCTGCTATCAAGTCCGAATTCGGCATATCAACAAAAGAAGCCTCATGGTTCATTAATCTTTATTTATTGGCAAATATGCTTTCGGCACCGTTAATGTCGAAATTATCTGATACTTACGGTCGTAGAATAATTTATATAATTGACGTTGCATTATTTGCAGTCGGTTCATCAATGATAGCGATATCAAATGATTTCACGCTAATATTGGTAGGCAGAGCCGTCCAAGGATTTGGCTCAGGAGGCATATTTCCAGTTGCTTCGGCAGTCATCGGCGACAAATTTCCCATCGAAAAGCAAGGTTCGGCACTCGGAATGATTGGTGCAGTTTTTGGAGTGGCTTTTATTCTTGGTCCGATAATTGGAGGACTGTTGCTGATGTATAATTGGCAATTAATTTTTGCCGTAAATATTCCGATAGCAATTGTAATTATATATTATTCCAACAAGTTGCTTCCAAATATCATTAAAAAGACGAGTACTAAATTCGATGCATTAGGTACGTTTTTGCTGATAAGTTCGCTTGCATGCCTATCAATTGGAATAAGCAACCTTAAATCATCGAATTTTTTAGAGGCAGTCATCAGTTTAAAAGTTTTACCTTTTTTAATTTACCCGATAGTAGCTTTGCCGATATTTTACAAAGTAGAACATAGAGCCGAAAACGCCTTGATAAAACCTGAATTAATGCATAACTTGGCATTGCGAATTACATTTTTCATCGGATTATGTGCGGGCTTTGCCGAAGCGGCAGTAATTTTTGTACCTTCAATGCTGAAGCAGACTTTTGGAGTAACCGAATCAACAGCAAGTTTCATGCTTATGCCTTTGGTTTTTGCTATGTTAATCGGGGCATTGGCAGCTGGAAAATCTACTGATAAATACGGTCCGAGAGCGACTTTGATTATAGCAGGTATTTTGCTGACAATCGGATTTGTCATTGTGGGTGTGGTCGGAGAATGTTTACTATGGTTATATACGGGTGGAGCCTTAATAGGTATCAGTCTTGCGGCTCTGCTCGGAGCTCCGTTACGTTATCTTGTAAACAGAAATACCGAAAGAGGCGTTAGAGCGTCGGGACAAGGTCTAATCACAATTTCGACGGGGACGGGACAAATAATCAGTGCGGCTCTGCTCGGGGCATTAATTACAAATTTTGGAAATGATACCGAAAGTTACAAATTATCTTTTTTAGTAATAAGCATTGTCGGCGTTTTTGCATTAATCTTAGCAACTCAACTACCAAAAAAATAATTGATTTTTGCATGCGTTATCAAAAGTATCAATTATTTGGAAAACTCATGAAACCTCATAAAATAATAATATTAATTGTTACAGCACTATTTTTGTTTAATTGTGATTCCAACACAGCACAAGCAAAATTTAATACAAAAGATATTGCAACTAATTTGAACACTCCTTGGGAAATTCTTTGGGGTCCTGATGACCATTTATGGATAACAGAACGATACGGGCGGATTAGTAGAGTCAACCCCGATAATGCACTCGGTTCGGGCGACGTTACACCGATACTGACAATCCCAAATGTTCTTCAAGGCGGTGAGCGGGGACTGATGGGAATGGCATTACATCCTCAGTTTGATACCAATCCGTACGCTTACGTTGTTTATACTTATGGCAATAATCAGGCAACAAGGATTCGAATCGAGCGTTACACCTATGACGGTACGAAGTTACACCAACCATATACTTTAATAGAAAACATCTTAGGCGCATCAATTCATGATGGAGCAAGGCTTTGGATAAGTCAGGACTTGAAACTATTTGCAACTATCGGAGATGCAGGTGTCACAGCAACAGCACAAGATTTGAAAAGTCTCAACGGAAAAACTCTGCGAATGAATTTAGACGGCAGTATTCCTGATGACAATCCTTTCCCTAGTAGTTATGTTTGGACTTATGGACATAGAAATGCCCAAGGACTTACGTGGGGCAATGGATTGCTCTATTCATCGGAACATGGACCAAACACGGATGACGAGGTGAACATCTTAGAGAAGGGACGAAATTATGGTTGGCCAAATGTGAATGGCTATTGTGATACACCACAGGAAAAAGCATTTTGCGAGGAGCACAATGTAATTGAACCGATTATATCGCTTTATCCACAATATACGCTTGCCGTAGCGGGAATGGCTTATTTCAACCATCCGACATTTCCCGAATGGCAAAATTCCCTTTTGCTGACAAGTTTGAAGGCACAAAAATTGGTATTACTTAAATTAGATGATGATGGCAAAAGCGTCGTTGATGAACAATATATTTTGGACGGGCAATTCGGTCGCCTGAGAGATGTTTGCGTATCGCCCTCAGGGCGGATTTTTATATCTACAAGCAATAGAGACGGTCGAGGTTCACCTAAGAGCAACGACGACAGAATAATCGAAATTTATCCTGTGACAAGCTCTAAAGGCAGCGAAAGTAGTGGAAGCATTGATTTCCTCCGTATTTATCCCAATCCGAGCTCGACTGAATTACGGATAACACCCGCAGGAAATGTCGCCAACGCAACAATCGAAATACACGACTCATTCGGCAATCTCCGACATAAAGTCGCAAATTTGGAATTAAATTTTGGGAATTATCATACAATCACATTTGACAACAGTAATTTTGAATCAGGTATTTATTTAGTAGTTTTGAAATACGGAAATAAGCACATCACGGAAAAATTAGTTTTGCATAAATGAATCAGACTCAAAAACCGGAATGGGCACCGAAAGAAGCAGGCGATGAATTCACAAGCTATGTAATACCCGGCATCAACGTAAACAAATCTAGGCGCCGAAGAAAGAGAAGATTGCAAACGACTTTTGATATAAATGAACTTAAAGATGGTATTTTAAGAAATGATAGGGTAATGCTTTCAAAAGCAATCACCTTGATTGAAAGCAACCTTGACACACACAGAGGGATTGCACAAGAGCTTTTGAAATCATTACTCCCACACGCTGGAAATTCAATCCGAATCGGTATAACGGGACCACCCGGATCCGGAAAAAGCACTTTCATCGAAGTACTCGGGACTTATCTGTGTCGAAACGGTTCAAAGGTTGCGGTTCTAGCAATAGACCCAAGCAGTACGATTTCCAAGGGTGCTATTTTAGGTGATAAGACGCGTATGGAGGAATTAAGTGCTGAACCCAACGCATTCATTCGTCCTTCACCTTCGGGAGGCACTCTCGGCGGAGTTGCCCGCAAAACAAGGGAAACCATAATTGCATGCGAAGCCGCAGGTTATGACGTAATTTTGATTGAAACAATAGGCGTAGGACAAAGTGAAATAACAGTGCGTTCGATGGTGGATTGTTTCCTGCTACTATTGTTACCGGGTTCCGGTGATGAATTGCAAGGAATCAAGAAAGGTGTTGTGGAATTAGCTGATATTTTAGTAATTAATAAAGCCGAGGGGAGCTTTATTGATAAAGCAAAATTAACTCAATCCGCCTACACAAATGCAGTACAGTTACTCTCACCTACTACTGACGGATGGAAAGCCAAGGTTTTCACCTGTTCAGCTTTGAACAAAACCGGTATAACTGAAATATGGTCATGCGTGAACGAATTTATGATTAACGTAAAGTCATCGCAATTTTTTGACATTCGAAGAAAAAACCAGACTCTCGATTGGATATATTCTTTAGTCGAAGAAGAAATCAAATCGAGATTTTATAACAATAAAACTATAAAATCAATCCGCCCCGAAGTAGAGCAAAATGTACTATCGGGACTGCTCACGCCAACACAAGCTGTATCACAATTATTGAATTTATATTATGGAATTACTGATAGCCACAAATAATAGCTACAAAATCAGAGAAATTAAACAAAAATTATCGTGTTTAGAAGGTTTAACATTAGTAACACCACAAGAAATCGGCATTGAAATTTATCCGGAAGAAAACGGAGCCACATTCAAGGATAATGCCGAAATCAAAGCAAAGGCGTTCTTCGGAGCCGCGGGGATACCTGTCATAGCTGATGATTCAGGGCTTGAGGTCGAACAATTAAACGGGCTTCCGGGGGTAAACTCTGCAAGATATGCCGGAGACGGCTCCACCGATAAAGAGAATCGCAATAAATTAATTTCTGTATTAGATTTTTCGAAAGATACTTCGGCTCGGTTCCATTGTGTGATTTGTTTATATGATGGCGATTTAAAAAATTTTTCGCATGGCACCGTGCATGGAAAAATCATTCCAAATGAAAGAGGTAACAACGGTTTTGGGTATGACGCAATTTTTATTCCCGATGGCTATCATGAAACTTTCGCAGAAATGTTGCCTGAACTCAAAAATGAGATTAGTCACAGAGCAAACGCATTAGAAGAACTCCAAAATTTCCTCTATTCTCACATCAACGTTTATTTTAAGCCGAGTAATTAGCAAGATACATTTAAAGATATATATTTTCAACAATTAACAATAAAATCATATTCAATATGTTTTATTGAAATTGCAAATGTCTAATTGATGTTTTGATTGAGTCTGAAAGTTATATGTTCCATTATATATTATAAAAAAGATGGTTGAACTACTATACTTAGTGCCCGTCACAGGTATTATTGCTCTAATTTATACTTACATAAAGTCAAAATGGGTAGAAAAACAAGACCCCGGGAATGAAAAAATGCAAAACATTTCCAAATTTATTTCCGAAGGCGCCAAAGCTTTCCTGAAAGCTGAATACAAAGTAATTCTGATATTCGTGGCAATCGTAGCTGTACTTCTTGCTATACAAGGGGCAAACGTTCCCGATTCCTCGCCGTTAATTGCGTTTTCTTTCATAGCGGGTGCTCTTTGTTCTGGTCTGGCAGGGCATATCGGGATGAAAGTAGCTACTGATGCCAACGTAAGAACTACCAATGCGGCTCGTACAAGTTTGAACAGCGCTCTGAAAGTTGCCTTTGCGGGGGGCAGCGTTATGGGTTTAGTCGTAGTCGGGCTTGGAATTTTGGGTTTAAGTGTTCTATTCCTTGTTTATTCCTTCGTAATGAAACTAGACGACGTTCACGTTGTAAATCAGATAATTTCCATTCTTACCGGATTTTCCTTCGGCGCATCGTCAATCGCTCTATTTGCAAGGGTTGGTGGTGGTATTTATACCAAAGCGGCCGACGTCGGTGCCGACTTAGTCGGCAAAGTGGAAGCTGGGATTCCCGAAGACCACCCATTGAATCCCGCAACAATTGCTGACAACGTTGGCGATAACGTAGGCGACGTTGCCGGAATGGGAGCCGATCTTTTTGAATCATATGTCGGTTCAATACTTGCGACAATGGTATTAGGCGTAGCGTTCTATTCATTGCCTGAATTTCAGAACACGCCGTTCGGTGGATTGAGTGCAATCGTATTGCCATTAATGCTAGGGGGCGCTGGAATTTTGGTATCAATCTTGGGTACATTTTTCGTCAAAGTCAGCGAAGGCGGCGACCCGCAAAAAGCCCTCAACCGCGGCACTTTTGTTGCCTCAATACTAATGATTATAGCTTCCTTTGGGATAATAAATTGGATTTTGCCGTCCTCGTGGACATTCGAAGATCCTTTATACGGCGTGACCAAAGAAATCACTTCGTTAGGAATATTTTTATCAACAATTGTTGGTCTTATAGCTGGTGTTGGTATCGGTTTAGTAACCGAATTCTATACTGGGTTAGGCAAACCGCCCGTCAGAAGAATTGCCGAACAATCACTTACGGGTTCTGCTACTAATATTATAGCGGGGCTCGGCACGGGAATGATTTCTACAGCAGGACCAATTATTCTCATTATTATCGCAATTTTGGTGTCATTCGAATTTGCTAATCTTTATGGAATTGCAATTGCTGCAGTAGGGATGTTAGCAACAACGGGAATTCAGTTAGCGGTTGATGCTTATGGACCAATATCCGATAATGCAGGTGGTATCGCGGAAATGGCTGAACTCCCGAAAGAAGTCAGACAACGAACCGATAAATTAGATGCTGTCGGCAATTCAACAGCCGCAATTGGCAAGGGATTCGCAATCGGTTCTGCCGCACTTACAGCACTTGCACTCTTTGGTGCTTATATGACTGCCGCAGGTATCAAGTCTATTGATATTTCAAAAGCGAACGTTATCATCGGTCTATTTTTCGGTGGTTTGATGCCTTTTCTATTTTCGGCGCTCGCAATGGGTGCAGTCGGGCGTGCCGCAAAATCCATGATACAAGAAGTGAGGCGACAATTTCTTGAAATACCGCAACTTAAAGCCGCTCTCGATGTTATGAGAAAATATGACGGCAAAGATATTAATGAATGGAGTCAAGAAGATAGAGTTACTTACCACAATGCCGAAGGTAAAGCTGAGTATGCCAAATGCGTTGAAATTTCCACAAAAGCATCAATAAAAGAGATGATGTTCCCTGGATTGATTGCCGTCATCGCACCTATTTTTATTGGGTTTACTTTCGGAACAGAGACCTTAGGCGGTATGCTTGCTGGGGTTACTGTGGTTGGTGTTTTAATGGCTATATTCCAATCGAATGCAGGTGGAGCATGGGATAACGCAAAGAAAATGTTCGAGGAAGGCGTTAATATCAATGGTGTAACCTATTACAAAGGTAGCGAAGCCCACAAAGCCTCAGTTACCGGTGATACAGTAGGTGATCCGTTCAAAGATACATCGGGCCCTTCAATAAATATTCTAATTAAATTGATGTCAATTGTTGCACTTGTTTTGGCTACAGTGATTTAACAATAATCATCTAAATCAAAGCGTTCTAACTTGTTTTAAATGGTTGGAACGCTTTTTTTATGCTTATAATCGGAATTCTTGCAGCGTTTATATTATGGTTCCTGATGTTTGCGGGTTTTACAGAACTAACGCATACCATACACACGCAATATTTTTGGTATGTGATGGCTCCGGCGGCGGCATCTTTGGCTATTTTCGGGCTAATTAACGAAAAAAACAGATTGAGTGAACTATTCAAATTGGAGTGGAAGCATTTGTGGATTGGGCTTGCGCATGCAGTTTTACTTTATTTATTATCCCGATTGGGCGTATGGCTCTTTGTGCAGTTTTTCGATTGGACGATACCGCAAATTCAAGCAATATATCAAACTAGGACGCAAGCGGAGCCAATACTGATAGCCGCATTATTATTATTTATCATAGCACCTGCTGAGGAAATATTTTGGCGAGGGTTTGTTCAAGAGAGATTAATACAGCGATTCGACATCAAATACGGCACTATGATTGCAGTCGGTTTATATACGTTTGTGCATGTTTGGGCGCTCAACCCCATGCTTTTGTTGGCGGCATTAGTGTTGGGCATCCACTGGAGTTTTGTTTATGCAAAATATCGCAATTTAATCCCGGGAATAATTTCACATGCTGTTTGGGATGTACTGATATTTGTCGTGCTGCCGATTAATTTTTAAGACCAACCGACGAATAGCCGACGGATACATGCAGCTTAGAAGTTTTTTTGAAAGAAATGTGATTTCGTACATGTTGTCCGCTTCCCTTCGCTTCGCTCAGAATGACGGTACGGTTGTCTGTTAAATATTCCCCCCGCACTATCGCAGGGGGACTTATTTTACGATATTACGATTGGAATTGTTTTTGTGCTTTGTCCCACACGTATGGTTATAAAGTATATGCCCGGCGGTAGGTTTGGTGGGCGCCAAATAAGCTCTGCCGAATAATCGTTAATTTCATTTAAAATAAATTGATGCGCCGAGGATACAAGTTCACCTAATAGGTTTGATACTGTAAATATTGCTTTTTCGATACTTTGGCTTTTATCCCAAAAGAGCTTTACTTGTACAAATTCTCGTGCGGGAAGTGGGTAAGGTCTTGACAAATATAAAGGTAAATCACTTGTCTCTGTATTTGTTTCCGCTACTGATGTACCCGGGTCTGTCTTATTAAACCAAACGACTCCATGCCCTACTAATGAATCGTAGGCGGTGATTTGATACAAATTATTTTGATATAAATTTATTCGGACTGTAGAATATCGCTCTTTAGGTGTGACGTCGTACCACTCAGTCGGCTTATTTTTAAAATCTTCATTTGCAATGAGATAAGTCAGGTGGTCTGTTTTATTCCATTCGTAAAATGAATAATAATAAGTATTATTTATCTTAGTCATATTAGAAAAGGAATATAAATAATTGGTATCATAAGTATATATAGTGTCTAATTTTAGTGTGCTTAAGTTCAGACGATATAATATACTTAAATGTTTGGATTGATTTTCGTCGTAAGCTTTCATTATAAAGAGGTCATCATCAACTATTGAATATCTATCCAAATAGCTTTTCTCAATGCTGATGTCTATTTTGGTAATTTCATTGAAAGAAGTCATGTTCTTGTCTGTTTCAAATAAGTAAAGATAAGAATTTTTAAAAAATACAGCCTGATTTGTATCCGGTTCTGAATATTTGACTGCGACACCTATGAGCTTATTATCTTTATACTTAGCAATAAATTTTACATGTGAAGAATCCAACACAGAGCGAGACTTTTCCTCCGGCTCTAAATTAAGTATGAAAAATATTGTATAACGATTATATCTATAACCACCTGAAAGCAATAATAGCATTTCGTTTTCAAAATTAAGATGCAAAAGAGGTTCACTAGTTAAATATTTAAATTTCATCTCCTTAATGTTGGTTGTCTCACAATTATCTCTTGTATAAATCATATTCTCTTTTACTGAATATAATTTGGTTGACCACGAATAACCATTATCTTTGTCATAAAAAAAACATAATCCTGAAGAACCCCAAACATATTGAAAACCTCCTTGTGTATATCGGGAGTCGTAAGTTCTTTGGGGTAACCAAGTTATACCAGAGTTATTTGTACGATAGAATTTTCCATAACTGGTGATATTACCTGCGTTTGTATTGTCGAATCTCACATTTTCGTTATACAAAAACGGCATAACGGAAACTAATTTCCAATTTACGCCCTTATCATGGGACATGTAAATTAGTTTATTCGCTCCAACCGCTATTACTGTATTTTCATCAATAAATCTTACGTTATTTATCTTAAGATTAGTTATATATCTGTCGTTTTCTCTTATTTTTATGTGATGGAAGAAACCTGTTTCCAGATTTGCTTTGATGAAATAGAGCGAATCGAGATTTGCTGATTTATTAAATACGTTATATATTTGATATATATCATTATTATTGACACAATATTTTCCGTATGCAAGGGCGTAAAGTGCGGTTTTGAATTTGCTCCCGTCATAACTGTAAAGTCGGTTATCTAAATTAAAATAAATTGACTTGCCGAGTGAAAATAAATTCCTGGGTAATTCGCAATCAGTACAAAAGCCCGCACTTTTCATATCTATGAGCCGTTCTTGATGATTGCTCAAATTGATGGAGCGAATTTTACCTTTTCCTGCGGGATAGTACAGTGTATTGTCGGAAATCGTGAATTCGTAATGATTTGTATCTGTTTGTAAATTGTATTCATGTATTTTTGCTAAATTTGTTGAATAAATAATTATTTTCGTATCAGTCATGCAAATTAATCGTTTGTTGTGTGAAGACAAGTGTTTAAATCTATGGTATGGCTCCAATTCGAAAGCTCTCCATGATTGTCCGTTATTTTCGGATTTAATTAAATAATTCAAATTTGTAAGTCCGAATAAAATACCGTCAATTAATTCCATGCCTATGATATTGAATCTGTCGTCAAGATTTATTTGCTCCCATTGCTTACCTAAGTCGGTTGAGCGTAAAATTACTCCGCCCGTACCATACACGAGAAGGGCTTTGCCGTCATAAATGCTGCCTTTGAAATCGGATGAAACTCGGTAAACATCGAATCTGTCGAACAATTTTTGAGACTCCGCTTTTGCCGAATACAACGATATTATCAACGACACGATGGCGATAAACTTTAATTTCGTTTTCATATGAATATCCTTTATATTGAAAAATAAAGAGTGCCGCATTTGAATATGCGGTCGGCCCACATAATTAATTGCATCTAAAATTCATGTAACATTCAGTAGTCCAAGGCTCATTCCAGTCATATCCCGGAGGGGGTATTTGAGGAAAGCTTGGCGAGCAGTTCGGTGTGCCATCAATATATTCCCTGATAAAGAAAATTACCAATTCAGGGGGTGAATGATTATAATCATAACAGATAACATATTCTTTTATACACTTAACAGTCTCGTAGCAGGGTCTGAATCGCAGTGAGTATGTGTCATCTCCAATATATTCTAGTACGCTTTCTATATATCGGCATCCAAAAATTGACACTTGTACATAATTTACTTCGTTTGTCTCATCACATGGCGGATATTCAGGCACGCAGTTAATATCGGCATGCTTACTGACTTCATCAAGCAACCAATTAGTAAAATGCTCCCAATCAAGGATAGTAGCCAAGCAATTACCACCGCGTGGACCTACATAGCCCTTGCTTGAGAACTCCATAATTCGCTTATGAATTGTTTTTGTGGTGTTGTCCCACCAACAACAATATTTTACGTTGATTTCACAATTGAAAGATTGCCCATAATAATATACAGCGGTAAATGATTGCAATGTTGCTCCCGGAGGACATTCATAGATTTCTTGTGCTTCCAATTTGATGACAGTTAAAATTGGAAGAATCAGCAAAAGCATTATTTTTTTCATTTGAGAATCTCCTATTATTTGTTTAAAAAATTTTTATTAAAAAGAACTATCAGTAAACATATCTAATTTTGGGGATTCTACTGCCCGTCACACCCCGTGAGACGGGAGTTAAACTACTTTCATACGGCATCACGCTCCTTTGTAAGTAGTTTTTGTCCTGTGCTTATATACTTAGCCTTGTTGTTTGAACTTGTTTGGTGCGGCTCGCCCTCCGGCAGTTGTGAAAAAATTGTGTATAGGTGCTTAAAATATGACTTTGCGGGTGCGTCTTTCCATAGTTCCATAGTTCCATAGTTCCATAGTTCCATAGTTCCACAACTCCACTTTCGTGTACTTTGTCCGGTCTGCTATGTTGTCTTCTTTCGTCATGTCAATACATTTTATAAAAATGCAAACACACTTATCGCAAAGATAATAAAATTTTTGGATGATGCAAATTTTTTTTCACCATTATACAAATTTCTCTCCTTGCTTGGACACAGCAAGCTGTGCTCCTAGTACCATTTCATAAACTTCTCCACCCGATTACCAACCCGCACTAAATAGGCGCCCGGAGGCAGTTGCGACACATCAATTCTTACTCCCTCTCCTTTGGAGAGGGTCGGGGTGAGGTGATTGCATTTCCTGGACAAGTCCAATTGCCCCCGCTCCCGATCTCGTGGCGGGGCGATGGCTCAGGGCGATATGAACGTGTTTTTTTTGAAGGCTACGCGCTATCCTTTTTTTGCAAAAATAAGGGGAAAATATAA
>CAZWXI010000029.1:0-28629 GCA_964637845.1 uncultured Hyphomicrobiales bacterium | reverse complement strand
TATTTTGAGCAAAGGCGTTTATTCGCTTTTACAATCACCGGATTGGCACTAGCAATTGCGATTGTAATGGTGGTGCTGATTTCTCGACAAATTGCATTTCGCATAAAAGTCGTTACCGAAATTACTGAATTAATAGCAGAGGGAAAAATCCAAGAAGCAGTTGAGGAAATTAATAACACGGGAAAAATTGGATTGTTCAAAAAGTACATTGATGATAAATCGAATTTGCGTGATGAAATACTTAAGCTATTTCGGGCAATTCGTACTATGACGGTAAATTTAAGCTCATTGCTTAGTCAAGTAAAACTCTCGGCAGATGTCGTGTCTAATTCGGCCGGAAATATTACCTCATCAGCCAAAGAAATTGAGAAAATCATTACTGAGCAAGCGGCATTAACCAGTCAAGTCAACTCATTGGGCAATGAAATTGCAAAAACTTCAGATGACTTAAAGTCACAAACAAGTTATTTTGATAAGATGTCGAAATCAACTTCAGAATTTGCAAAGGACGGGCTTGACAATTTAAACCAACTGAAGACAAATATGTCACTGTTGACTGAGACATCCATCGAAATATCAGAAAAACTTGAAACAATTAAATCTCGGGCAATCAATATAAGTTCGGTAATTACAACCATTACTAAGGTAGCAAACCAAACAAACCTCGTTTCCTTGAATGCTTCTATTGAAGCCGAAAGAGCGGGTGTTTATGGAACCGGATTTGCCGTTGTCGCTCGTGAAATTAGGCGATTAGCTGACCAAACGGCAATAGCGGCACTCGAAATAGAAGAAATCATTACAGAGATGCAGGTTGCTGTCGGCGAAGGAACTGATTCTATTATAAAATACACATCACAAACAAAAACAGGCTCGGAAAAAGCTTCGATTCTGATAGATAATTTAAGTGAACTAATCGAAAGTGCAAGCTCACTTCCTAAAGTAGTACAAAATCTTATAAGTGCCACTTCGAGTCAATCTCAAAATTCCAAAGAGATAAATTACTCGATGAAAAAATTGAATGATGCCGCAAAATACACCCGTGATTCTGTAATGGATTTCAACAACGCAACTACTCACTTGAATTTGGCGGTACTTGGTCTCAACAATGAATTAAGGAAATTTATAGTACAAAAGCGATGATAGTATTACCTTTAAAAATTGATGATGCTAATTATTGTATAGATATCGACAGCGTGGTCGAGGTCATTCCCTTTGTCAATATAAGTAAAATACCTAAATCGGGGGAGCATTTGTTAGGGCTGATGAATTTCAGAGGAGATTTGTTACCTGTGTTTGATTTGTGTTACTATTTGAAGCAAGAGTACACGAATAAATATTTGAGCACAAGAATAATAATTATAAAGGACAGAACAAATTCCAATATCGAATTCGGGATTGTATCAGATGAGGTTTCAGAAACCTATGAAATTGATGTAAGCACAAAACAGGAAAATATTGACAGCTATGCTTCTCACCCATTTATTGATGAAGTATATTTGATTGATTATGAAGTGATACACTTAATAAATTTAAAAAAATTAATATCTTCTTTGGAAACTTATTTATAATTTAATTTTTATTAATACGATTTATCATATATGACGGATTATGGCGATATAATTCAATTTATTGAAACCGAAATAGGCTTAAATACTGATTCGGTAGGGATTATATCGGTAGCAAATGCGATTACGAAACATCTGAAACCCGACGAAATTAAATATTCCGAGTTTTCTAAGTTGATGCGAGATAACAGCCGCCTGCAAGATTTGCTGAATGAATTGACTGTTGCCGAAACTTGGTTTTTCAGGGATACTGAGTGCTTCAATTTCTTGCGAAGCGAATTGTCTAGCAACAAACACAAGTATTCAGCAGACAATAAACTGAGGATACTGTCAGTTCCGTGTTCAACTGGCGAAGAACCTTATTCAATAACAATCTTGTTAAACGAATTGGGCTTCAAAAGTACCGATTATGAAATTATTGCATCAGATATCAACCCGAATTCGCTAAATAAGGCAAAATCAGCAGTGTTCGGAAAGTCTTCATTCCGTAATGATTATTGTGATTTCAAGTCCAAATATTTCGATTTGGTGAATGAAAACTGTTACGAACTTAACTATAAGATTAAATCAATTCCAACTTTTAAGAAAGGAAATTTGGTAAAAAGTAATTTTTTACAAAATGAACCAAAATTTGATTATATCTTCTGCAAGAATTTATTGATATACCTGCATGAAGAAGCTCGCAAACAGGTATTGGAAAACATTACAAGATTAATAAAGCTTGACGGGATACTATTTACGGGATTATCGGAAACGACTTATTTTACGAGAAATAATTTCGATTATATCAAGCATGACATGGCATTTGCTTGTAAACAAATTACTTCATTAAAGCAAACTGAACCGAGCTTGTTGGCTAATCATCAAGAATTAATTAAGCAAATTCATCACCCAAACTCCGAACAAAAGTCAATCAAAACTCATCGTAAAATCGCAACGATTCATACTCAGGAAAAAAATGATAAAAACCTTCATCAAAAATTGTACGAACTTGCAGATAAGGGACTTTATTCTGAGGCTGAAAAGATGTGTTTGGATTTGTTGAGCAAAGATACATCCGATTATTCGGCATTATACATAATGGGATTGATAAAAAATGTATCGGGAAAAAGCTCTGAAGCAAAAGATTTTTTCAACAAGGTATTGTATTTGAAACCGGATCATTACGAATCACTGGTTCATACAAGCCTGATTTACGAAAGCACGGGTGAGCACGAATTGGCAAATATTTATAGAACGCGGGCCGAAAAAGTATTCATAAACAGCAGAACACGACTAAATGATTAAGCAATTACATACGATAATCGAACAGAAGGGACCGAAATGTTGGAATCGAATTGGAGTTTACGGTGATAGTTCCTGTGATATACTTGATAGATATGACCACTGCAAGAATTGTCCTGTTTATGTCGAAGGCGGCCGCAAATTATTCAAACGTGAAATACCCGAAGATTTAGTCGCCGAGTGGACGGAACAATTTAGTCTTCCAAAGGAAACAGATTCGGAAACAACAGAATCACTAATTGTATTTAGAATTTCTGATGAGTGGCTTGCGGTTCGAACAGTGTGCTTTATCGAAGCAGTTGATAATAAATTCATACATTATGTTCCCAGCCGTTCTAACGATTATTTGTTAGGATTAGCAAATGTAAATGGAGAATTGTTAATGTGCATATCGCTTTCTTCGTTTCTAAGTTTACCCGCAGTAGCACCGGATTATGAGTCAAAATCGAAAATTTACAAATCTTTACTTGTAATGGAACGAAATGGAGAAAGCTACGTTTTCCCAGTAGAAGAAAATTATGGCGTTGTTAAAATAGACACTTCAATGTATAAAGAATCGTCGGCAACTATCACAAAATCAACCGTGACTTTGACAAATTCAACATTTGATTTGAGCGACAAAACCGTTAGTATAATTGACGAGAACAGACTTTTTGAAATAATTAATTCTAAATTGAAATGGTGATAGATGTCCGGCGGAATAGATATAGAAATGCTTGAATTATTTCGGCTTGAACTCGAAGTCCACACGAAAACATTGGAAATCGGGCTGATTAATCTCGAGAAAGACAGTTCCACAAAAAACGTCGAACCGCTAATGAGAGCCGCACATTCAATTAAAGGTGCTTCGAGAATTGTCGGCTTAGATAATTCGGTGGAATTGGCACATTCCATGGAGGATATTCTTGATGCTGTTTCGAAAAGTAAAAGAAAAATAAATTCCGCAGACATTGAGACACTTTTGGAGTGTAATGATTTTTACATCAGTCTGCTGAAATATGAATCAGCGCTAATACCAGAAGTTTTAAATAGCAAATTGAAAGAGCTTAAAAATTTAGTAGCAAAGCTGGATAATTTGGATAAACAAACTGAAAATGCACCTAAGACAAACGGCTCTCAACACAGATTGAGTTTGGACAAAGCCCCAGAAACGCAAATTATCGAACAAGACGAGATACAGAATAATTTGCTCCGTAAATCCGTATCCGAATTTTCGGACATCGCCGCCAATCCAACTGAACCATCAACACTATCAATAAATCGTGCTAACGATGTTTTAGATAGTAACACAAAAAAACAAGAGGAAAGATTTGTCAGAGTATTATCTGAGAGGCTAAGCAAAATATTGGGATTGACCGGCGAAATCTTAGTTCAAACGAAGTTATTGAGACCATTCGGGAATGAACTACAAAATGTAAAAAACGATATTTTAGAACTAAGTTCTCTAAAAGAGATGATTTTTCAATCTCTTCAGAAATACAATATTGCCGAGGAAATAATCGAAAGTTTTCGTGACGCATCCAAAAGAATGGACGCTTTGCTCAGCGGATTACGCATGTACATAGACGATTTCGACCAATTTTCGAGACGTTTGGAGCTTGTTTCAGACCGCTTATATCATGAAGTAATAGACACACGGATGAAACCATTTTCAGAAGGTCTCGGCGGCTTTCCTAGACTTGTACGGGATTTATCAAAAAAATTGGAGAAGCATGTCGAATTAAGAGTAAAGGGGGAGACCACCAAAGTTGACAGAGATATACTTGAAAAACTCGAAGCACCTCTTAATCATTTGATTCGAAATGCAATCGACCATGGAATTGAAAAACCGGAAATAAGACAAGCCAAAGGAAAGTCCGAAGTCGGCACAATAACTCTTGAAGCAAGACATCTCTCGGGTATGTTGATGATTTTTATTGAGGATGACGGCAAGGGAATTTCACCTGATTATATTCGGAATAAAATCGTAGAGTGCGGCTTCACAACCGGCGATATGGCAAGAGAGTTGACTAAGTCGGAATTATTCGATTTTTTATTCTTGCCGGGGTTTTCTACCGCAAGTGAAGTCACTGAAATCTCCGGGCGCGGAGTTGGACTGGACGTAGTTTTTTCGATGGTACATGAAGTTGGCGGAATAATTCGCGTTGATTCAGAGCCTGAGAAAGGAACGATTTTTCAGTTACAATTACCTCTGACACTATCTGTTCTTAGAACACTATTAGTTGAAATCAGTAACGAACCCTATGCAATACCTCTTTCGCGAATTGAGCGAATAGCTGCTTTATACCCAGATAAGCTAAAGAAAGCAGAAAATCATTATTATTGCGAAATCGAAGGCGAAAATATCGGCATAGTTGATGCCAATCAGATTTTTGGAATTCACAAACACAAAGCTGAAAGAAATAAGCTTCCGATTGTCATTATCAGTGATAGATTAAGCAAATACGGCGTGATGGTAGATAGATTTTTACATCAAACCGATTTAGTAGTCATTCCGATTAACAAAAAATTAGGTAGGATACCTAATATCAGTTCCGGAGCCATATTGGAGTCCGGAGTACCTGTGCTGATAGCCGATGTGGATGATTTAGTTCGTTCGATTGACGTTATAATTAAAGCTGGCAAATTAGAAAAAGCCGATTTAAATGTCCAGAAAAGCAACAAAAAGTTAAAGCATGTACTAATAGTTGATGATTCACTGACAGTTCGAGAGGTAGAAAGAAAATTGCTTGAAAACAAAGGATACAAGGTGACAGTCGCTGTTGACGGCATAGACGGATGGAACACTCTTCACAGAGATAAATTCGATTTAATCGTATCTGATATAGACATGCCTCGAATGAATGGCATCGAGATGGTAAAAAGAATCAAAAACGACCCAAAATATAGAGATTTACCTGTTATGATTGTATCGTACAAGGATCGTGAGGAAGACAAAAAGGCAGGATTAGCCGCAGGCGCTACTTATTACCTGACTAAGAGCAGTTTCCACGATGATACTTTACTAAATGCCGTTTACGATTTAATTGGGATGCCTTAAAGTATGAGAATTGCTATTGTAAGTGATGCAGCAGATGAAATAGAATTACTTCATAAAATCATACGTGAAATAGATGCCGTTGAATTAGCATGGGTAGCTTATTCTGGCGATGAAGCACTCAGACAATCCTATGAAGACAAACCCGATTTGTTGTTATTAAAACTATTAATGCCGAAACTTGATGGTGCCGAAACAGCTAAGTTAATCATGCAAAAGCAAGCTACAGCTATTATAATGATGACCTCATCGCTTACAACAAACAGAGCTAAACTATTTGATGCCATGGGCTATGGTGCTTTGGATGTGGTTACATTGCCGACCTTCGATAAATATGGCAAACTCACGGGAGTTGATGATTTAGTTAAGAAAATAGCAACAATAAAGAAGTTAACAAATTATACTGTAGGTTTCGAAGAAAATAAATCTACTAGGAAGTTTGTAGCTATAAAAATGATAGCAATAGGGTCTTCGACGGGTGGGCCGAAAGCATTGTCCGCTATTTTATCTAATTTGGATAATAGAATTGATGCAACTATTGTTATAGTTCAACATGTTGACAGTAAATTTGCCGACGGACTAGCTGAATGGTTAAGTAGATTTACAAAATTAGAAGTAGAAATAGCTAAGGCAGGGAATAATCCCAAAAAAGGTAATATATACATAGCCGGAACAAATGACCATTTAATAATAGATTCATTCGGTTTATTCGCTTATACAACTGAGCCGGTTAACTATCATTACAGACCATCGGTTGATAGATTTTTCGAATCTCTGCGTGATAATTGGCACAATAAAGGAATTGCTGTATTGCTAACAGGTATGGGCAATGACGGTGCTAAGGGACTCTTAAAATTAAAAAAATCCGGTTGGCTGACTATTGCACAGGACGAGGATAGTTCAGTCGTTTACGGAATGCCAAAAGTAGCAAAAGAAATCGGAGCTGCTGACGAAATTCTCAACCCGTTACAAATTGCTGAAAAAATTAATAAATCGGTAAATTATAAGGATTAGTTCATGAGTTCAAATATAAATCCATTTGATATTAAGAAAACAGAATACAAAATCAAAGTACTGTTGGTTGATGACCAGATGATAGTCGGAGAACAAGTACGGAGGATGCTTTTGCAGTTCGATGATATTGAGTATTATTTTTGCCAGGATCCGACACAAGCCGTAAATAAAGCGAAAGAAATACAACCAACTCTCATACTTCAAGACCTCATAATGCCTGAAATTGATGGGCTGACACTTATAAAATTCTATCGTGCATCGAAAGAATTAAAAGATGTTCCAATAATTGTACTATCGTCGAAAGAGGAAGCAACAACCAAAGCTGAAATGTTTGAAGTGGGAGCAAACGACTATATAGTTAAATTGCCGGATAAAATTGAATTGTTAGCAAGGATTCGTTATCACTCAGGTGCTTATATTAATTTACTGCAAAGAAACGAAGCATATAATTCGTTGGAAAAAAGCCAAAAAGCACTGGCATCAGAACTTAACAAAGCCGGGGAATATGTCATATCAATGCTACCCGAACCGTTCAGTAAAAACGGACTATCAACATATTGGAAATTCATACCGTCGGCTCAGTTAGGTGGGGACGCGTTCGGTTATCACTGGCTCGATGAGGATAATTTCGCTGTGTATCTGCTCGACGTATGTGGACATGGTGTAGGCCCAGCCTTACTTTCTGTATCGGCAATGAACTTTTTGAAAAGTAAAGATATTTCGAATATTAACTTTTATGAACCGGCTGAAGTTGCTCGTACACTTAACAAATCGTTCCAAATGTCTGACCACAACAGTTTATATTTTACGATTTGGTATGGAGTTTATAATGCCCGAAATCGAACCTTGAATTACATAAGTGCAGGACATCCCCCCGCACTACTTATTGATAAATTCGAGAATATGAATAAATTGATGAATGATAACTTCATAATTGGAGGTTTGCCCGATTTTCCATTTAATTCGAGTAGTGTTGATATTCCTGTCGGCACAAACCTTTACATCTATTCCGACGGAGCCTATGAAATTGAATTACAAGATGGTTCAATGTGGGACCTTGATGAAATGGCAAAATTCATCTTAGAAAACAAAACTGAAAATATATCCGAAATTGACAGATTACTTGAAAAAATCAAAATACTGGGGGGAAAAGAAATACTCGATGACGATTTTTCGATGCTACATATCAAATTCGATTAAATTATTCGAATTCCATGTGTATATCTGCTGCGACGGCACTATGAGTCAAAGCACCAATTGAAATAGCATTGATTCCAGTATCTAAATAGTCCGCAATATTATTTAAATTTATACCTCCTGATGATTCTATGAAAACGTCAGTTCCCGAGGGATGTGAGCGAATTAATCGAACAGCTTCAAGCGTAGTTTCTCTATTCATGTTGTCAAGGAGAAAACCGTGGGGCATTGTTCTCATTGCTTCGTGAATTTGCTCAATTGTGTCAACCTCGATTTCAACGGATTTACCAAGGTTATTAGCTTTTGCAGATAAAATCGCCTGTGAAACCGAGCCCGCGGCCATGATGTGATTATCTTTAATCAAAACGCCATCAGATAAGTTAAGACGATGATTATGCCCACCACCACAAGTGACGGCATATTTTTCAAAAAGTCGTAAACCCGGCGTAGTTTTTCGGGTATCAAGTATTCTGATGCCGTAGGGATTTGCTAATTCGACATATTTAGATGTTAAAGTGGCTATTCCGCTAAGTCTTTGTAGTAGATTTAAAGTTACTCGTTCGTATAATAATAGTTCTCTTGCATTTCCTCTGAATTCGGCTATATGTGCACCGGGTTCGAGTTTAGTGCCGTCTTTGACGATAGTATCGAGGTTGAATTTTTCATTAAAGATGGTATTTAAAATTTGTTCGCCCGCAAAAACAATCTCAGATTTTACAGCAATATAAGCATTTACAAGTGTATTTTCATCGATTGTGGCTATAGCGGTCAAGTCGCCGTTTGGAGCATCTTCTGCAATAAATTCAGCAAATTTAGCGTGAATGTAATCAGCCGGTAAAGTTCTATATTGCCGATATTCAATCATATTGTCAACTTAGCTCAAGCATTCTTTCCAATGGACGTAAAGCTCTTAAGCGTAAAGTTTCATCCATAATGATTTCTGGGCGCATTGTTTCGAGTGCGACAACCATTTTTTGAATAGTATTTAGCTTCATGTATGGACATTCGTTGCATGCACAGCCTTCCAAACTTGGTACAGGAATGTAATTTTTTTCTGGTGCTTTTTTCTTGAGTTGGTGAATGATACCCGGCTCGGTTAGAATTATAATGTCATTCTGGGGGATTCGAATTGCTTCGTTGATGATAGCAGTCGTGGAGCCGATGAAATCGGAATAAGCCAAAATGTTATCGGGACATTCGGGATGAGCTAAAACAACGGCATCGGGATAGCGGTTCATCAAATTGATGACTTCGGTCTCGGAAAAAATTTCATGAACTTGACAGCTGCCGTTCCAAAGCACCATGTCTCTATTTAATTTTTTCGACAGATAGCTGCCAAGATATTTATCGGGAGCAAAACATATCGGCGTATCCATAGGAACTGAATTCACAATTTTGTGAGCGTTTGATGAAGTACAGATAATGTTGGACATAGCCTTAACCTCGGCGGAGCAGTTTATATATGAAATCACGACGTGCCCCGGATGAGCATCAACCCATTCACGGAATTGAGACGGAGGAGCATTATCAGCTAATGAACAGCCTGCATCTTTATCGGGAATGAGAACCGTTTTAGTGGGGTTCAAAATTTTTGCTGTTTCAGCCATAAAATGAACACCGCAGAACAATATTACATCGGCTGAAACTTTTTTAGCTTCCTGAGCGAGGGCAAGCGAGTCACCCATAAAGTCCGCAACGTCTTGAATTTCGGAATTTTGATAATAATGCGCCAAGATAACAGCATTGCGTTCTTTCTTTAATTTTTGTAATTTTTCAATCAGTTCGCTCATTGACAGAAACGCTTTAATTAGAAAATCTGAGTTAATTTATAATACTGACCAACAGACAAAGTTCTTGCGATATCCGGAACCCGGATCTTTATTTATAGTGCATTGGGGTATGTGCCCATGAGAGAACAAATTTAGTGCGTCTCAGGAGAAAAAGTTGGAAACTTCCAAGAAGACCGACAAAAAGCAATAGTTTTAACTCTTTGGTGAATAAAGATATAAGTTCTGTAATGCACGCTAATATGCCAATAATGAAGCAAGCTAATAAATTCACAACTAATCTCCCAGTAGAAATGAATAAGTCTCGAAATGCGATTTGAAACGTTTATCAATCAAATAACGAGAAATTGCTCCAATGAAGTCCCCCATCCCGACCAAAACCAACTTTATCATAAATTGCTTTTTCTATAATATGAAAATCAGTATCAATACGTATTTTTTTGCAATATAATTTTAATTAAATTTGCTAAGTTTTTCATAAATAGTAAACAGAATATGCACAAATTTAAATTATTGACGATAATTATTTGCCTATCGTGTATTATACCGGCATGCCAACAAAAGGAGGCTAATAACACCGGAGAGCATACCCTTATCCACTTTAATGGAAAAACGATAGACCTGACACCGTATATCGAAGGTTTTCCTTATAGCTCATTGAGATTGGACTATAATTCAAAAATTCTCTTCTATTTCAAAGATGATGTCATAAGACAATTCAAGTATCTTCCAATTGACGGAGAGATGGATTTTGAGCTTGGCAATCCCGTAAGTGATATTGATTTTTCAAAAAGGAATGTTTTTGATGTTCAATTCAATCCTAATGATTCTTGCTTCTATCTAAATGGTGACGAGCGAAATGATGAAGTTTTAAATTTGTACAAGATGTCTATGAAAGATGGTAAAATCGAAAAATTAACTGATGTACCTTACATTTTTGGTTATAATTTCAACAAAGACAAAGACAGAATTGCATATGTGGCTCGATTAGGCACAAAAGAAGACCAATTAGGTGAATTAAGAATTATTGATATCAAAACGGGAGATGAAAGAATTATTCTACGTGATATCCCTGAAATGAGATATACTTGGGGAAAGCCGTCATTTAGTCCTGATAATAGATTCGTGGTATTAAATTCTCTAAAAAATACTGACAGAGCGTTTGGAAATTTGATGTTGGTGGATATTTATGAACGAACAGTTAAAGCAATTACAAATCCGGATATTGAAAGACGCTCCCCGAGCTTGGGCGTGAAGTGGTTGAATGATGTCGAATTTATTTATGCATCAAACGAGACTGATATAAATAATTTATTTAAGTACAATATCCATAATAATCAAACAACGCAAATTACGAATTTGAATGAGGATGTAACCTCATATGACATCATAGAAACTAATGGTGAGAAAAAAATATTCTTAACATCATCAAACCCTTTAAATACTAATCTATACTTGATCGACTTGGAAGGGAAATTAATTAAGCATCATAACGCCAATATTAATTACACCATTCTTGATTCAGACGGGAATAAGTGCATGCTTCTGGGGTCGTCTGCTTCAGTCAAGTTTATCATGGAAGAGATTACAATAAGCGATGATGAATTTACCTTTAATGTAATGTATGACTTGCCTCCGGAACTGAAAGAACAAATATATCATGCTGATATCGAAAAGGTTGATTATCCGACGTTCGATATTGACGAAAAAACCGGCAATCAAAGACAGATACATGCTTTCGTATATAAACCCAGAAATCCCTTGCCAAAAGACCAACAAATAGTCATGATTCAAGCTTTTTACGGAGGCTCCAATAGTTTTCACTTCCGCAATCAAATGCTTGCAGAAGCGGGAATAATAGTGATAAGTCCCGCTCCACGCGGCTCCGACGGATGGGGTTACGAATACAAATCTTTAAATGATAAAGATTTGGGCGGTAATGAGATTATTGATATTATTTATGCAGGAAAATATGCTCAAGAGAGATTTGGTTTGCCTCCGAGCCGTATAGGAGTTTACGGTGGTTCGCATGGTGGATATGCTGTAATGAGGCTATTGACATTTCCGGGGGAGGTAAACGGACATAAAGCTGAGTTCGACTGGGGTTTCGGGATAAGTCACGCAGGATTTTCCGACATTATTCATTTTTATCAAACGTGCAACATCCCAGATTGGGTGTTGTTGGAAGTGGGTGACCCGGCTACAGAAGCAGAGAAATTACGTGACAGGTCGCCAATTTACAGGGCTTCGGAAATGATGGGAAAAATTCTGCTGACTCACGGCACGAATGACAATAGAGTTCCCGTGGAAGGAAGTATTTGGTTTGCCGATAGCTTGATTAAGTACGGCAAATCTCATAAACTTGTACTTTTTGAAGGGCAAGGGCACGATGTCAAAGGCATCGAAAATAACATAAATTACTATAAAACATGGTTTGAGTTTCTTGAGGAAGTTATCATAAAAAGCCCTAAAAACACGAATTGAAAGTATGAAAACAGGTATGCAATCTACTAAAATAGCTTTATTATGATTATATTTTATAATTGAGTCGAAAGAAAGTAAATAAGATAACTTTTGATAAAATTCCATAAATGTTAAAAGAGGTATTTTTAGATTCAATACCTCTTTTGGCAAAATAATTGCATTTTATCATTTGTTAAGATAAGCAGAATACATCCATACGAGTTTTTCCTGTTCGCGGATGTAATCGCTCATTAAGGCGTTTGTTCCTTCATCTCCTGCATCAGCGGCGATGTCAAGTACTTCTCGCTGCAAAGTTATCAATATTTTAAATGAATTCAGAATATCGGCAACGGCAACCTTACCGTCAGCAACTTCTTTGTTTTCAGAAATTTTCGAGAGCTTGATATAATCGCTGTAATTATGATTTGGTGTATGTCCAAGTGTCAAAATTCTCTCGGCGACTTCGTCAATTTTGATAAATAAATCGTTGTAGAGTTCTTCGAATTTCGAGTGAAGTTCGAAGAATTTTTCGCCTTTGATATTCCAGTGATAGCCGCGTGTGTTTTGGTAGAAGAACGAGTAGTTAGCCAACAAATCATTAAGTTTGGAGGCAAGGTTTTTTGATTTTTCGATGTCAAGTCCTATTGCATTAAGATTATCCATGACTTTACTTCCTTATAGTATAATTAAACATAATTTTAAAGGCGAAAGATAAGTGAAAATATTGGGGTTCAAACGACTATTCCAAATACGTATATCCGTACAATCCCGAGCGGTAAATAGCAAGGAATTCCTTCCCCTCGGTTGCGGAAATCTTACCTTCTTTCATTGCTGAAGCGACCCATGATTCCATAGTACGTACAAGTTTTTTGGAATTGTATTGCACATAATCAAGAACTTCCTCGACTGTTTCGCCGTCAATAACTTGTTTGATAACGTATTTATCGCTTTCAATAACTATATGCACTGCATTGGTATCGCCGAAAAGATTATGTAAATCGCCCAAAATTTCTTGATAAGCACCCACGAGAAAAACACCTATATAATACGGCTCAGTCTTTTTTAGTGGATGAACTTGCAAGTTATAGGAGTATTCACCTGTTCCAATGAAATGGTCAATTTTGCCATCGCTGTCACATGTAATATCCTGTAATGTAGCCAATTTTGTCGGTTTTTCGTTCAATCTGTGAATAGGCATAATAGGAAATATTTGGTCAATTGCCCATGAGTCGGGTAATGATTGGAATAGCGAAAAATTGCAAAAATATTTATCGGATAGCATCCGGGATAACTGTTTGATTTCATCGTATGAATGTTTCATATTTTGAGAAATTTCATGTATTTCCCTGGCTACGGACCAGTAAAGAGTTTCTATCAATGCTCTTGTACGCAAATCGAGCATCCCGAGCGAGAAACGGTCTAATGCTTCCTCTCTGATTTGCAAGGCATCGTGCCATGCTTCAAGCATGCGGTTTTTAGTCAAACTGTTGTAAATGTCGTAAAGTTCCTTAACCAATTCATCGTCGTCTTCGGTAATTTTATACGAGTCATCCCATTCGGGCAGTGATGTAGTCTCGAGAACATCGAAAACCAAGACAGAATGGTGTGCGGTGATAGACCTTCCTGATTCGGTGATAATATTTGGGTGGGGTAATTCATTTTTTTCGCAAGCATCAACTATATTAAATACGGCGTCATTCACGTACTCTTGAATTGTATAGTTAATGCTACTCAAACTCGATGAGCGAGAGCCATCATAATCTACTCCAAGACCACCTCCAATATCAACGAACTGAACAGTAAATCCCAAATTTCTCAACTGAACGTAAAACTGCGCGGCTTCTCTAAGGGCTACCTTGATTTTACCGATTTTCGTGATTTGACTGCCGAGATGGAAATGTATTAATTTCAGAGAAGATTCCATGCTACTATCTTTGAGAATGTTAGTTGCTTCAATGAGTTCGCTTGCATTCAAACCGAATTTACTTCTATCACCGCCTGAACTTTCCCATTTACCGCTTCCCGAAGTTGCGAGTTTGATTCTGATGCCGATATTTGGCGAAACATTCAGCCGTTTGGCGGTTTTGATTATCAATTTTAATTCATTTAATTTTTCAACTACGATGAAAACGTTTTTGCCCATTTTCTGAGCAAGAAGAGCCAATTCAATGAAATCTTCATCTTTATAGCCGTTACAAATTATTATAGCATCCGGATTATCCTGAATAGCCAAAACAGCGTGCAACTCGGGTTTTGAACCTGCTTCGAGACCTATATTGAATTCTTCGCCGTGCTTGATGATTTCTTCAACGACAGGTCGCATTTGATTTACTTTAATCGGATAAATAACGAAGCTCTCGCCTTTGAAATCATACTCTTGTGCAGCAATTTTAAAACAGTTGTTGATTACTGCAATTCTATGATGCAAAATATCGGGAAATCTCAACAATACCGGTGTCGAGACATCTTTAATTTGAAGTTCATCCATCAAAACTCTCAGGTCAATTTCTACTCCATCTTTTGGTACTACACAGGCGTTGCCTTTATCGTTAATTTTAAAATAACTAATTCCCCAACCGTTTATATTGTAGAGTTCAGCGGAGTCCTCGGTTTTCCATTTACGCATCGTTGTAGAAAATTTACATTGAAAAAATAATAATAGGATATTGACGTATCAATGAGCAATAATTTTTTAAAGCTATTTAGTGCTTTTTATTATGATTTGTTCATATTCTTTTGGAGGCAATGATTATTTCGGAAGACACAAAATCGGTTGTTCAATTTTTGAATGATTATGCTAAGGGCGGCTTAAGAAAGATGAACGATGTGGAAATCATATTCGAACTTGCAGCTACATATAACGGAGCGGATGAATTGAATCGCTTGGTTTTTGCGGGCAAATCTGTTTGGAATATATCATCAAAGCTCAAAAAAATTATTCATGGAACTGGCGGAATTGACTTGTTGCAAAAGGAAATGCTTCGTAATGTTGAAGACATGAAAAAATGGCTACGAATTATTATTGAATACGGAGACAACAAGTCAAAAGAACGCTTTGATGTTGTTTATTTCGCAGAAACAAGTGGTGCGATAAAAAATATTATTGATTTAGCTCATGATTTGGCTGTATTTAAAGACATTCAGAGTGAAAGTAGGCGCTCAAGTCAATAATTACATAAATTTTTCGGCTTCTGCCACATCATCGAAATCATATTTCACGTTGCCGATAATTTGATACCGCTCGTGACCTTTGCCCGAAATTAGAATAATATCGTTCTTGTCGGACAATTTATATGCTTTTTCAATGGCTTTTCTTCGGTCGGCTTCAATTAATACTTCAGCATAACCCTGTTTAGCACCTTCATGAATTTGTTCAATTATTTCGATGGGCTTTTCGGTTCGCGGATTATCAGAGGTAATGATTACTATATCCGAATTTTCAGAGGCAATTTTACCCATTTGGGGCCTTTTGGATTTATCTCTGTCGCCACCGCAACCAAATACGCAAATTAACTTAGATGCTTCCGATGATGATTTAAGCGATTCTTTGCAAGTTAAAAGAGCTTTTTCCAAGGCATCTGGTGTGTGAGCATAATCAATTAAGGCTATGGACCCATTTGACCATATTACTTTTTGCATTCTCCCGGGAGCACCTTTTGTAAGAGAGAGTCCTTTTTGAATTGCACCATAGTCAATTTTCAAGACATTACAAGCGGCGGCGGCAAGTGCGACATTTTCGTTATTAAACTTGCCGATTAAAGATGTTTTTGCGTCAATAATTCTATGACCGCCATAAAGCAAAAACTCTGATGATAGTAGTCCCGAGTTTTCCTTTATAATTTTATAATTGCATTTCTTGTTTCGTCCGACTGTAAAAATACTCGCTTTTGTATCTCTTACCATATAATCAGAATATTCACTATCAGCAAATACAATTGCCACAGAGTTACTTTTAAGATTATCAAAAAGTAATTTTTTCGAATCCGCATAATCCTCCATGGATACGTGGTAGTCCATGTGGTCGTGTGTCAGATTTGTAAAAATAGCTCCGATAAAATCTATACAAGCCACTCGCTGTTGCTTCAAGGCATGCGATGAAACTTCCATAGCAATCCACTCAACGCCCGATTCAACCATGTAATGTAAAATTTCAGCAATATCTTTGGATTCGGGAGTTGTATGACTTGTTTCAACAAATGTATTGTTAAAATAAGCACCTGTCGTCCCGATTATTCCACTACTGATATTTCCTGCTTCAAATATAGATTTAAAAATATAAGTTATTGTAGTTTTGCCGTTTGTACCGGTTATACCGATTATTTTCAATTTTTGTGATGGGAAATCATAAAACGCATGCGAAATCTCAGCCAAAGCTCTGCGTGAATCATTTACAATAATGATAGTGACTTCGTGTGAAATAAGGTTTTGATGGGGAAATTTCTCACAAATTATCGTTGTGGAACCGTTTTCAATCGCATCCGCAATGAAGTCGTGACCGTCGAAATTGAAACCACGTATGGCAACAAAGCAAGAGCCAAGCCGGCATTTCCTCGAATCGTATTCAATACTATGAATATTTTGAGTAGGTAAACCGATAAGATTTACATTGCCGCTTAAATACTGATAAATGCTTGAGAGCTTTTTCATACATAAATCAGGAAAGTTAAAAGTTCAGTTGGTCAATTTTTTTTGCTAATTCGAAGTCAAGTTTTGTTAGTCCGCCTTTATCATGAGTAGTAAGCGTAATTCTTAATTTATTCCAACCGTAAAGCAGTAAATCCGGATGATGGTCTGCTACTTCAGCCAAAATGGCAATTGAATTCACTGCACCTATTGCCGCAACAAAATTTGGTAGGATAATTTCACGAACAATCGCATCGTCCTGCACTGTCCAACATGGTAGCTCACTCATGAATAGTTCGATTTCATGAGTTGAAGATAAATTTGGTCTTGACATAGCTTGTATTAAATATGAGTTTGAATTCTGTCGACAATTTTTTGCTTTGGTACAGCACCCAAGATTGAATCGACTACTTCGCCACCCTTGAAAATCAAAATTGTGGGGATGGAGCGAATACCGTATTGAAATGCTGTTTTTTGATTATTATCCACATCAAGTTTGCAGATTTTCACTTTCCCTTCGTATTCGCCGGCAAGATCTTCGACTATCGGAGCTATTAACTTACACGGACCGCACCAAGCCGCCCAAAAATCAATCAGAACGGGTATATTGGATTTTAAAACAACTGTTTCGAAATCTGCATCGGTAACATGAATTGCGTTAGACATTATAAAACTCCTTGTATTTTATAAAATTTTTTCGTAAAATTGACATCATAAACATAGCAAAACAAAAATACTTTTTAAATTTTTAAAATATAACGTATCATTTCTAAATTGATTGATTGATAACATCAGTAGGAGGTAAAATGCTGAAAATAACTTACGAAGGTCATTCATGTTTCATATTGGATGACGGATCACACAAAATTATTATTGACCCGTTCATAACACACAACAAACACGCAACGGTTACCGCAGATAATATAAAGGTTGATTACATCGTGCTTACTCATGCACACGGAGACCACATCGGTGACACCATCGAGATAGCCAAGAAAAGTAATGCGATGGTGATTGCAGTTAACGAAATCGGACATTACATGGATGATAAAGCCGTTAAAAATCATAAAATGCACATTGGGGGTGGATTTAACTTTCCCTTTGGAAGATTGAAATTCACTATCGCGCATCATGGGTCATGGACAACTGATGCGGGAGAGTTGGGTAATCCCGCCGGAGTGGTAATCACAATGGGAGGCAAGACTATTTACCATTGCGGAGATACAGGACTTTTCCTAGACATGAAATTAATCGGCGAATTGAACAAAATTGATGTAATGATGGTGCCAATCGGCGATAATTTCACGATGGGAATTGATGATGCTGTCATTGCAACGGATTTTGTCAATCCACAACTGGTAATACCAATGCACTATAATACTTTCGATATTATAAGTGCGGACCCGCATGAGTTTGCTATTAAAGTGCAAGCCATAAACAAAAACGTCAAAGTTATGGAGTTCGGCGAAACATTGAATGTCTAATTCGAACGGACAGTAAACAATAATAAGATGACTACTGCGGCGGTCGTTATATAGACCGCCGGTTTTATTATTTTATCAAATAGACTTAATTTCGGCTCAGGAACACTGCCTTGGGTAAATGCAAAAGATTTGTCCTCGTAAACTGGGATATTCGCTCGAGCAACAACATCATTAAAACTATCCTGGCGATTAGCAATTATGAATGTTTTTTCATTATGGCCGAGTGTAGCTTTTGCCTTAAAAGTTATTTTCCTGTACAGACTGTCATTATCGGAATGTAAATCGTAAATTACTTTTACCTCACCGATGTTGATATTTAAAATTGATTGCGACTCACCTATATTTACACTTATATCGTTACGAGAAAGTGATTCAATTATATTTATCTCAACAAGAGAATTTACTGCGTGCTCATTGATTGCATATTTTAATGATTTTATGCTGAGTTCTTTTACTTCGCTTGAAATTTCGGCAGCCAAAACGACAGAGAAGGAATCAATTACTTGATAATTTGTTAATAGAGTTTTTGAATATAAGCCGTTTGGCAAAATCATAATAAGCGTCACAATGAAGAGTTTCATTTTTCTTTCCCTATCATTGTGCGGATATGCTTTAGCGAATCAACCAATTCATTTTCATTGTCGAAGGATGATGGTCTGATGCGTATTGGAAATTTTTTTTCTTCAACTTTGATTTTAACTACGCTGTAGCGTCTTTTGGAACTGAAAAGTTTTTCGCGGGTGAAATCAATATATTCAATTTGGTCTAACTTGTAGAACTTTTCTCTGAAACGATTTGAGAATTTAATACCATCATTGGTTATTGCGACAGTTCGCTTACCGTAAAATCTGTAAAACATTGATATGGAGGAACTCAGAATGATTATAACCAATAAAATCACGACAGGGTCGGCCAATTTGAGCGACAAAGTACCCTCTGTCACTGTACCCGAAAGCAAGCCGTAAATGATGAGTACGATGGAATAAAAGGCTATAGATTTCCAATAAAAATCTATGGTTTGTTCATATTTTTGTTCATTCTCAGCCATTTATCATTTCGTAAATTTTAACTGCTATGTTCTTGGCGGCATCTGGTTTGCCGTATTTGCGAGCATTATTACTCATTTGAGCTAATTTTATACTATCAAATATAATATCTTTGACAACATCAAACAAATTAGACTTCAAATCACTATCACTAATAATCAACGATGCACCTACTTTTTGCATGAATTCAGCATTTCTTTGTTGTTCGCCGGTAGATGCAATCGGTAATGGAATAAGAATGGAAGGTTTACCTGCAACTGTCAATTCAGCTACAGTTGTAGCTCCTGAGCGAGAAAGTATCAAGTCAGCGGCACTAAAAGCAGATGCCATTTCATCAATATACGGTACAACTATGATATTCGGCTCTTGAATAATATCGATCACATCCTTATTCCCTGTCTGCCAGATAATGTTTATATTTAGTTCTTTCAGTTTTGATAAATTTTCTTTCATCGCATTATTAATTGATGTTGCTCCTAAGCTACCACCAAAAACAAGTAGTGTTGGTTTCTCGGTGTTTAATCCGAAAAGTTTCATCGCTTCGTTTCGACTATAATTGTTGAGAAATGTATCTCTTACGGGATTTCCGCTATGAATAATTTTGGAAGCTATCTTGGCTGAAAAATAGTCTGCAGTCTGGTCAAAAGACGTAAAGATTACGTCAGAACGGATAGCTAAATACTCAATGGCTTTGCCGGGGTTGATATTTGATTCCATTAATGCTAATTTTGTATTAGCTTTTTTTGATGCAATACCGGGCGGAATACTAATATATGCTCCTGCACAAACTACTATACTGACTCTATTTTTTAAGATAAACTTTTTACAATTGTCTATTGCGCGTATTAATTTAAACGGAAATAGTATAGCACTGAGATTTGCTCTGAGAACTGGTGGAGTTATATCAAGTTTTAGAAAATCAAAACCATATTGCGGAACTACTTTAGCTTCGATTTTGTCGTTCCTGCCTGCAAAGGTTATTCTTAATCCTGAATCAATTTTGCGTAGTTCCTCTGCTACGGAAATTGCTGGATACAAATGTCCTCCGGTTCCTCCTGCACCAAATAATATATGTTTATTCCCGGGCAATTAAAGCTCACTCAATTTATTTAGAATTTCGATTTCTCCATGTATTGGCGGCGAACAAATAAAATCAGTACAAATATAAGCTGTTACTTCTCCAAATGCTGTACTTAGTGACGCAACGTGTTCTCCGAGTATAGCAGAGTTCTCATCTGTTATTAATATGATTTGATAATTCGGTAAAAACAATCTTTGTATCTTTTGAAACAAACCACTATCGGCATTGGTCCCGACGATAAATATTTCGCCGGTTGGTAAAAGTAAAGCATCAAGTCCTGTTACAAATGACGTATATGCTGATGGAACTGATGAAACAGACCCACCAAACATTTTAGTCATTTTGTCGGCAATATCAAGATAAGATGACTTACCCGTTATTCTATTCAATCTTACTAAATTCATCAGCATTACAGAATTTCCCGATGGAATCGCTCCGTCATAAATTTCTTTTTTTCTTATAATCAATTTTTCGGCTAAATCTGATGTAAAATAGAATCCTCCGTCGGGGGCAGAAAAATGTTTAATTAAATAATCAGTCAATTTTATCGCATCTTCAAAATATTGGGCTTTGGCAGTTCTAGTAAATAAATCAAGGGATGCAGCAATTGTAAACGAGTAATCGTCAATCATACCGTCAATACCTGCGGCAACTGCTCTATATCTATGCTTCAAAGAATAATTATCTGAAAACATGTTATTCCTCAAAAAATCATATGTGCGTCGTGCATAAATCAAAAATTTTTCATCAGAAAATGCCGTGTATGCTTTGCATAGGGCACTTATCATCAGAGAATTCCAATCTGTTAAGATTTTATCATCGAGATGAGGTCTGATTCTTTTACTGCGTTCATTCAGCAAGATTTGACGTATGCTATTTGCTTTTTGCAAAAGTTCAACATAGTCAAAATTGTGAATTTTAGCGTAACTTTCTAAAGTTTGTTTGAGGTATAAAACGTTGGTACCGGGTTTTTCTCGGGTAGCTTCATCAAAAAAGTTGCCCGACTCTTCAATACCAAATAAATCGGTTGCAAATTCAACGTTACCGATTAACAGTTGGCGAATTTCGTCAATGTGCCAAACATAGAATTTCCCTTCTTCACCTTCACTATCAGCATCTTCGGCAGAATAATAAGCCCCTTCGGGCGCAAGTAAATCCCTTTCGAGATATTCGGTAATTTCGTATGCGGTCTGTTTTAGTAACTCATTCTGAGAAACCATGTATGTTTCAGAATAAGCACTCAATAACATTGCCTGGTCATAAAGCATTTTTTCGAAATGAGGCAAAAACCAACGAGTATCAGTTGAATATCTGTGAAAACCAAATCCGACGTGGTCGTAAACACCCCCCAATCTCATTTTTGTTAATGTGTTAACAACCATTGTAAGCGCTTCGTCGCTTCCGGTACGCTTATAATATCGCAATAGAAACAATAAGTTATGCGGTACGGGAAATTTGGGTCTGTTGCCGAAACCACCGTTGAATTCATCGTAACTACCTGCAAGTTCATGAAACGTTTTGCGAAATATAGATTCGGAGATAAATGATTCTTCGTTGTTTGGCTTCATAAGCATTAGATGTTCGGTTATTTCCTCAGCTTGTTCCATAAGCTCGGCTTGATGTGATTTCCATACTTCACGGGTTCGGTTAATCAAATCTATCATTCCGGGACGCTCACCCCGAGAATGCTTTGGAAAATACGTCCCCGCAAAAAATGGCTTTTTGTCGGGCGTCATCAATATTGTAAGTGGCCAACCTCCCGCACCGGTCATCATTTGACATACTGTCATATAAATGTGGTCAACATCGGGGCGCTCCTCTCTATCAACTTTAATGTTGATAAATGTCTCGTTCATTAATTTTGCGACTTCAATGTCCTCGAACGATTCCCGTTCCATTACATGGCACCAATGACAAGTGGAATACCCTATTGATAATAGCACGGGTTTATTCTCGGCTTTTGCCCGCCCGAAGGCTTCGTCTGACCATGGATACCATTCGACGGGATTGTTCTTGTGTTGCAACAAATAAGGACTAAGTTCGTTGGCTAATTTATTTGTTAAGGTTTTGTCGCTCAAGACTAACTCCTGTTCAAATTAAAAAATGTATTTATTTTGTGAATTCAGGGGCATTATTCTTCGCACGTGATTCGGCAGCAATTTTTTCTTTGAATCCTATCATTTTTTCAAGTAATTTATCGTCGGACTGAGCTAATATGCTAACAGCCAACAAAGCCGCATTGTAAGCATTACCAATTGCAACAGTTGCTACGGGTACACCTTTCGGCATTTGAACAATTGACAAAAGTGAATCGATACCGTTTAAGGCTTTTGATTCAACGGGGACACCAATAACAGGCAGTGGCGTGCCGGCGGCTATCATACCGGGAAGGTGTGCGGCACCACCTGCTCCAGCAATAATTACCTTAATTCCACGCGAATGTGCATCTTGGGCATATTTGAGCATATCTTGTGGTGTGCGGTGGGCACTGACCACTTTTATTTCATATGATATTTCGAATTGCCCACAAACTTCGGCAGCATCTTTCATAGTGGTATAATCGCTGTCGCTTCCCATGATAATGCCGATTAATGGAGATTTACTCATCTTTTTTATCCTATTTGAAAATTATTCTTATCAATTTTGTTGGTACTTCACGTTCATTTGAGAATGACGTTTGCATTATTGTATATCCGTTGTATGCTATTTTAATTGTATTCTCGGTTTGAATTGTTTCTCTGAAAATTTCATTTAAAAGTACAACCAAATCCCTCGGAAGAAGTTCTTCATCTCTGTTACCGATGATGTCTTTTTTGGTAGAATTCATCCATGTAATCATCTTGGAATTCACAAATTCGTATCTCAAAGTCGGCAAATCAATAATACATACCGGTGTTGGTAAATTTTCTAGGTAATCGTAAAGCTGCTTAAGCGATTTATGCAAAACCTTGATGTTTTGATTGGATTCTTCCATTTTTTTCATCATCCATATCTGGTTATGCTCTAATTCTTTTATTCTTTCGTCTGAAAAATTTTTCTCGCTTTGCATCTTTTGAATTGCCGTGCTGAGCTTTTTTACTTTTTGCTCAAGCTCATTGGTAATCATTGAGGGCTTCAACGAGGTTACAATGACTAAACCCTGAATATCTCTATGTTCGTTCAAATCGGGAAATACGCTAAAGTGTATATCACCATCGGGGCTACGCTTAATGAATGTTTGCGATTCTTTGGTCTTTAGTACTTTCGCATTTACATCTAATGATTTATTTATATCCTCGGTTGTATCATTGACAAAAATTTCACGATAAAATCTTCCCCTTATGTCGGCATCAACCAATCTTTTGATGCTTTTAGACATCAGAGTTTTTCGAGCATTTTTGTTCATGAATTTAATTTTACCTGGTATATCGAGTATAATAAATCCATCACTTGAAAGTTCCAGTAAATCCTCAATTCTATTCTGTAAAGTTTTGATTGTGTTTATGTAGTGTTCTGTGATTTTTTCAGTAATTAGTTTTGCTTCAATAATTGAAAAAAATGAGCGAAAATATCTATTGAATCTTTTCATATCCCATCGCAATAAAAATTGCTCGCCTTTGTTGTTTTCACCGACAATTTTCAACTCGATTTCTTTCCGCGGACTTTGCATGAACTCTGTTATTTTGTACTCCAAATCTCTTGCTTCTGCGGTATCATGGTGAGCTTTTATTTCCTCTTGGTCTTTGAGATTTTTTGTGACGGCATAGACAATTTTCATTATGTTGCCACCGATTTTGAACTGCTGTTTCTGCTCACGAAATACGTATTCGTAAGGTCCCATGTATGCAAGAATACGGAAATCTTCATTACAATCTACAATAACCGTATCTGAATACTTTAATGTATCATCAAGTAATTCGGCATGTGCTTCAAGTTTAGAATTTAATTCTTCCTTTTCCTTAGTCAAGGAATCAATTTTACCTCTTAAATCATCTAATTCAGTCATTTTTAAAATTGCGATTTTATAATCTTGAAAACTACAAAAAAACTATCAATAAATTTCTATTAAAATATTACTCTTTTGACGTCTAATAAATATTGATGTTATTTTAGTTAGGCAAAACAATGCAGGTAAGATTGAAACTCGACGGAAACATGCGAGTAATCGGTACAAATTCAGAAGAACAAGAAACAATTTTTGATGCAAATTCGAATATCGGTGGTGATAATACAGCCGCATCACCTATGGAAGTTTTTCTACAGTCAATGACGGCTTGCACTTTCATGGATGTAATTTCGATTTTGCGGAAAAAACGCAAAGAAGTAACCGACATGGTTATTGATATTGAAGCCCAAAGAGCGGAAGAACACCCTCGAGTATTCACAGAAGTTATGATGCATTTTACTTTGACAAGTCCAGATGCGGAACTTCAAGATTTGAACCGTAGTATAGAATTATCAAAGACAAAGTATTGCAGTGCTTCGGCTATGTTTCAACGTGCGGGATGCAAAGTAAATTGGACGTCTACAATACTCAGACCGTCGTAATTTATTAAGGCTCAAATCCCCTCAAAATTGCTATATTTGAAAGTTTTTTAAATGATTGAGCGGGATTTTTCAAAATGAGTAAGAGAACCTTAGTAACATCAGCACTGCCATACGCAAACGGTTACATTCATCTTGGACATGCGGCAGGAGCATATCTTCCCGCTGATATTTTTGCCAGATTCATGCGATTAAGCGGCGAAGAACTGCTTTATGTTTGCGGCTCAGATGAACATGGTGTCGCTATAACAATTTCAGCCGAAAAGGAAAAAGTCAGCCCTCGGGAAATAGTTGACAAATACCATCAAGCTAATAAAGAAGCATTTGAAAAATTCGGCATGACTTTCGACATTTATTCAAGAACAACTGAACCTCTGCATCATGAGACAGCACGAGAATTTTTTGCCGATTTTCTCGAAAAGGGCTATCTTACTGAAAAGGAAGAAGAGCAATTTTTTGACAAAGAAGCAGAAATATTTCTCCCCGACCGTTATGTGGAAGGTATTTGCCCAAATTGCGGTTACGATAAAGCACGTGGCGACCAATGCGACAGTTGCGGTGCATATTACAACCAAACAGAACTCAAATCGCCACGCTCGATAATATCAGGCAAAACTCCGGAAGTTCGCAAAACTACTCACTGGTATTTCGGATTTGATAAGTTTCAGAGTTTTCTCGATAATTATGTGCGAACTCACGAGCGTGAATGGAAAGAGAACGTAGTGGCTCAGACAAAGAGTTGGTTGAAAGTAGGAATGGCTGAAAGAGCAATCACGCGTGACTTGGATTGGGGCGTGAAAGTTGAGGGCATACCCGGAATACCCAACGAAAAAGCTGTGGGTAAGCGGCTTTATGTGTGGTTTGATGCAGTTCTTGGCTATATTTCCGCTACAAAAATTTGGAGTGAGCTAACAAATAGCGATTGGACAAAATGGTGGAAGGACGCTGATACTGACTACATTGCCTTCATCGGCAAGGACAACATTGTATTTCACACTTTAATTTTCCCCACTTATTTACATGCTTACGGGGATTTCATTTTACCGCATAACGTTCCAGCTAATGAGTTTTTAAATCTGGAAGGACAGAAATTTTCAAAGTCCCGTAACTGGTCAATAGACCTCAAGGATTTCCTGAATGATTTCGAATCTCCCGTATATATTGATGTTTTGAGATATACTCTTGCTATGAACTTTCCTGAGACTCGTGATTCGGATTTTACCTGGAAAGATTTCCAAAACCGAAACAATAGTGAATTAGCTGCAATATTTGGTAACTTCGTAAATCGGACTTTGCAATTTTTGTATAAAAATTTTGACGGTAAAATACCCAAACTAAATCAAGAATACGCGGATTTGATACGGCATTGGAAACAATTGGCAATCAATGCTGATAATGCCGATTTCTCAAAATTTGAAGAAAAATTTTCTCAAAATGATGCAAATGTAATTAAATCATTATTTGACGGAATTGCAAAATCAAACAAAAATTTCCGGAAATATCGCTTCCGTGACGGTATAACAGATATAATGAACGTTGCCAGAGCTGCAAATAAATACTTTAATGATGAAGAACCTTGGAAGACAATTAAAAATGCTCCTGAAAAAGCTGCAAAAACACTTTTCATATGTTGCCAGTTAGTACGTTCATTAGCTGTGCTATTCTCGCCTATTACGCCAAACACGAGCAAAAAAATACATTCAATGTTGGGAACTCCGGACTACACAGGGGAATCCAACAATGCAACTGCAATCCACGGCAATCTCTGGGTTGAGTCGTCATTACCACTTCTTGAAAGCGGAAAACAAATTAATCATCCAGAAATACTGTTCAATATTATTGAAAATGCAATGGTCGAGCAACAAATAGGCAAACTCGGTACCAAGACTCAACAGAACAAAGACGAAGATTTGATTGATATTGAATATCTCGCGAGAGTTAAACTTGTAACAGCAAAGGTCCTGGAAGCCGAAAAACTGCCTAAATCAAAAAAATTAATCAAAATGCAGATTGATACAGGATTTGATAAACGCCAGATTTTGGCAGGAGTCGCGGAACATTATGAGCCGGCTGATTTGATTGGTAAGACGATTGTTGTTGTTGCAAACCTTAAGCCCGCTTCTTTGATGGGTGAAAAGTCGGAAGGCATGATGCTTGCGGCATCAAAAGACGGCAAACTCGTATTTGTTACTCCTGAAAAAGCTATCGATGAGGGTGCTGAGGTTAGATAAAGATTATTTTTCCCACCCGATAAGTCCTCTGCCTGTTTTCTTAATTTCACCATTATAGGCGTAATCTTTGAGAATTTTGTCCAAAATACCGTTGATAAAAATATAGCTTTTATCTGTAGAGTAACGCTTGGCTACGGTCAAGGCTTCATTGATAGTGACGTACGGGGGTACATCATCGAAATGGAAAAACTCATTTGTGGCAATGTGTATTAAGATTCTGTCTGTAAGGGTTATGCGTTCAAACTTCCAATTCGAAGAATAATTCTTTATAATATTATCCACACGGTCCATGTTTTCCGTACAATGCAGAAACAGTTTCTTGGCAAATACTTCATCGTTTTCCGACCAAATTATGGGAATATCTGCTTCGAGTTCATAAACTTCATCGGGTTTAAGAATTCTATTCTCTTCCAATTGGACTTCGTTATCACCAAAATTGAAGCGGCGATTGAAAATATGAGCAAACACCTTGTCTATAGAAGTTTCGGAGACTATTTTGACCATCAATAATTGGAGTACCTTTTCACGGGCTAATCTGCGGTTTCCCCGTAATTTATTCACTCTGCTGAGAGGGAAAGTATTATAATTTTCAAATACCATTTTTAGAAATCAAAATCCACAATATTCAAATATAGTATATTTGTTAATAATTTGATGATTAAAAATGCTTAAGAACGATACCATTTTCCTAAAATGATATGCGACAAATTATAAAAATTATGATTATTTTTAATAATTGAAATATACTAAATCGCAGTGAGATGATAGGACGCAGAAAAGACATAAGGTTAAATTATTCGGAATCCGGAAATGTGGCAAACATAACACCATTTGGAAACATGACTTTGCCGAATGCTTCTCATTACGAATTTGATGAAAAAGTTGTCTCTGACAAGATTACGGGTTTTATACTTGACCTTAAACAAATAGAGAGATACGACACACTCATACTTGCCTTCATATTACAACTAAAGGAACTTGCAAGCAAACGCAGTATAAATTTTACTTATATCAATCAAAGTGATGATTTACGGAAGTATATTGAATTAATGCTTCCGAATAAGCAAATGAGCAATTTGAAGTCTGAGCCGGACAATTCAATCAAAGGAATGGTTATCAATTTAGGTATAGGTACAAAGAATCTTTTATCGGACATTCGCGATTTTGTTGAATTTCTTGGAAATCTATTCATAAAATTTATCAAACTGCCGTTTGAACCTTTATCAATGCGTTGGGAAGATTTTCCGATGCAGTTTTTCCGTTCGGGTGTATTGGCAATACCGATTACGGTTT
>CAZWXI010000028.1:0-28785 GCA_964637845.1 uncultured Hyphomicrobiales bacterium | reverse complement strand
ACAAATTGCAAAGAATTTAATGTGACTAACTCTGCATCTTTGCCATATTCATTGGGTCTATTAATCACAAAAAAAGATCCTTTGTAACCAGTACCTTTTGTATATATCCACCGCTGTATATAAAGTTTGCCATTTGGACCCAATTGCATAGCTCCGTATGGATATTCAATATGTCCTTCATTAAACTCCGTGTAATACGAATGATATAATATATATGCCGAATTTTTAATGAAATTACTGTCCTTTATTGATATGTCAAATTGAACAATCCTTCGCTTTTCACAAATATATCCACTAGTGCTAATATATAATTTTGTTGCATCAGGTGAAAAAGCTATTCCGTATGCTGCACCCACCATCCCAAATACATTTTGCCACAAATCAATTATGCCATCTAAACTAAAGTTAACCAATGATTTGATAGTACCATTAATTTTATCAAAACTTAAAATGTCAACCATATTCGTATGGCCATTTACTAATGCAATATAATCACCTTTTAAGTCTGACGCCATACAACCTAAATCAGTTCCACCTGGTAAGTAATATTTTGTATCGAAATAATGGATTATTCCAGTTGAATATTTTCTGATGTCATTATCTATACCTTCCTCTGTCAGAAGAGCAACCAAAAATGTTCGTGAATTCAATTCATGAGAAATAATCCAAACATCTTTTAAATTAGCATGTCTAATTGCTATTAGTTTTTCAACTGAATTTTTAAATAAATCTCGGTTGATTTCAACTAATTCAAAATTATTTTCGGCTGAATCATATTCCACTATGCTATATCGTGTAAAAAAGTATTTCTTTGATTCGTGCAAACAGTTAGATGAAATGACATAAAATCTATTATTAGTGCCCGGTTGTTTTATGATTAATCCAGTCTGAGCTGCTAAAAGAATATCATATCTATTTTCATAAGAAGCAATATTCCCACATAATTTATTTACTGAAGAATCATGAGAGCTATATATTTTACCAGGTGGTGATGATACGTAACTATATACATACATTCCATTAGATGAAAATAATAATTTACCCGAAGAATCAGAAATCGAAGAACATCCCTCACTAAACCTGTGCATTATACTTTCTCTTAAAATTTTAGGTTCACCATCGGGAGTATTGAAAGTAATTACCCACTTACCGCCAAAATCCCAATTATATGCTTCTTTCTGAGAATAAAGCTGCATTATAGAGAGTAGATGAATTAATATGATTAAATTAATATATTTCATAACAATTTACCTAAGTTTATTAAAACAAAGACCCAAACCCCTGCCGATAACAGAGGTTCGGGTGTATTTCTTATAATATAAACTAGCCATTTAAATTAATTCTTAATGAACTTTAGTTTATGCGTCGTAAGTCCTTTGGTTTGAATATGTAAATAGTATATACCGACTGCCGTTCTTGTCATATCAATGTTAAGATTATTTTTACCTTCCTGTGATTCATGTCTTGTAGAGAAAATAATATTTCCAAGTACATCAACCACTTGTATTGTATGAACTTCAGATATGCTCGACCAATATTCCAATTCAAAGAAGCCGGTATTAGGATTGGGATTTATTCGTATATTATCTCCCAAATTTAATTCATCAAATTCGAGAGAAGATTTGGGGAGCATGAACGGATTATTGTCGAATATACCGCAAACATCAATGCAGGTTCCCTGACATTCTTCACTAGGAGTACTGCGTGTATGCACTCGTGCCTGTGTGCCATTGCTGAGGATTTCAAAGGTGATTTCGCAGCAACCCGTATTAATGCATGGAAAATATATTTGTTGCGGAGAATATCTCTGTATCCAGCACTTCCATAGATTAAGAGTAATGTATTGCGGTTGTCCTTTAGTGTGATAAATTTGATGCAATCCCATTTTGACTAACTTTTCAAGGACATCAACGATATTCATGCTACCATAGCGGATTTGAAAATAATTAAAACTGAAACACGGTGTAGTTCCATGACTGCCCAGAGTATAGCCCGCATTGATGTAAATACCGCTACCGGGAAAAGTATGGTCAAGATGATACTGCGGAAAAGTTGTAGTCGAGCTACAAGATGAAAAACAGGGTGGTGGCATGTTTCCGCTGATTTCCAAATATCCTCTCTCGGGTAGAATTGCTGACCTACAGTAATGTTGACAAGCTGGATTAGGGGAAAAACATCCTGTGTTTGAGCTATCGATATAAATATCATCCAAATAGTGGTCAGCCGCTACACTATCCCAGTGTGATCGAAAATAAATATGGCAGCATCTTGAATCGCATGATTCGAATATTTCAGGGTTCGTTGAACTTTTGTAAAGACAGGTCGGCATCTTGATATAACTCAAGTAATTAAATTGGTTATTCAATGATGCGATTGCTTTGATTGCAATTTGCATTTTCTCGTCATCTGATAGTGTGCATACCCCGACAACCTCCATATCAATAATTTCATATTGATAAATTGTTGGTCCCAGAGGAAGGCAGGTTCTTTTACGTAATATAGTATGTACGACAACTGTGCAATAGTTATCCGTTCCTGGGTCATAACTGAAGCTCATCGGATAATGACGCATTTCCGGAAAGCTCGAGTCAATAGGGCAGTCACAATGCTGTGCCTTTAGTTGATAACTATTCATTCCCATAATCGTCAGAAAAGTAAGCACCAGGAAGGCGAGATATTTGCGATTCATTTCGCACCTCCATCCGTTAGAAGCTTGGATATTGTACGGATTAGTTCCGTTGCTATTGTCGGGTAAATGACGTAAGTCATTGTTATTTAAGGAGTTACCCCCCCCCCCCCATTTGATAAATTTTATTAGTACCATGATAGTACCCCTATAACTGTTAAACAAATATCGCCGTTCTTTACGGCATCATATTCTAACTTTTCTAAAGTACACATTTTTCATTTCACCACCAAATTTTTTTTTGCATATACGAAATTTTTGGGTGTGGGGAAAAAAGGAGACTATATAATAGTCTCCTTTTGTTATTGCTCAAGCTAACATTGGTTCACATCATAGGGTATAACGTGCACCCATGTACATTTTTCTGCCCATAATCGGTCCCCATACCATTGAAGTATCGAAGAAAGTGCCGAACGGGTCATTATATGCAATTATAGGATTAGGTTGAATATAGTCTCCCAGATTTTCACCACCTAAATATATTTCTAATGTTCCGAATCTTTTCGTTATTTGTGCATGTAGCATCAAATATCCGTGGAACTCTTCTCCAAATCTGAATTCTTCAGGATTATTACGAGTAGATGGCAATCTGCCTTTACCGCTATAATCAAAAGTGAGGTCAAAACTCCAAGATTCATCAGGCAAAGTATATGCTAAATTAAGAAAACTCTTGGTTATACTTTGGAGGGGTTTATCTAGTAGGACACCGTGATACGTGCTCTTGACGTCATTAATTCTGAATGCGGTAGATGCCGTAAATCCCGGGAATGGTTCAATTATCAAGTCAATTTGGAAACTGTTTGAATAAGATTCGCCATCGAGGTTGGAGAAATATATTGTACGAACGTCTCTATCCATATCCATAACAACTTGATTTATAAAGCGAGTATGGAAGAAATCAATGTTCAGAGTAAAAAATATCCCCCATAAGTCAAATTCAGACATTGCATTTAACCCATAGTTCCATGCTTCTTCTTGCCTAAGGTCATTTTCAATTATTATATTCCGAGAAGAAGCCAGAATTGATGGATTTTCGGCATATATGTATGAAGACCGATATCCCTTACCTGCAGAAGCCCTTAAAACAGTATTTTCAAATATATCGTATTTCAAATGGAAACGAGGGGTGTAGAATATTCCGTAACGATTGTGATTGTCAACCCTAAAGCCTGCGGTCATCACAAAATTATTTATCCCAGCAAACGAAAACTCTGCAAATACACCGGGAATTGATTCGTGCTTATTTGCGAAATTCGTATCAAGATGTTCGTTGAGATTATCATATTGATAGCTAATACCAGTTATAATTTTGGCGATTTTCTCTTCTGAGCCTTTGTTGACAAAATTATGGTCAAAAATCAAATTTGTATATAATGAGTTTTGTTCGGCATCATAAGTTCGTCTTCCAAATTGTGATTTTTGACTATGATGCGTGTAGGTAATAATCGTACCAATAGTGGAAACGGCATCGCGATCTAATAGAAATCCGTTTTTCGAAAAAATTTGAAAACGATTAGTATTAATATCAATCCCGTAAGCATCTTTATTATTCTTACGAAGAAAATCGGTCTGCCCACCTTGTCTTTCTTCTAAAATTACATGGGCACCGGTAACTGTCTCGAAATGATTGTAATCAGCCTTCCAACGATTCATGAAATTAATTTGTCTAATGAGAGAATGGTCTGTAAATCCATCTTTGTTGAAATCGTGCGGGTATGGACTTGTATTGCCGTGCAGAAGCATCATGGTACTAATTTCATCGTTGATTTTGAATGTAGCATCAATATTTGCTTCGAATCTTCCAATTTCTTCGGCAAAGACATTGAAGAATGGACGGTTGTAATCTTCGGGCTTTTTGAAATCAAGATTAATTTGCCCTGTGATTGATTCAAAGCCATTGACGACTGATGAAGTACCTTTCGAAATGGAAATTGCTTGCATCCAAGGACCCGGGACATATCCTAATCCGAAAGAATTTGCAAGACCTCTCATAGAGGGCATATTTTCAAACATTAATTGGCTGTAAATACCTTGTAGTCCAAGTAGTTTAATTTGCCGAGCACCTGTGACGGCATCAGAATATTCAACATCAGCAGCGGCATTTGTAACAAAACTCTCTGCAAGATTACAGCAAGCGGCTTTTTTTAGCCCTTGCTCAGTAATAGTAAAATTACTTGCAATTTCTGATTTTGATATAGTAGCATCGGGAGCTCTGCCCGTAACAGTTATTGCATCTGTTTGTACGACACGATTGAGTACGATTTCAAGATTTAAATCGTCTCCATGGACAAATAAAGTATCATTCAAATAGCCGACATAACTAACTATAAGATAGTGGTCAGACTTATCCATATTAAGTACGAACTCGCCATGACCGTCCGTCAATGTGCCTCTGTTCGAATTCAACCAAAACAGACGAGCATTTTTTAAGGGAATTTTTTCATCGCCTTCACCAATACCGTAAACAGTGCCTTGGATTGTACCAGAGGCAAATACTGTTTTAATTGGTAAAATGAGCAATATTATTATAAAAATGATTTTTTTCATTGTAATTTCCTGAATTATTATTTAAAAAATAGTTATTTATCAGTTTAAAAAATAGTTATTTACCAGCATGAAATGCTGCTTACAGGATTACAATGAATCGTCGGGAAGGTCTTTTTTGTCAAATGATGAAATAAGGTGAATGAACCTAATAATATTCCGCTTGAAACCCGAATAATATGTTTTGGCTCTTTCTTCCAAAGTTTTGATTTGTTGGTATGTATCAGTATCCATAATGACGCTCTTAACATAAGTCGTCGGATATTTTAAAGTAATTGAACTAAACGTACTCGAAAGAAAAGTTTCGTCTAAATGAACTATGGCCGAATATTCTAAGCAGCACTTGTCATGTGTTAGTGTTGTTTTAGCAAAACTTTTGTCGCCGGTATTGGGTAAACAAGTTTGAGATTTATTGTGATGCTCGCAACAAGACGCTACTTCTACTGGTTTGCAATGGCATTCAACGTTGTCAAAAACATTGACAGATAAGATTTCTGATTTGCCGCAAAAATGATAGTGCAAAGTAATTCCCATCGTTACCGTAGTCAGGGTAACTATTAAGATAACAGAAATTATTTCTCTAAGCACTTTCATATTATAATAACACATATTTTCGCAAAATGTTACAATACAAAATTAATATTTTTACACTAATAAAGCAACTATTCAGTTCTTTTTGCATCGTCCCAAATTTTGTCCATTTCTTCGAGTGACATGTTTTTCAGAAGGCGACCACTTTCCCTTGCAGTTTTTTCGATATAGTTGAACCTATTTGTAAACTTGTTGTTTGTCAGGTGTAGGGCTTCTTCTGCAACAATTCCCTCGAAGCGTGCCGCATTTACAAGAGCAAAGAGTAGGTCTCCGAATTCTTTGTCGGCTTTTTCTTTGTTGTTGTTCTTTAATTCATTGCGAAGTTCTGCAATTTCTTCAAAAACTTTATTCCATACATCATTTGGATTGTCCCAATCAAATCCCACTCGTGATGCTTTATGCTGAATTCGTTCAGCACGAAGTAAAGCAGGTAAGTTTTTGGGGACACCGTCCAGGACTGATTTTGGCTGTCCATTTTCGGATTCTTGTAATTTAAGTGATTCCCAATTTTGCATTACCTGACCAATGCCATTGACGCTTAAATCACCAAAAACATGGGGATGTCGATGAATCATTTTAGCAGAAATCTTCTTGATGACATCAATGAGTGAAAATGCTCCTCTCTGCTCTGCAATGATTGAATGTAGTACAATATGAAGCAATAAATCGCCGAGTTCTTTTGAAAGCTCGTCGTCGTCATTGTCATAAATTGCATCAACGACCTCATATGCCTCTTCAATCAATAGATGTGCAATTGAATGATTTGTTTGGGTGCTATCCCACGGGCAATCTTGCCTTAAGATTTTTACAATTTCAACAAATGCCTCAAACTGCGAAATTGCATCATCGGATTGCTTGGGTTGCGGTATTTTAGTATTATCTTTATTCATGATTTAGTATATTTTTTGTTTCTTCGACCAATAACTCAATCGCTGTGTCAATATTAGTATTGCGTAATCTCATCCCTGCGGCATTAATATGCCCACCACCACCAAATTTGGCCGCTATATCTCTAACTGACATATTGCCCTTTGAACGCATAGAAATACGCAATTCATCACTACCAATTACTTCTGCCACCATCGCTCCCACAATTGCTCCGTCAACTGATAATGTATAATTGACGAAATTATCTATGTCTTCGTTTGCTGCACCGGCTTCAAAAATCATCTCTTTTGTTATTTTCATTATGGCTAATTTGTTCGAATGATACAAGCTGATATTTCGTAACGCTAAACCTAGTATGTGAAGCGAGCAGAGGCTGTTGATATTATAGACCATATCATAAATCTTTACTGGGTCGGCGCCTTTTTCGATAAGTTCGGCAATAATTAGATGAGTTGCCGAAGTAGTCCGCGAAAATCGGAAGCTACCTGTATCGGTCATTATAGCCATGTAAATGTTACTTGCAATTTCGTAAGTAATTTCAATCCCCAAATACTTCAAAAAGTAATATATGAGTTCGCCTGTTGATGTAGCTTCGGTATCTACAACTGCAATGTCATTCTCTATAGATGGCTCAGTATGGTGGTCTATCAATATTTTTTTGGCACGGGATTCCTGATAAAAATCCTGCATGGTGCCGAGACGATTTGATTGGTTGCCATCAAGAACGAATATTAGGTCAAAAACCAAGTCTTTATGTATTGTAGTCTCATAATACTCGATTAGCCCATCAGAAAATGAAAATCTCAAATTTGTGGGAGTGATGTCGCAATTTATAATCCTGATACTTTTGTCATACCGAGACAATCCTAAATATAGAGCCAATTCCGAGCCAATTGCATCACCGTCGGGATTTTTATGAGTAGTTATCAATACATTCTCGGCTGAATTTAATGCTTCGATAATTTCAACGAAACTTTTTTCGAATTCTCTTGATTGTAAACTGAAATTCTTCAAATCTCTATGCCCGATACCAATAAAAATAAATTTAAAAACGTAAGAAACGTGAATTATTATTAGTTTTGTAATTGTGTGTTTAAATAATTTGACCGACATGGAAGATAGAGAAGAAATTGTACATAAACCATACAGTAAATATCGTCCGCGTGATGAGGAAGCATTTTTGGGAGTTAAGATGAGCTTCAATTTCAAGAAGAGTCTTCCTTATTTATCTGTTGTTGGAATTTTTTTCTTATCGATTTATATCCTTTTGTTGATTTTTGATGCTTGGATTATGCCCGCAATGGTACATAACCGAGAAATGGTCGAAGTCCCAAACGTGACAGGAGCAAATCTCAAATCGGCATCATTAGCTTTAAAGCAAAGGGGACTGAACTTTGCTGTATCAACGGAGCAATACAACGAGGAATATCCGCACGAAACTGTAATTATGCAAGTGCCCGCCTCGGATATTAAAGTAAAAGTCGGTCGAACAGTCTATCTTACTCTCAGCAAAGGTAAAGAGAACGTATCCGTTCCTCATTTAATCGGACAGCATCTGAATACTGCAAGATTTGAACTAATGAAACGCGGGTTTCAAATCGGTGAAATCTCATATGAATTTTCGGATTTAGTTGCAAAAGACTCTGTAATAAAACAAAGTTTAACTTCGGGTAAACTTGTCCCTTATGGCGAAATCGTGCATTTAATCGTAAGTAAGGGACCTGATACACAAGTTCCCGTGCCGTCGCTAATAGGTCACACCCTCGAAGAAGCCCGTGATATATTAAGTGGACAAGGGTTCATAATTGGCGAAATCCAATATAGCATCAGCGAAACCTTCACACCCCATACAATTATTGGGCAAAATCCTGCAAAATCCGAATTAGCACCATTGGGAGCTCGGATTGATATAGTTATTTCGAGATAATTAAACCTTTCTCTCGTTAGTGCTGTCTAATGAATGTATTGATCATTATTATTTGGAGCTAAATATGAGCAGATTAATTTTAATCACAGCACTTTTTGCCGCTTTTGCGCTTTGCGTCAACGCACAAGACACAGAAACACTTAAAAAACAAATTAAAGAATATGCCGAACTCAACATTCATCCCCATATGAAGTTATGGAAATCGAAAATTGACAACGAACTTGACAAGGATGTGCTTCAGAAACTCAACAATATGCGTGCGGAAGCCGCAGAACTCAAGCAACAAGGTTTCGAGATGATGAAAAATTTTTCGTCTGAAAAAGAAAAAAGTAAAGAAAGACCACGTCAAACTGAACACAGAGCAAAATTCAAAGAATTTCACGTTGAATTGAGCAAAATCATTGAACAGCACTCTAAGTTTTTTAATGAACTAAACGATGAAATCAAACCTTTGGCTCAGAAATGGAGAGAAGATATACAAAAGCTCAAGATGGATTGGAAACAAAGCAATAATCCTACCGACAACTGTGAATACAAAGGAGAAAATTGCGACGGGAAAGGAAAAAGAAGCAAAATGAAGCATGCGAGAAAGTTTATGAATAATCCTCAGCATGAACTATATAGAGTAATGTTATGGGACGGTAAATCTATTGATTTCGGTGATAGTGAAATTGAGCGAATAAATCAATCTTTCGGCAATATGAATACAACTGTCTTTCCTAATCCTTCTACCGGAGCAATTAATTTTGAATTCGATGCCGTAGAGCGCGGCACATACGAAATCGTAATCACCGACATCAGCGGCAATATTGTTAAGAGCGAAAAGATAAACGTCATTGCTCCCGGAAAGAACTCACACTCCGTAAACGGGCTGAACTTAGGCAATGGAGTTTACACATACACTATATCCAACAACGAAAAGTTAGAGAGCGGTAGAGTTGTCGTCCGGAGATAAAGAGAAAGCAAAGAGCAATTAACCTCCTTGGGTGCCTCAAGGAGGTTTTTTTATTTGAAAAGTGAAAATTTTGAAAAAAAATGCAAAATTTTTTATTTTTTGTTTGCTTTGTATTATAAAGTCGATTATATTTGCAGAGTACATTGCATATAAGTTTCGATTGTTAACTTTTATTAATGTGCATAAAATAATTTTTAACAAAAATTTAGGAGGGATTTATGTTATTAGGCAAAGCTAAATATATATATATATACTTACAATGATATTAGTTGCACCTAATATCGCAAATTCACAAGTCAGAGTATTGCAACATGCATACTGTGACTGCACGGGTATTATTGAAATAAAAGTAACGGGATGTTGGGTCCCGTACATTGGACTTGACTACAGACTAACTATGAATGCGATTGACCATTTTTCACCTGAACCAAGTGATATTGTTGATGCTGGAGCATTGCCGGGGGTAACATATTACAAAAGAATTGAAAATCTCTGCCCCGGAGATTATACTTTTGCACTATCAATATATACATTTGTTCCACATGAAGGGTGGAAATATGTCATGCCGCCGATGACTGCTACGATTAACGGAGGCGGAGGATTTACAGTACATACTAATCTGACAAATGCACCATGCAACGAAGGTGCTTACGCTGAACTAACAATTACCGGAGGAACACCACCCTTTAAAATCAAAAAGTGTGATGGTACAAAGGAAATCACAACTAACAATAGAACACACACAATTACAAAACTTACGCAGGGCGCTAAATGCTACAAAGTAACCGATTTCTGGGGATGCGAGCAAACTGTCAACTTCGAGGTCGGACAACAAGCATTCATCCAGTACAATTTAAACTATTCCAACATTCTGTGCGGCGACCCCGACGGTACAGGATGGGCGGAAATTTCTAACATCACGGGAACGAATGATTATTCTATCAGATGGAAAGATGAAGATGATGTACCAAGAAACGATTTAGATGATGAAACATTAGCAGAAAATCTTAGCACCGGTTGTTACAAAGTACGTGTAATTGATAACATTACGGGCTGTGCCAGAGAGTTTAGGTTTTGCATCAAATTCTTCCCCATACCGGATGCCGAACCCGAAGTAACAGATGCAGGATGCACAACTTATCAACTCGGGCAGATTGAAATGATTCCTCATCAACAAGACGCAATTTATAAACTATTTAAAAAGAATGAGCAGAGCGATTGGATTCATGTTAGTACGCAAGAAACACCTGTTTTCTCCAATCTCGAACCGGGCGTATATAGAATCTGTACATGGTTTCATATAAGTTGCCAAAATTGCTTCGAAGTAACTATCAACGGCGTACAGAATTTTCAAGCATATGCGGAAGTCGCTAAGCATCCGGGTTGCTACGAAGACCTACGCGATGGTGAAATAAGCATTATAATAATCGGCGGTACGAGACCATACATTATTAAAGCATGTGACGGTGAGGAGGTAACCAATTATACTATTGACGAAGACAATGAATCATACCAAATAATAACAATTAAAGGTTTGGCTCCGGGCAATTATTGTTTCAAAATTTATGATTCTGGAAATTGCCCTCCGAAAATAGTTGACGCACTAATCTTAGAAGAGCCTCAAGATTTGCTCTTTTACGGATTAGCTTTATACGACATAAGGGAAAACGGCAATTGTTATTCATTATGCAGAATTACTGATATACAAGGTACGCCCCCATATACAATAGAATGGTTAGATGAAAATGATAATGTTATATCAACCCTTAATTGGGATGGCACTCCCCCATCTCCCAGCAATACTATCCATAGTTTTCCTGCTACTCATAGAGTTCGTATTACCGATGCAAAAGGATGCATAAGAACTGAGAGAGCCATAAATGTTGCTTGCGAGACTACGGGTGGAATTGTCGGAATTTTCTCTAACCCTACATATGGAAACATCAGCATAGACATTAATGTGAATTTGCCGTTACCTAACGTGAAAACAAAAATATTTAACTTATCTATGTCGCAAGTTCATCAGAAGGACCATGGCTTGCTGGCAGAAGGTATTCATGTAGTGCAAGATAATATTTCTCATTTAAGTCCCGGTATGTATTATATAGGTGCTTATTTTAATAATGAGCCGGTAGGAAATGTTTTCTTGATTTTATTATCTCAATAATTATTAATGGGGCTTACCACAGGGATAAGCCCCAGTTTTATATATGGGGGTTTTATGCGATTCCTAGTTATATTAATTATATACTTATATTTATCATCTCTGCACCTTATAGCGAATGAATATAATAATCTTCTTTTTTATGATAATTTTAATAATATAGAAAAAGTATCCTCGGAATTACTATCCGTTTATAATACCATAGAGTTGCAATCAACTGTGAGCCCCGGAGATAGTGTTTTTATAGATTTAAAAGAATTTTTAGAACCCGGCGACACTATTATTAATATTACAACCAATAATATTCACAATAAAATACATATCTATAATAGAAATGAAGAAGTTGGCTCGTATAAATTAAAGACTGCTCATTCTTTTATTTTTTATTTAGACAGAATATACTGCAATCAAAAGGTTCATCTACTCTTAACAATTTTAAATATTAATAAAGAAAAAAAAAATGAATTAATTTTATCCGTAAAATTCCGTGATTTTACACCATGTATTTTTGCAGGTAATTATATTTGTAATTTTAATTTTGAAAAATTTCAATTTGCAACTTCACTTGATCTTTTTAAACCATATCAAGGTTGTGTTAACGCCGGCATACATCACTGGTATGGCTCAAGTTCAGACATGTATAGTAGAAGAAATAGATATTTTAAGCCATCGTCAAACTCACATCCATATTCCATAATAGGCCGGATAAATCACTATTATAAGAGATATTATCATGATTATTATGATAATATGAAATTAAATAGTCATATTTACTATAACCCGGATACATATGATGGCGATATAAAAAACACAGCATATATTGGTGCTCAAATTGCAGGATGGGAATGGGTATATGATGAAACATCAGATCCAATCTTTTCATTACGTGGTGAAAGTATATACCAAAATTTAATCAAACCGTTAATACCCGGGAAAAAATATATACTTGAATATTATGCATTATTAAACACCTATGACTTGAGTGATACTAAATTCTCTTACATTGGTGATATAAATATATATGGCTTATCATATTTAGCAGATTATGACCCGTGTACTACTCATAATCCGCGTGAGATTATGCGTAATCATAATGACAAATTTTTAATTGATACCACATTACTTGAGCAGCATAAATGGATGCACATAAAATCAAAAGTTTTTTCGCCCGATAAACCTATGACTTGGTTCTGGCTCGGCGCCGGTAGAGCTGACAGTGATTTTAGATTCTATTATCGTTATGGTCTTTTTTTTGATGACGTCATAATTCGCGAAGCCGGAGCTGGCATAAGCAGTTCGGTAAGCAGTTATTATCCTTGTATTGGCGACACATTGGAATATACGTTCAAAATATGGAAAGACGACCCTGAAAACAAGAGCGATATAGAAGTGCACAACTTGCTGCCAAGTGAATTAATTTATCTCTTGGGCGACTTCCATCTGGATACAGACGGAATATTGAAGGTGAATATACCCGTAGCTGAATTCGACGAGCGAGGCATAGCCTGGTTAAGCATAAAAGCACTTGTACCGCCTAACGATAGTTTGCACGGCAAGGAACTTACGAATGAAATATATTTTCCCGATATGCCTGTAGAAAATCGCCCATCGGTCGGTAAATACAAGATTTCGGTTTATCCCGGCAGAAATATAATAGATATACAACAAAAAGCTAAATACAACAATAAATGCCAAGGCGATACAGTAGAAGTCACGGTTACGATAACGAACACAAGCACTGAAGAGATTGAAGACCTAATGGTTACATTTCATAATTCTAAACAACTCGACATAATATACCAGCACGTATTAACATTTGACTCATCGAGCAACCGTTGGATTGAGATATTACGCCCTGAATTATATTTTAACGGCAAAATAGTCCGCAGATTCGGATACTTGGAGGGTGAATATATTTCCAACGAGCGTGATGATATAATACTCCGCAGCATAGGTGTTAAGCCATACGAGAGCATTGTTATCAAATATTACGGCGTCTTGAAGCACAATGACGGAGAATTGATTGTCAGGACCTCTGCCCACCCGCAGCACCAATCCTGCAAGTCTGAGTATATTGACGTAATAGAATTGAACAAATACAATTTTACAAAGCGTTTCTTCCCTTCTGATACAATAGCTTGTTCACCTCTGAGATTGGAGAGTCCATATCCCGAATTTGAGAACTACTGGAGCACAGGAACATTCGGACAAAGTATCGAAGTCAATGAATCCGGCGTTTATACACTTACAGTAACCGACAGCAACGGATGCAAGGAAACTCATAGCGTTTATGTACATTTAGAGCCGGAATTTGATGTGTCTATCGTAACTCGTAACCGACATAGTCCATTTTTGTTCAAAGGCGATACGGTTGACTTAATTGTCCGCTTCAGACACATAAATGCAGTAACTTACTCCAAACGTATTACATTTAATTTTGATTTCGATAAGAGCAAACTTACTCTTATAAATCGGGCTGCTGCGCTGCGTTTGCTCGATTCTTCTGGCTCTTTTGTACGGTATAATTGTAGTAGTGTTTACGTCATACCACCGACATACGATAAAAATATCGAAGTAATGTTGCGGTTTATCGTGCATGACGTAAGCAAGACTTTGCCTGAATTGATTATCAGTAGTCTTATGATTGATGACTGCTTATATATAGCGAATCACGACATAAATTTGGCACTTAGTAATCCAGACGTTGTAAAATTAGGTGAACCAAGCGGCGATGAAAATCTACTTGATATATACCCATCACCATTCAGCGATAAATTGACGATTCGATTACAAATTATAGGCAGAAAAGACGTGAGGATTAAAATTAACGATTTAATAGGCAGGCACGTTAAAGAAGTGTATTTACCACGACTACGGGACGGTGTATTCCTTTATGAAATTGATACATCTGAGTATGCCGATGGCTTTTATAACATCTGCATGTTCATTGATGATTCAATAGTCTGCAAGAAAAGCATCAAAATCGGAAATTGAAATCAGAAGAATTTGAATTTTAAACTATAAGTCTCGAGAAATTTTTTTCGAGATTTATTGTTATTTCCGTAACATTATTATATTGCACTCGTAATATTACTATATAGCAATATGATTTTATGAAAAGTGCATTGATAACTATAATGCTCATAATCCTGACGGTAAAAGCCGTGCCTTTGCTTATTGCTCAAAACGAAAAATGCTTCCGCAAAGTAACGCTAAAAGGGATAGCAAGAATATTGTTAAAAAATAAATTTATGTGTCAATATCTGAGAAAAGTTAGACTAAAAGCCACATAAGCGCCAATAGAATAATTACTGAATGTAAAGCTGTTATCTGTATAATAAGACAAAGAAAAGCCAAATGCGACCGGTAAACCGGTCGTATTTATTTTTAAATAGAGCAGATTATAGTCATTATAACCCCAGAATCCATATTCGTTTTTCAGACTTTTCCCAACGCCTAATCTGATTAGTTCATTAAATTCTGCAGCTACAGAAATATCGTGATTGTAACCGCGAATAAAATCATCATACTCAATACTGTAAACTTTTTGTATTGAATAGACAAGACCTATTTTATCGGAATTGATAACATCATTGTACCAGTCCCTTTCAAAGCCAAATCTGTAAAATAACCCGGCAGAAGCGCGGCTTGTAACATAATGATTGAATTGGTCATTCACATAGTTGTAATTTGGCGAAAGCATGAATTCGAGTGCCATACGCTCAGTAAGTTTTTTCTTAATATCGAGTTCCTTTTGTCGAATCCAAACCTCTTTTCGTTCTATGGCGATTTCTCGGTTGTCCAATTCATTACTGCGGTTCTCATTTGATTTTCTTATCCTGTCGAGTTCCTTTTTGATTTGCTCGCCTCTGTCAATCAATGCTTGACTTTCAGTAACTTTCTTTTGAAATATTGCTCTCTCTTGGTAGAACTTAGTTCTTTCAGATTCCAAAGCAGCCCAACTTTTCCTCAATCGTTCATTCTCGCTTGCGATTCTTTCTTGCTCAATTTTCAGTTGTTGCATTTGCATCTCGGAAATCGAAACCCCCTCAGTAACAATGGGATTAGTTGAGTATTTGATGCCTCTTTTATCGAGAATATGTTTTAACAACGAAACATCAGCGGCATAATTACCCGTACGTTGTAAACTGATAGTATATCCTTCTACGGGTAAAGCAATACCATATACAACTACACCTACAACTTGCCCTTTAGCATTTAAAATCGGTCCACCACTATTACCCGGGTCAGTAGCAATGTCATGTTGTATGAGATGTTGGTTTGGAATTAAACGCGATATCACACCTTTCGATTGATTCCAATCATCACCTAAGGGATGACCAATTGTGACAACTTCGGTTCCTACTTTTAATTGCTTATCAATCAAAGGTATGTAGTTCCTCATATATGTATTTATTCTGACAATGGCAATATCAAAACCTTGATAATCAACCAATGGGTCAATAAAAGCTGCATTGTACTTAAACCCATTTTTCAATTCAATCGTAATATCATTTTGAGAGTAAACTCCGCCATCCGGATTGGCAATTACATGATAGTTTGTGACCAAATATCCATTCTCATTAATTATGAATCCTGCGCCGGTGCCATGTGGAGTATGAATTTTTACTACAGCAGGTGAACATTTTTCGAAAATACTAACAGCATCAAAACTTTGAGCGATACTTCTTAAAGGTACTACAAGAATCGATGCTGCAATTAATATTAATAGGAGTTTGGGCATATTCAACACCGTTTGTTTATTTATAATAAAACACCACATTTATTTCGCAAAAACATTCGCAGAAATGCTTTTGGTCCGAAAAAAAACAAGAATTCTGCAAAAATCAATGCAAATATAATAAAGTGCAAATAAAGTACAATTAAATAATTTTAATGATATTATTTTCCTTTTATTGTACTAAAGATGAAGAAATAATGTGATTAATGTTAACATTGGTGAGATAGTAATATCGCTACTTTTAATTGCAACTTTTTTTTATTTGTGGGGTAATTTTTTTATTAAAGTAAAACAAAATATTTGTTTGTGAGTGCAAAATTGTTTAATTTAAAGTCGTGAATACGAACAAAAGGCAGATATTAATTTGAAGTTAAGAATTACAGTATTGATAATATCAGCGGTAATGGGATTGCTTTGTAAGGTAAATGCGAGGCAAGACAATAACATGTATATAGGACTATTCAGTGGTAGTAATTATTTGTTCAACGCAACAGATAAATCTTATATCAAATCCGACCTGAATTGCGGAGAATTCGACTCAGGTACCGCTCAAGGCATTCATGCAGGCATAAAACTCGGCTATATCGTTAGCAAAGACTTTATAAGCTTGGAAGGAAGACTATTTTATGACACAAGACCTTTCAACATGGTCGGTGGCTCTGATTGCTTCGAAGTGCTCGATCCAGTTAGCAACAAATATGTACCGTTCAAACGTAGCCATTACTTTGATGGTACTTTAGATTATTTGTCATTCGATTTAGGTTTGTCCGTTCAGCCTATAAGCTCTTTACCCATATCCCTTAGATTATCGTTTGATATAGGAAATCCGATTGTTAAGAATGATTTTACAGTTAAGGAAGCCGTTAAATCGCCCAAATCAGTCAGTTTCAGCAATGGCTCACAGAGTAGAATTAATGAGTCGGGCGAGTTTAATGATGTTACAAGTTCAATGGGACTCAATGCAGGAATAGGATACACTCATATGTTTAATAAAGATTTGGGTGCTAATTTGGAATTATCTTATCGTTACGCCGTGAATTCGGCTCTTTCGGATAATTTATTGAAATCTGACATTCTCAGATTGAGTTTGGTATTGAGTTACTATTTTGGTCGCGAAAAGCCCGAACCGGTGAAAGTAATTCCCGTGGTTGAGCCGGAGCCGGAACCTGAGGAACCGGTTGTGACAGAATATGTTTCAAAACCATCCATAGTAACCGATATGAGCATAGAGCCATTAGATGTTACTGAAACTATCGTAACGCAAACTTTCCCCCTTCTGTCCTACTATTTTTTCGACGAAAAATCAAGTAAATTGAATGATAAATACATTAATACCATGCCGGCAGAGGATTTTGATGAAGGGAAACTTAACAAAGAAACGATGACTATATACTACAATAGTTTGGATATAATAGGCAAGAGGCTAAGTACAAATAACTCAAATATAAGGATTGTAGGCTATTCTGATGGCAATGAATTGCCCACATTGCAAGAACGTCGCGAATTAGCTCAAGCAAGAGCTAAAACAGTTGCTGATTACTTTCACACGAAATGGCATATTCCGTATAATCGGCTAAAAGTTGAATCGGGTGACAAGCCGGGGATTTACACAAATCCAGAAGAAGCCGCTTTCGAAAATCGAAGAGTTGAAATTCTTTCTGATGATGGCAAAAACCTCGCTCCGGTCGTTCATAGACAATTTTCAGAGTATAAATTCAATACCGATAAACTGAATTTTAATATGCAGGTTTCTCGACCCACAAGATTGAATTACAGCTTAACAATAAATCAACGACCGTATTACAGCAATGAAGTCCAACTCAAGGAAGGTAAATTTGAAGCAAACTTGAATTTAAACAAAAATCAAATTGACTCACTAATTTCGATTTCAAAGAATAAAAGACTTACACTGAAATTGGATTTATACGACGGTGAACTGTTCGAAATGCACAGCATTCCTTTTGAATTCAATATTGAAACTGAGCAATTCGAGATTGGGCGATTGAATTTAATCGTTTTCGATTTCGATAAAGCCAATTTGAGCAAATTTAACAATGACTTGCTAAAAGATTTCGCTAAGGAAGCAATTAGGGCGAACTCTGAAGTTTACATTTATGGAACAACTGATATATTAGGAACACTAGACTATAATTTATCATTGTCACAGAAACGCGCGGACAATACAGCCAGCGCTATACGCTCAGTGCTGCCTGATGCTAATTTTAAACATATTCAAGGAAAAGGGTCGGAGAATCCGAAATATGACAATAGTTTACCTGAAGGAAGATTTTACAATCGCACAGTATTAATTGAAGTTAGAACTCCATTAGAATAATAAAAAGGAGAATTTTTATGAACCGTAGAGACTTTTTAAAATTAAAGACTGAAATTCATCGCAAGTATAACAACTCGCTGATGTCATTAGACAAATATGATAAAGTTTTAGACCAAGAAACAGCATCACATCTATTGCGACGGGTTTCATTTGGGATAACGCCTGCTTTAATCAAAGAATTCATAGGACTTAGTGTTGATGAAGCCGTCGCAAAAATTCTTGGTGACGGCAGCAAACCATTGCCCGATGGAAATAAAGATTTGAATTGGCTCAACATAGCCGAAGAGGACCCTTTGGACGGATTGCCGATTCAAATAAGATTTGAAATTGAAGGGCGGCACAGGACAAGATACAATCAGCTAAAGAATTGGTGGCTTGAGCAAATGCGAATTGAAAATGCCCCATTTGTCGAAAAATTCACATTGTTTTGGTCAACTGTTTGGTGCATAGAATTCACATTTGATACTTTATCATTAATTCCGCCGCCGTTGCTTTATCGCAACAATCAAATGCTGAGGAAGAATCGTATCGGAAATTATAAAGACATGGCTTACGATAATACGTTTGATGGAGCGATGTTGATGTACCAAAGTGTTAATTTCAGTACAAAACAAGCACCCAATGAGAATTACCCGCGAGAATTGCTCGAGTTGTTTACTATGGGAATCGGACATTATTCAGAAGGAGACATTCGCGAGATCTCAAGGGTGTTGACAGGATTCAGAACCGCCGCCCATGCCTTCACTCCAAAGCCCAACGGGCAATTTGAGACATATTTTATCCCAAGTTTGCATGATACTGGGGCAAAACTGATAATGGGAGAAATCATACCCGCTCGCGATGAGTCAAAAAATTCCGAAGACCTCGTCCGTGAGGAAGAAGTCAAAAAAATGATTAAAATTTTATTCGAACAAAGGCCGATGCCTATAGCAAGATTCATTTGTGAGAAAATGTATAATTATTTTGTTTACAGCAGTCCGGGTGATGTAAACAAGCAAATCGTGGAAGAACTTGCAGCGACATTCGTACAAAATGACTTTAATCTGGAGCCAGTATTCGAGAAATTATTTAAAAGCAAGCATTTTTATGATGAAAATATTATTGGATGTCAAATCAAAACACCACCCGAATTTATAGTCGGAGTAGAAAGGCAATTGAACGTTGTATATAAACAAGGCAATCAATCGCTTGCAAGCCATGCATGTGACGATATTGAGCAAGAATTATATAAACCTCCCAACGTCGGAAGTTGGAAAGGTTACCGTTCATGGATTAGTACAAAAACTTATCCATTGAGAAGAAAATATGCCATGGAAATACTTGCTTTAGCCAACGACGAGAAATTGATTGGTTTAACTAAACAATTCAATTTGAATAGTTTTGGTGTTTTTTTGGATGAATTTATTCTATTCTTCCTACCGAAAAAAATTACAAGCGAGAGAGTAGCTTTTTTCAAGAACAAAATTTTAAACGGGCTTAATGAACAAAATTGGCTGAATGGTCTGAACAATTCATCCGATACAGTAGCAAAAGGAATTCGCGAATTTTTGAGCGAGATTATATTATCACCTGATTTTCATCTAATTTAGAAGGAGTAAAAAATGAAAAGAAGAGAATTTTTAATAAGTACAGGAGTTGCTACAGCAGGAACGGTATTGCTACCTAAAAGTACCTTTGCCAAAAAGCGACCCGTTGAGCATTTCCTGAATGCGGTAGGTGATAATATTTTGATTATTATTGAGTTATTTGGCGGCAATGACGGGCTTAATACAATTATCCCATATGACCAAGAAAAATTATATCTTGAATTGAGACCAAATTTGCATATACCAAAAGAATTCGCTATCCAATTTGGCGATTCTGATTTGTTTTTCAACAGCGGTTTAATAGATGGTGTACATCAGGGAGGGATGATGAATCTTATGGCAACCGGTAAATTAGCTGTTGTACAAGGTATCGGCTATGATAATCCGACGCTATCGCATTTTAGAAGCCGTGATATATGGCATAGCGGTATAAACAGCACAGACCCGAATGAAAAGCTATTAGAGGGTTGGTTGGGTAGATATTTTGCAAATATTTTGGATAATTATCCCGAGGATATCCCTGAGCATCCAATTGCTATATCTCTTGAAGGTACGATTCCTTTGATGCTAAAAAGTGATAAAGGTGATATGGGAGTCGCACTCCAAAATCCCGAGAGATTCTATCAATTAGCTGCTGGACTGATGCCTAAATCGCTTAGATTTCATACACCTACCAAAAGCTATTATGAAAAGGAATATAATTTCATTCATGTGGTCGCTGAGCAATCAGAAAAGTACGCAGACGTGGTAAAAACTGCGTATCAAAACGGAAAAGACAAAATCAAAGTAAATTACAGCATTGGGTTACCACAAAAATTTAGAGTTATTTCATCGCTCATTGCAGGTGGAATTCAAACACGAGTATTCTATATGACGCTAAGTAACTTCGATTCACATGCTCAACAGATGCAAACAGATTATACGGGAGCACATTATACGTTACTTAATAATTTGGCAAGAGGTATTTGTGAATTCCTTGATGATGCACAGCAACAAGGTTTTGCAGAAAGAGTTGTTGGAATTACGACATCTGAGTTTGGACGACGTGTGAATGACAACGGTAGCCGAGGCACTGACCACGGAGCCGCATCAATGCAATTCATTTTTGCAGGTAGCGACGATTATATTGAAGGTGGTTACTATCGTGTTGAAGGCAAGCCGGATTTGAATGATTTGGATGACCTCGAAAATTTACGCCACCAATATGATTTTCGCCGTACTTACAACGATGTGCTCGAAACTTGGTTAGGAGCAACTCCTGACCAAAGTCGCGAAGTTTTTGGCGATACTTTTTTGCCGCTTGGAGTATTGAGGCCTCGAACTTCGAGTATTTGGGAACACATCAAACCGATTGAAAATCAAGATGTTTTGCTTTATCCGAATCCGTCACAGGGATTATTAAACATCAGATTCGAATTACGCAATTATTCGAGAGTAAAAATAGAGTTATTCAGTACTATTGGTCGAAGGTTGAGCTTAATTCATGAAGATTTTATGCCGAGTGGAATTCACGCCATACAAAATTACGTTCATCAACCGGGGGAATACAACTTATTAATTACAATTAGTGAATCGAGGATAATTAAAAAATTTATTGTGGTGAAATAGTATGTTACGGGGAATCATTTTTATTGTCGTAATGTGGAGTTCAATTGACGCATTTGCCCAAAGAGCAGATTGCGATATAGATTTGAATTGCGTTGGTAGAGCAATAACATTTTCGAATAGTGCTGGCAAAGGAGCACATTATTTAGATGTAAATTTCACGCCCTCTCAACTGCAATTAATTGACAAAATGACTGTAGAAATGTGGGTAAAACCGATACGACAACCGGGTAAAATACAGTTTATTGCAGGATTTTGGGGACCTGCCCACGACGTCAATGATGTTTGGATACTGTATATTAATCAAAATGATGAACTGGTATTTGAGATAAATGCTCCCAATACCAACATGGTACACCTCGATAACACCATCGCCAAAACAAGCGTGGCTGATTTATACGACACGTGGTATCATATTGCAGGAGTATTTAACGGTACGACTCAGATTGTTAAATTATATGTAAATGGTAATTTAAGGCACTTTTCACGTAATTCTTCGTTTCCTGCTTTTAGATTACGAGAACCGCAAAACAAAGAGTTAACAGTGAAAATCGCCAATACAAACGCATTTTCTAATGATACGGTCGCCAATAGAACTTTTCTAGGACAAATGGACGAAATCAGAATATGGTCAAGAACTTTTACAGACCAAGAGATTTATTGCAATCGTAATCGTTCATTAAATTGGGGTATCAATGATTTGGTAATATATTATCGATGTAACGAAGATATCGGACGATTTATACTTTGTGATGCTACCAACAACGGTAACACAGGTTTCGGACGAAGTGGTGCATCTATTCAAAACAGTAATCGCCCAATCGAAAGAACAATTTTTATGGAACCGGTTGATAAAAGCGTTCTTTTTCTTGATACATTAGATTGTAAAAGCCCAAAAACATACAGATTTAGAGTTGTTGATACTTCAAGTTGCAATAAGTCAATTATTATTGATATTGTTAACACGGATTTGATTTCAGGATTCGTGATAACTCCAAACAGAATCAACAACATGATTAAAGATAGTTTTTATACTTTTACGGTTACTGTTAATGCCGATTTCCAAGGCACCATTGTCCCGCAATTGAGAGCATATTCAGTTGACAGGTGCCGTTTTATCAATCGAGTAAACATGAATTTAACGAGGGTAACAACACTAAAATTTTCCAATTTGCAATTGCCGTTTGATTCGTTGAAAGCGGGATGTATCGAAAAACCTCATATAGATTCCGTATTGACAATAATCAATCAAACAGATAAAACTTCAACCCCACAAACCGTTACAATTAATTCGATTTCCAATCTTATGACAAATGTATTTGTAGTAAGTCATCCTCCGTTGCCCTACCAATTGGCTCCCGGAGATACATTTCGAATAAATGTACGATTTGCCTCAGGAAAATTTTCGAGTAATAATTTTGACACATTACGAATCATTTCAAATGATATGTGCGACCCCGACAAAAAAATACCAATGAACGGAAAAGTCAAAGAAGTTATCCGAGTGAGTCGCGGGAATAGCGAAATTAGGCTCGATTCTATAAATTTCGGTGTTGTATGCGTAGATTTTCCGTCAGACGCGCCTCAGTATAATTGGATGAACTTGCTCGACGAAGACATTTATGTCATAAATATCGAGTATCCCCCTGATGTCCAAGGTAATGTTAGATTATTCCCATTACAATTAGACCCGAACACAGGATATTTGCCGAATTACTTCCGATTCGTCCCGACAAAACCGGGAATATTAAATGATTCGATTGTAATTGTAGTAAAATCAGGTGGTTGCACGATACGGCGACCTGTATATGTACGCGGCTACGGGCTTTATGCCGATATTCAATTCGATGTTCCTGAGGTGGATTTCGGTGACGTATTTGTTGGGCAGGAACGTATTATAAATATTCCAGTTAAGAACAACAGTTCCGAGAATTTACGTGTTAATTTTTACATAAAAAAAAGTGATGTATTCTTTATTTCAGGGGCATCTGCGCTGAACATACCCGGTGGTGCAACGCGTAACGTTGCGGTTGGATTCAGACCCACAAATGCTTTAACTTATACCGATGAATTATGCTTTTTTGAAGAAATGTGCTATGGTTCGGGCTGCATTAAAGTTCGGGGTCAAGGTATTTTTGAAAGATTTTCTTTTTCGCCGGAAGTGCTTGAAATTAGTAATATTATAGCTTGCAAGGAAGGTAGCGGAAAAATTCTTATTAACAATCGAACTGCTAATACACAAACATTGAAAAATTTTTCGTTCATTAATCCATCGGGTAAATTTACCATTAAATCGCCGGCAACTTTACCGTCACAAATTGACTTAGTCCCGAGCGCAAATTACACTTTTGAAGTTCTGTACGAGCCGAATGATTTGAATAACGACCGTAGCGATATAGCCGAAATCCGATTTGAAACTACAGATAACGAGAAATGGTTGTCACAAATTCGCGGCTCATCAATCGCACCTAAAATATCTGCCGAATCGCCCGTTGTTTATGGTAAAATAGAGGTTGGAGAGAATAAAGAGCGTGTTGTAACAATCGAAAATATTTCTCCATTTTCAGTAACCGTGTCATCAATAACAGCGCCGACGGGATTTGTAATTTTGGATGCTCCCGGACGCTATACGAATGTTATTTTGAAATCTAGAGACACATTACAATTGACCGTTCAATTTTTGCCTACGGAACCGAAATTTTACAGTGAATTTCTGCAAATTCAAATTATTGAGCCATGTCAGAAATTACATACTGTTAAATTAGAGGGAGAAGCGGAAATTATTGCACTCGAAGTCCCGCTTACCGTGTTGAGTTTCGGATTTATTTTACCTTGTGATTGTATCGAGAGAGAGATTATGCTGATTAATCGCTCCAAAGTATTTGATATGATTATAGACTCTATATATTTCAGCAATACTGGCGTTACAAATCCGAATGATTATTACTTCGACTGGATATCAGATTATTATATTGCTAACGGCTCCACTTTACCTTATACCATCCCTGCTAACAAGACTGATATCCTGCGTGTACGTTACTGTCCTCGTGATATGCAGAACAAAGACAGTCTCACACATAATATTAATTTGGTTATTGATTCACGTGGTTCATACTGGAACCAGCAATTCAAAGTATATTTGACGGGTATTCAGGCTATGCTTTATGAAACGAACAGTGACATGGTCATTTTCCCGCCCACGCGTGTGGATACATCGGCAGCACCACAATATGTACGAATCAATTTCCCGAATTACCTCCTAAATCCTTATCGAGATGCTGTTATAATTGATACCATAATGTTCATACCTGATGAGAGAGTGTTTTATGCTTATGACAGTACAAGATTTATGAACGGTAAACCTTCCTATCCCATTATTCTCGACACAGGAGGTACAACTACTGTTCAATTTGGATTTAAGCCTCGTGCAGTAAGAGAATACGAGGCAAAAGCAGTGATTAAACTTCGGAAATATAGACCCGGAGGCGATTGTATATTTTTCGATACGACTATTTATATTTACGGAAGCGGTTTTGCTCCTGCATTCGGGCTGTCTTTCCACTTTGGCAGTAATTATACCAAGCAAGATACCTTCAGAGTAATAACATGCGAAGAATTACTTATTCCGATTTATTCTTCACGAGATTTTCCGGCTGAAATTGTGGATATCAGCATGCAATTGAAATATGATACAACTCAACTTGAATATATCGGACATCAGTCTACGTATCTCGGTAGTGGTTGTTTTGGGTATTCGACTTCAATTAACCATACTCAAAACGCTATTGGAAGTATGATGCTTTTCAAAAACTTCTGTAACGTTGATTCCATTAGACCTTTAGCGGAATTGCGGTTTAGACCTAAGATGACTACACGTGATACCATAACACTCCGAATGGATTCGATTGCTTTCGATACCGAGGAAGTAATATTATACCATATAATTGCAGTTTTGGATGAAGCAATCGTTGTTATTTTGCAACCCGAGCTTGAGATTATGCCTACAGGTACATTTCTTACGATAAATTATGACAGCGTCCGGGTCCTTGATTGCAAAGATATAACATTTTCAGTTAGAAACATTGGTGACGTTCCGATTACGAATTTCGATGTAATGGAACTGCAGAATTACTACCAAGTAGTGTCATATTCGCCACCCGCTACTCAAATGATTGACGTAGATGACTCAATTAGTATTACTATTAGATTTTGTCCCTGGAATATTGGCACTTTTGGTTCAGTTTTCAAGCTAATTTCCGCAAATCCGTGTTTAATAATTGATTCTGCGGCTTCAACTGGAGTTGGATACGCTCCCGAATTCAATCCTATGTTTTACATCAGCGATAAATATATAGCACCTGACACAGTTTTTTCTAAACTTGGCGATACAATCAATATTCCGCTTTATTTGGATAAGAATTTTGCCGATACAATTTTCGGGGTTGTCCACGTCATTAAAGCATTAGATTTTGAATTGAGTGTGCTTTATAATCCGCGTGCTTTGAAATATTTGAACACTGTATTTAGTATCGTGGGATTAAAAAATATTGATTATACGCATGGCAATTTGAATTTCAGCTTTGAAAATGTCAGTAATTTAAGTCGTGGTAAAATTCTCGAGTCACGATTTTTAGTTACAATCCCTGATTTCACACTTTCCCAAATCAAATTGAATTCAGTAAATTACAAAACTGATTCCATAATGTTTTTTGATATTATTCCGCTTGAGACATTTTTCTATGTTGACTTGTCCGATAGTTGTGGTATTGACAGTCTGATTTTCGGAAATATAGATAAATCAGTTTATCCTAATCCTGCTGAAGATATGCTCTTCATAACGGATTACTCAGGAGAATATGTAATATCGGACGTTTTAGGGAGAGTGTTTATGACGGGAACAGTTGAAGACTCGGTTATTAGTGTAAGCAAATTGCCACGTGGGTTTTATATTCTGAAATACGGTAACAAGGCGAAAAAAATCATATTAAGATAATAAAATCTAAGATTTCAAATAAGTAGGAAAATGGTATTCAATTTCTCCAAGGTCATTAACCTCGACAGTTGCAATGCCTTTGATTACAAATTCATCGAGTAATTTTTGTGCTTCGTCCGAGGTCAGTAACGTAGTTTGAGCAAGCTGCAAAGGCGACACTACACCATTACTTTTCTGAACCAAGTTCAAGACAGTACGTTCGAGAAATTCCACGTTTGCACGTTTCTCGGTCTTCTTTGCGTTCTTGAAAAGAAAAAAGCCTCCGAGAAGAGGTACAACACCAAATATTATCATCCCTGCCAACAAACTGAATTTATCAGTATTTGCCGAATCGAAAAGAGCCGAGCAAGTTGACAGCGTAAATAGCCCACCGACAAACATCAGGATTGATGCAATAGGTTTTGTTGTTTTATTAGCGGCTGTATTTGTAAGTGATTTCATGTCTGTCTCTATTTAATAAAAATAAGAAACGTTTTTCAAAAATAATTATTATCAATTAATCTATGTGAAAATATTAACATATTATTAATCAAGCTGGCAAAAGTTAACATTTTAATAGTTCCTTGTTACATTTTTTAATGTAAAAACTTTTTAGTAATTTTGTTTATAGATTTATAAATTTTTTAGGAAAATTAAATAAAAATTAATTTAAAAATTAATGGAGAAAACATGGAAAAGTTAAATCAGTATTTTGCATTGGAAAATCCCATCAGCGTCATGACGGGAAAGAACAAAAATGACCTTACTCGCGAAGACCTTATTAGGATAATTCTTGAAAAGCAGTTGGAGATAGTAACTTTTAACTTTACCGGTATTGACGGCAAACTAAAAGAATTGAAAATACCTATCACAAGTAGAAAACAAGCCGAGTTGATTCTGAGCGAAGGCGAACGTTGCGATGTTTCTTCTTTATTCAAAGGTATGGTTGATGCCGGCAAATCAGACCTGTACGTAGTACCGGTGTATAAAACCGCTTTTTTAAATCCTTTTGATGACAAAAGTTTGAATATCATATGCCGATTCATGGATAGAAACGGTAACCTTGCTGATTTTGCCCCCGATAACATATTAATCAGAGCCGCAGAGAGTTTAAGGAAAAATACAGGTATTGATTTGCAGTCATTCGGTGAGCTTGAATTTTATTTAATTGGGAAATCTGAAAAAGACATTTATCCGCTAGAAAAACAGCGAGGCTACCATGCTACGGCACCATTTGTCAAGACAGGTCAAATACTGAATGAAATGCTTCGCCATGTCACACAAATTACAGGCAATGTTAAATATGCCCATAGCGAAGTCGGTACAATACGCTCGCTTGTTACCGAATATGAAGAGTTGAAAAATAAGTCTGCCGAGCAAGTCGAAATCGAATTGCTCGAATCACCCGTTGACGAAGCGGCTGACATGGTTGTACTTTCATCTTGGATTATTAGAAATGTAGCATATAAACACGGATATATTGCTACATTTTTCCCGAAGTTAGATTTCGAACATGCCGGCAATGGTCTGCATTTTCATAATTCTTTAACGAGAAACGGAATCAACATAATGACAAACGAGAATGGTGAATTATCAAATGAAGCAAAACAATTAATCGGTGGATTATGTCATTATGCACCGAGTTTGACCGCCTTCGGTAATATGGTATCATCAAGCTATTTGAGATTAGTACCCCACCACGAAGCACCCACTAAAGTTTGTTGGAGCGAAAGTAACCGTAGTGCACTTATAAGAGTACCTTTGGCATGGACAAAATTTAATAACCTTGCT
>CAZWXI010000027.1:0-30174 GCA_964637845.1 uncultured Hyphomicrobiales bacterium | reverse complement strand
ATATAGAATTAAAAATTGAATTTATGAAGTAATCAGGAGTGAAAAACTAATGACAATCAAGAACTTTTCGACTAAATCAAAAAAGCACAATGTTGGTGCTCAGCATGTGGTATTACTGACGGTGTTATCAGCCGCATTTTTCTACTACTACTTCTTCAGTTTGGTACCCCAACTAATAGCCGGATTCGTTGTTCCTTTGTTTGCACCATCATTGGACCAACAACAAAAAATCGGCTTCGTTAAATTTGATGGACTTGTATGGGCATCAACCTCAAAAGACAGAGAATTACAAGCCATCGGCAAACCAATTGCCAAAGACCTAATAAATCGCGAATTCATTTTCGACTTTACTTGGGAGCCTCGTAACGAAGAGGAACATGGCTACTCAAAAAAAGGTTCGGAATTTTATGCCAAGGCACCAGTACTCGGAGACTTAGCGATTATCTTGGAACCCTGGCTGGGATTTATCGTATTGGCACTTGTATTTGCAATTTTGTCTGCCGTGCTGATTACAATGTTCATGCCTTCAAATATAGGATTTATGGCAGTTCTGTTTGATAGACAAATTGATAATACAAAGGTTAAGCTCAGACTTCAAACAGGTTTTGCCGATGAAGTTATAGAACTACTCATTATGCCCGATGATAAATTGGCAGAAAAGGACGTATCTGAGGTACGTTCTGCTTTCAGGTTAATTTGGGACAGAACAATGACCGAAGATATTGCTTCACCGTTTCAGTCAGCACGTTTTGACGACGTGTTCGACAACGATACCGATATCGTGTTCTTCCGCAACGAAGCAATTTATACTCGTATTAAAGAATTCTTCTCAGATTTCGTTGTCATCGAAATTATTGACATTAAGAATGCTCTGCTTTGGAGACGTAACAGAATGTACTTTGCTAAAGGTTTGAGACTTTATATGTCACACCACTTTACAGAAAAATACTCTAACCTAGTAACCGGTCTTGCTTACGGCGGTGCGGCGTTCCTTATCGTTGCTGTTGGTATCCGCGGCTTGAAGTTTATTCCCGCAACTCGTCCATCATTAATATTGTTTGCGATTGCACTCGAATTCGTGATGCTTTCACTTCTCGCTGTAACTCTTATGTACACCGAAGAAGAAGAGCGTATGGACAAGATGCTTAAGAAGATGGAAGATGCTAATCGCAGCCAATTGGAAGCGCTCAGAGGTCAACAAGCCGACATTCACCAATTATCTAATGCTCTCGTTGGCCAAACAGCTGAAATCATTCGTACACGAGTTGAGTCTGCAATAGAAGAATACATGACATCAGGAGATAAAATTCAGCAAGTGGTGGCGGAAGAAATAGCCAAAAAGATTATGTTCTCACTTCGTGAAGATAAACCCAAATCTTCTTACAAACATTATGGCGGTGACTCTCGCTAAAAAATCAGGATTTAAATATATCAAAGCCACGAAATTTACAAAATTTCGTGGCTTTTTTATGACATTTTGTAACAAATGTGAAATTATTGTGTCTTTATAGTTAGTATTTGTGATTATTCTAAAAAAGTTATGACAAGATTAAGCATCGCACTTGCCGTATTTTTATATTTTTCTGCGAATTTTGCATTCTCTCATGTATTTGGACTTAATTCAGGAGAACTTGACTGGTTCGATTTAGAAAAAAAGTACATAAGAATTAATACTTTTGATGATGGTGTTGCTGTGCTTGGCTTTGGCGAATTAATCAACGCACTTCCCGAACTAAATGGTCGCAAAACCGAACATATTCATCTTTATCACAAGGGCAAACCATGTTTACGATACATAATTGATAATGACGGTATAATTGACCATAACTCTATACTTGTGTTTTATGCTCGTCGTGCTTATGGTGATACCACATTTTATGATTTTTATGCTCTATATGAGCCATTTTTCTTATTTATTGACAATAAACAATCTGCTTTATCATACGAGTTCGTGGATAACGAAACTAATGTTCCAATAATTGAGGAATCCTACATCAAACAACATATAGAACGTTCGACAGTTTATTCGCTGGGTTCAATTTATGCGAGAGAAGATATAACTACCAACCCAAGCTTAGGGCTTCATGTTGATTCACGTACCGTAATGGGTGAGGGTTGGTATTGGTCACTACTCGAGCCATCACAGCAAAGACCTGTTGCAAGATATTCTACAGAATTATTTTTGCCCGTAGCGAAAAGCTCGAAAGAACTTTCAATATCTGCTCATTACAGGACTATTCAAGATACATTTAAAATGACGTTCAGTGTACCGACACTCACGTATTACGATTTACGTCTTTTAATCAACACCGAACTTAAAGCACGAGACTCCATAACAGGCTATAAATACGGTTCACTAAAAACGACAGTAAGCAATTCATCAATTCCATTCGGTTCAAATCTTTTTACATTTGAGTCCCATCAAGTTTATTCAACGACTAATTCCATTGCAGGTTTGACCTATTTCGTTATCGAAGGCAACGTGATGAACTTTGCTTCGGGCGGTAAGTTTGAATTTTTTAATAATGGTAATCAAGGTACATATAGAATTTTCGGCTATCATTCACCTGAAATAATCGCATTGGATACAGCAAATCGCACGATTTCATTCGGCAAAAATGCACAAAAGGGCTTTGTATTCGGCGGCGGTGGTGAATTAGGCAAATTTACGAATTTGTCTTTAAATGATACGCATCATCGTACAACTCAACCGGGATTGCACATACTATACAGATTACCCGGTAGTGACAAAGCCACCTATGTATTTGCCGAATCTTTCACCAATGAAATCAACAACCTTATCAGGCAGTTTCCAAGCGGTACAGAACTTATTGCTATCACAAACAGTAATAATACACTTAGCGGAAATAGGGACGAATTTGTCAGATTAGGTAGTAATTCTGTTAATTCAATACCACAAGGCAGTATCTGGTTTTTTGCAGTAGCTAAAGATAATGCTGCAAGTATTTTCGAACGAGTCGAACATCAATTTACAAATTTTTCGGGCTTTCTTGCTAATGCAAGCGGCATAAGATACAAAATTGATTTGCCTGTTAATACAATAAATAGAATTAATATACTCACTCGTGACATTGCATCTGCAGAAAAGCCCTTACTTCAGCCAGTTACTTTCAAAAATTTAGCTGATAAAAACAGACAAGCACGAGCCATCTACCTTACACACGGCAATTTCCGAAGCGAAGTTGAGCGTCTTGCCAATTTCAGAAGAAACACGCAAAATATAGCAGTCGAAGTTGTTGATGTCGAAGATGTTTACAATGAATTTAATTTCGGAAAACAATCCGTATTTGCAATCAAAAAATTCTTAAAACATGTTTATGATAATTGGCAGGGACAAAAAGTTCGATATCTATGCCTTGTCGGCGATGCTACATGGGATGTACGCAAAAATTACAGGAACTCAGTAAGCGAAATGTTCATTCCAACTTACGGCAATCCCGTAAGTGATTGGTGGTATGGATGCCTCGATGCCTATGATGATTTTGTTCCTGAAATTCTCGTCGGAAGAGCTCCTGTAAACACACTCGAACAAATGCGTGATTATGTAGATAAACTCATTGTCTATGATACTATACCTCCTAATCAGTGGATGAAAAATGTGTTGTTTTTGACCGGGGGAAATAACGCCGGCGAGCGTAGGCAATTTTATAATTCGATAGGCTTACGTTATGAAGACTATATTTTTGCTCCCGGTTTTTGCGGCAATATCAGTATAGTAAGAAAATTGGATGATTCGCCGAGTTCCGGGTTCCAAGGTGGTGAAATAAGGAATGAAATCAATAAAGGTGCCCAATGGACTACCTTCATTGGGCACGCTTCTGCCGAAGTGTTTGACATGGACGGTTGGGCGGCACCAAATCTAAATAATAAAGATAGGTACGGGATTTTGACTACAATATCTTGTAATACCAGTGCATTTGCCGAACCTGTGCTAAAAATGTCGCGAAGTGAACAATACTTGCTTCAAAAGGACAAAGGCTTTATCGCCACAATCGGTTCTACAACCGTAGGATTTTTGGACATTCATAATTATGTTGCCTCAAAAATGTATGAGATTTTGGGAGACACAAAGAGAAAAGAGAGAAATATCTCCGAAATTTTGGAATACGGTAAATCTCACATGGATAAGAGTGATTATCAACTCTACACTTTATACCAATTTTCACTGCTCGGAGACCCCCTAATTCGCATACGACTCGGTAGTGAGCCAGATTTGTACATAAACCGGTCCGACATAAAAATCAATGCCGGAAGTACACCATCTATCAACGAAAATGATGATTCGGTAACGATTTCAGGTTTATTGGGCAATTATGGTCCCAAGGCTATCGGAGAAATAGAATTAATACTTATAAGAAACTTCAATGAAATTAAAGATTCACTTTTGATTACGATGCAAAATTTATGTGTGTCTCAGTCATTTGAATTTACATTGCCCATCAAGGATATGGCCGGAAAGCACTCAATAACCATTATCGCAAACCCCAATCAAGAACTTTTTGAAGAGACATATGCCAATAACAAGGTCGAATTTACCATTGATGTGCTCGAAAATACACTATTGCCCGTTGATCCTCTTAATTTATGGACTGTTTCAGTCAATGAACCAAGATTTAGGTTTATAGAGCCATTGAATGAAGGTCAATTTACTTATGAATTTCAAGTGCTTGATTTTCAATCCAACCGCCTATTAGACCATTCTTTCAGCAATATTGATTCTGAAAACATTCAAATATCTGAAACACACATTGACTATGTTCCGCAAGTTAAATTAACCGACGGCAAAGTTTACCACATTAAATATAGACGTCTGTCAGACATAAGCGGACCAACAGGATTTAATACTATTCCGTTTGTTGCCGATAACTCTTATAAAGTCGGTGAAGTAACTCACAAATTGATCTTTGCCGATAATAAAAACTTTTTTGAGGCAGAGTCACTTTCAATCAATCAAAATAATGAATTGGGATTGGACAACGAGGTTCTTCCGTTTAAAATTATCAGCGTAAAAGGTGTTGCGGAGAACGGCATTGATGTTGTTGTTCCTTATGTATTAATTCAGGTAGGCGACAAGGTTACTGCCGATGGCCCCTACGACTTGGGTATAAGTGTTACTGTGATTGACGGCAAAGAATTCCCCAATAAGGTCAGACATAAATTATTTGATACTTTCGGCTTGTATGTAAATGATTCAAATTGGCGAACTGATTCTGCTTCATTCAGACTTGTCGAATTTCTACGTGATTCTATTACCGATGATGATTATGTCTTAATCGGGAATTGTCGCTCTTCATTCAGATTACCTGTTTATTATAAAATACACGAACCACAACCCGGTTATGGTTCTATTGATACGCTTCTGGCTGAATTCAAGAAACTTGGCTCTTTTATAGCTGATACTTTAGTTCTTGATAACAACAATCTTGGATGGGAGATTTCATTTGCAATGGTCGGTTGGCGTAATGCTCCGGTTGGTACTATTCACGAAGGTATTAATATGTATGGCGACTCAGTTGCTTTAGAAGGTTTTTTAACTAAATTTATTAATTCAGGTAAAGTTAAATCCCAAATAATTGGTCCGGCTCAAAAATGGCTTACGCTTGATTTATCAGGCGAAATATTTGGCATCACACCGAAAATCACAAGCATTATTTACGGCGTGAAAACCGACGGTTCCCGTGAGCTGCTATACACCAAACCGGCACAGCGAAGCGTTAATATTTCATTTATTGACGCAAAAGTTTATCCTTATATTTTTGTAGAATACAATTATGAAGCTGTAGATTTGGCGCTTAACGAGCTAATCCAAAATAGGCATAATTCGCTTGCTTCGACCCAGATCTCTTTCATACCCGCACCAGAAATTACCATTGTCAGTTCCGAAACAAGAGCACTTTCGGACTCATACATATTAGGCGATGATGTAGAATTGAATGTGTCAGTACGGAACTTAGCTCTTAGAACACATGTAGATGATGTCGAATTAGATGTCGCCATACGGAAATCGGGCGGAGAAATCATTCCTATAAGCTCAAAGAAAATCAATTTAAGAGCCGATGAAAAGGTAAATTCAATTTTAACTTTGAGCACCGTAAATTTTGACAAAGAAAATTCGATTTTTATAAACCTTGACCGCGATAAGAAACTAAATGAATTGCACACTTTCAACAACATTGCGTCTGCTAATCTCAACCTTGGAGACGATACAACGAAGCCAAACGTTAAGTTGAAATTCGACGGTATAGATTTTATTAATAATGCCTTTATTTCAAGACAACCGGTTGTTGAAGTAGAACTATATGATAATTCCAAAGTTCTGTTCGATGAGCCATCATTAATTTCAGTTCGTATAAACGGTTATTTACATCCATTTCAACGTACTATTTGGCAGGAATTCACGCCAATCAACAATGGAAGCAATTTGAAAGCTGTTTTCAGATTTATGCCCGATACATTACAGTATTCAGATGCGTCCATAATCGTATATTTCTCGGATATGGCAGGTAATGCGGACACTCTTGAATTTGTCGCAAAAGTTATGCTTCGAAATGCTTTAATAAACGAGCCTACGGTTGTTCCTAATCCTACCGATGAAATTGCAAGTATTGATTTTATGTACGCCGCGCCCTCGGGTGGTTCGCTCGCAACAATAAGAGTTTTTGATTTAAGAGGTGAGCAAGTCAGGAAAATAAACCATACGTTAAATGTCGGCAAGAACAGAGTAACATTTGATTTGCGTGATGATTTCGATAATTCTTTGCCGACTGGGATTTACTTTTTTGTAATTACGGCTGAGGGTAATTATTATCACGAACCACAAAAAGGAAAACTTATGATAGTAAGATAATTGCAGAGTAAAAAAATGTTACTATTTTGGCATTTTTAATCTGCATTATTATATTAATGAAATCTATCAATAAACTTACTTATCTTTTCGCATTCGCTTTTGGCATTGGGGTAGTGTTTTTTGTTCATACCTATTATTACTATCCGTTTCTATCCGATGATGCTTTGATTTCTTTGCGTTATGCCGAACGATTTATAGAGGGAAATGGATTAAACTGGAATGACAGTGAATATGTAGAAGGTTATTCGAATTTACTATGGATTTTAATCATTTCCGGGATGGGATACATTGGCATGGATTTAGTTGATACCATCAGATTTATAGGTTTTACGCTCTTCTTATTAATACCATTAATTGCTCTATATATTTACATCTACAAATACGGAAAACAGTTAAATCAAGTCATCATACCAGTTTCATCTTATGTATTTGCAGCACCGATAGCAGTTTGGGCTATTGGTGGTCTCGAGCAACCACTACTTGCTTTCCTATTAACGATGTCTATCATCTGCTTTCTCCGCTATTGCGATAATCCAAGTCCATACTTTTTAATAGTAACTTCAATTAATTTGGGATTGATGGTGCTGACGCGACCCGATGCCCCACTAATTGTGATAGCCTTTGCAGTGACCTTTTTATTAATTACAAAATTGTCCCAAAATGCTCGTATTATAAGTGCAGTCATCGTAACAATAGCCCCGGCATTATTTGTCATCGGGCAACTGTTATTTCGATTGAATTATTACGGTGAATTTTTACCCAATACGGCTTTTGTCAAACTTACTCCGGCAGTTAACCACTTTTTAAATGGTTTGCTTTATATTGGGGGTGCATTTGCGTTTATGTCCCCGTTTTTACTAATTATCATTCGCATAATTTGGAAAAATTTCAAAAATATTACAGAAGAGCCGCTTCTTGTCCTAACGATTGTTTTAGCACTGATTTATCTTCCTTATTTGATTTTCATCGGAGGTGATGTCTTTCCTGCATATCGTCACTTTGTTGTTATATTTGTTTTATTTTTCTTTGTGTTGATTAGATATTCCGAACAAGTCCATGATTTGATTAAATCCATCGCTGAGTTTTTTAGAATTAAAAATTTGAATATTATGTTTGTTTTAATAATTACATCATTCGCTCTATTACAATTTGGAAATCACGAAAGCCGTAGAGCCAAGCATGAGCGATGGGAATGGATTGGAAAAGAACTCGGAGAAACTCTCAATACTGTCTTGTACGATGCACAACCATTGGTGGCTGTTACTGCCGCTGGATGTATTCCATACTGGTCAAAATTACCGACATTGGATATGCTGGGTTTAAATGACAAGCATATTGCAAAAAATCATCCTGAAAATATCGGTTCCGGAATGTTGGGACACGAACTCGGTGATGCTGATTATATACTGGGACGTAAACCTGACTTGATAATATTCAACGTTGGTGAGTATCCGACTTTCCGTCCCGGAAGAGATTTAGTAAAAAGAATTGAATTTCACAAACTCTACAAACCAGTGAAGATTTTTTTGCCGGAAAATCAATATTATTCAAAAGTATTTTTTCGATTGAATAGCGCCAAAACAGGAGCTAACATCGAAGGTGATGAAATTACAATTCCAGGTTATTTGTTTGCTGACACTCTGAACGTTCATTCGCAATTGATTGGTTCGAAATTGGTTCTTTGTTTATATCATAATCAAAGCACAAGTTTCGAACTCGACGGCATTGAAGATGATTATGAATTGTCTCATATTGAGCAAAATCACGAAAAGGTATATGTTCAAACAAAAAAAGATGGAAATTGGATAAAGGTTACGCTAAAAAATCTTTCATCCGAAGTCAACTATGTCGAAAATGTAAAATTAAAAAAAGTGCAGTGATAATTACTTTTTGGAGAATCGCGTTCCAAAAACATAATCCCACAATGGAGAAGACACACCAAAACCCTCATCCGGCTCTGCGTAATGATGCTTCATATGATGTTGCTTCAATTTAAGCAAAATTCTGTTACGAAACCCAAAATGATGTAATGCGTAATGCATTATATCGTATATCAGATAACCCGTGAGAAATCCTGCATAGAACGCAGGTGCAAGTGCAGTACCGAAAATATAGAGAAAAATAAAATAAAACATTGCAGCTAAGGGTAATGATACTGATGGAGGCATTACCAGTCTGTATCTATCTTGAGGATAATCATGATGAACGCCATGAAATGTCCAATGAATTATCTTGCCCCACTCACTTTTCGGTTGGTAATGAAATACAAATCTATGCAGTAAATATTCAGTTATAGTCCAAATAAATATTCCGAAAAAGTATAGCAACAATGTTTGTAACACCTCTAAACGGATTATAAAAACAGAGCGGTGTAAAAAGAACAAAATTATCGGGATAAAAACAAATAATGGAACAGTCCAATGGACTTTCGACAATAATTCCATAAAATTACTTTTAAACATCCTTACGGAATCTGTCTGATTAGAAACAAAATGCTTTCCCATAACTCAAAAGCGAAATTTTTAAAAGAAAAAAGTCGAAATTTTTACTAAACTATTTTATTCGGCTTGATTCGCATTAAAACCTTATCTGCACTAACCTGCTCCTTAACTTCAACGTTGATTTCTGAAACAATGCCCTTTATGTCTGCATACAACGTTGATTCCATTTTCATTGCTTCGATTACTAAAACCGGTGTACCGACTTCCACGTAGTCTCCTTCTTGAACTAAAACTTTCACTACACTACCCGGCATTGGTGCATGTATAACCTCGGAGCCTTCGTCTTTACTATCCAATGGTGTTGAATTAACATCAACTTTCCTAAATGTAAATTGTTTACCCGCAATGAAGACATAAATATTTTCTTCATCTTGCTCTGAGAACGCAGTATAATTGTTTCCGTCATAACTGACATCGAAGCTGCCGAAAATTTCGCGATTGACGTTAATATCTTTCACCTCGGAGTCTATTTCATAACCGTATCTGGCTTTAAAGATTTTACGATTGTGATTTTTGTAAGCGATTTTCATAATCTATACCTCAATAGACGAACAAATCTCCCAACTACCAATTTCCTGCCATATGCTTGATTTGCTGTAATATTCATCTTCATAACCATTGGACTCTTTTGTCATCATAATATGGTTGTGAGCTATTGCCAAAGCAGGGAAAATCAAGCTATCTTCGCGATAGTTCTTAAGTATTTCAAAATTTTTATCAATAAAACTCGTATAAGTTTTACCCTTGATAAAGTCTTCCGATTCGAGACATGCTATCATAAAATTAATAGATGTTTTCACGCCGAGAATAACATTTTCCTTAAGCGCCCGAATCATTTTCTTCCTCACTGATTCACGATTTTCACCCCAAACAATGAGTTTTGCCATAATCGGGTCGTAGAAAACGGGAATTTCTGATTTATAATCTACGCCGCTATCGTATCTGATGCCGAGTCCCTTCGGTTCAATAAAATTAAGTATCTTTCCCGTTGAAGGTAAAAAGTTATTATCCCCGTCCTCAGCGTAAATACGGCATTCAATTGCATGACCTCGTTGGGATAGTTCATCTTGACGAAATGGCAACTCTAATCCGTTTGCAATATCAATTTGTAATTTAACTAGGTCAATTCCCGTTGTCTCCTCAGTTATAGGATGCTCGACTTGTATTCGGGTATTTACTTCAAGGAAATAGAAATTACCGAAATCATCGAATAAGAATTCTACCGTACCGATATTATCATACCCGGAAACAACACAAACTTTTTGGGCTACTTCGCCCATTTTCGCTCTGATTTCGGAATTTAATGCGGTTGATGGTGTTTCCTCGATTATTTTTTGGTGGCGCCTTTGAATTGAGCATTCGCGTTCGAACAAATGTACTACATTACCGTAACTGTCAGCGGCTACCTGAAATTCGATGTGACGCGGATTCTCGATATATTTTTCAATAAAAACCTCATCACTTCCAAAAGACGCAAGCGATTCTCGTTGAGCCGCCTCAAGCGAACTGATTAATTCAGACGCATCTTTCACAACTCTCATGCCTTTTCCACCACCACCCGCTGCCGCCTTTATTAAAACAGGATATCCAATTTCGTAGGCAATTTCAATTATTTTTTCGATATTTTCTCCATGAATTAATGCACCGGGTACGACAGGTATTCCGTGCGCTTGCATCAATTTTCGTGCTTCTGTTTTCGTACCCAATAATTCCATTGGTTCGGGGCTTGGTCCAATGAAAATTAGGTCGTTTTCCCGTACTTTTCTATTGAAATTATGATTTTCGGACAAAAATCCATAACCGGGATGAATGGCATTGCAATTTGCTTCCTTTGCCGCTTGGATGATTTTTTCTATATTGAGATAAGATTTTACAGCCTCGGATCCTCCTATGTAGTATGATTCATCAGCGAGCCGTTTGTGCAGAGCGTCTTTGTCTGCATCCGAATAAACTGCGACAGTCTCAATTCCCAATGATCTACATGTTTTAATAATTCGACATGCAATTTCGCTACGATTTGCAATTAATATTTTTTTTATCATAATATAACTTATTTACATTCTGAAAACACCGAATCGAGGCTCTACAATAGCTTTATTTAAAGCCATTGAAATACCTAATCCGAGAATATATCTTATATCAACCGGGTCAATAATACCGTCATCCCAAAGTCTAGCTGAACTGTAATACGGTGATGCCTCAAGTTCGTACTTTTCAAGTATCGGCTTTCTGATAGCTTCAATTTCTTCGGGTATTAGTTTTTGCCCCGCTTTTTGCAGTTGATTTATCTTAACGGTTGCAAGTACATTTGCCGCTTGCTCTCCGCCCATAACAGAAATTCGGCTGTGCGGGAACATAAACAGCAAATTTGGGTTATAACCTCTTCCGCACATTGCATAATTTCCTGCACCATAAGAGCCACCGGCAATTACAGTAAATTTTGGTACTTGTGCATTTGCTACAGCATGTACCATCTTTGCTCCGTCACGTGCTATTCCGCCATGCTCGTATTTTTTGCCCACAATAAACCCGGTTATATTTTGTAAAAAAACCAAGGGGATTTTTCTGATTGAACACAGTTCAATGAAATGTGCTCCTTTTAGTGATGATTCGGAGAATAGCACGCCGTTATTAGCTACGATGCCGACAGGATAACCCATAATTCTTGCGAAGCCCGTAATGAGTGTTTTGCCATATTCTGCTTTAAATTCTTGGAACTTACTTCCGTCAACAATTCTCGCAATGACTTCATACATATTAAATGTTTTCTTTAGAGAATCGGGAAGTATGCCGTACAATTCTTTCGGGTCGTAGTATGGTTCTTCCGGCTTTACTCTGCCAATATCGAATTTCGTTGATTTCCCAAAATTCTCAACTATATTGCGAACAATTGTAAGTGCATGCTCGTCATTCATCGCCAGATGGTCGGCAACTCCTGAGATTTTAGTGTGAACATCTGCACCTCCGAGTTCTTCATCTGTAACGTCTTCGCCTGTTGCCGCTTTGATAAGTGGGGGACCACCAATGAAAATTGTGCCCTGATTCTTGACTATAACAGTTTCATCACTCATAGCCGGCACATAAGCTCCTCCGGCGGTGCACGAACCCATCACACAAGCTATTTGGGGTATGCCGAGTGCCGACATTTTTGCTTGATTATGAAAAATATTTCCGAAATGCTCTTTATCAGCGAACGTTTCAGATTGATATGGTAGAAATATACCCCCGGAATCCACCAAGTATATGCATGGTAACCTGTTTTCGAGAGCTACTCTTTGAGCTCGGATATGCTTTTTAATTGTCATCGGAAAATACGTTCCACCTTTGACAGTAGCGTCATTTCCAACAATCATGCACTCTCTGCCGTTTATTAGCCCTACGCCTGCGACCATACCAGCACTTGGAGCATCGCCATCGTACATATCCCATGCGGCAAATGCGTTTAACTCAAGGAATGGTGTATTTTCGTCGCATAAATGCTTTATTCTGTCACGCACCAACAGCTTACCTCGCTCGACATGACGCTTTTTAGCGTTTTCCGGTCCCCCGCTTTTAACTTTTGCTATGGCACTCTTTAATTGTTCAATAAGCTCAACCGAATTGGCATAATAAGCTTTATATTCATCCGATTTTGTATTTAATTTTGATTTTATTCTTTGCATAAATTTATTATTTGTAGCTATAATCTAATTCGTAAGGGATAAATTTAAAACTTAATATTTTTATTTCTATGTCTTTCATTTTGTCGGGTTCATTGAATTCTCCTAGGCAAAAAGTCATTATAAACTTATTATTAGGAAATGTTTTCGAATAACTAACATCGTATTCACCTCTGAGATTATCGCCGTACTTTGTAGAGTATTTTGCTATAATTGCTTCCTTATTTTTTCCTGAATAGCTTATAAATGATATTTCGTCAGGTAGAATTGATATTTCATGTACTGTAACATCGCTTTTTTGAAAATATTCGCCTTCAGAGGCGTATTCTTCGGCATATTTTTTGTCTGTTGCATATACAATGTAAGACAAGGGATTTGTATTTTCAGCTTCACCGTAATAACTATATCTTATTCCGGCTTGAGTCATTCCCTCGAATATATCATCTGTGACGTTCATTGCAGATGCCATGAAACTCACGTTTCTGTCAATTTGTTTGAATGGATATTCAACTTCAACCCTGAAAGTACCAAAACCGAATTGGTCAATTGTTATCAGTTCGGCTCCATGCCATATTGCATCTAATTGTCTTAATCGTAGTATCAAATTGCCGTCGGGATCAATTGTAACATTTGACCTGTCAGTCAAACAAAAATATCGTGTATCGGCGATATTATCGGTTGCTCGAATTTGCCATTTATATCCCGAGAAATCAAACCCATCGGTTGCTATTGCCCCCTCTTCTTCTGTCTTAATGTCGTCAGTTGAGCAGGAAAGCATTATTAATAATACTAAAGAAATACCAATTGCCATCATTTTCATTACATCACTCCTAATGACCTTTAACTTACTACGTCATATTTTAAAATAGTTAATGAGATTTTAATACATTTGCAATTTTGAAAATAACAATAAAATCATGAAAGAACAAATTTACTATATTTCAATTTCCGATGTTGTAAATGCTAAGAAAAAAATTCAAAAATTCATTAGACACACTCCGATATTAAGTTCAAGTTCAATTAATAGAATTACGGGAAGCACAGTATATTTCAAATGTGAAAATTTTCAAAAAGTAGGTGCATTCAAATTCAGAGGAGCTGCGAACGCTGTACTGTCGCTAACACACGAGGAAGCTCGGTACGGAGTAGCTACTCATTCCTCCGGCAATCATGCTCAAGCGCTGGCATTAGCGGCAAAACAAAACGAAATGGACGCTTATATAGTTATGCCTGATAATTCTCCGCTTGTGAAGCAGGATGCCGTCCGTGAATACGGTGGGAAAATCATTTTATGCGAACCAACCTTGAAAGCTCGTGAAGAAACACTTGCGAAAGTTGTTACCGAAACAGGTACCGTTTTTATACATCCTTACAACAATTATAATGTCATCGCGGGTCATGGTACCGCCGCTCTTGAAGTTTTAGAAGATATGGGTGAATTCGATTGTATAATTGCTCCCGTTGGTGGCGGGGGATTGCTTAGCGGTACATCATTAACTATTAAGTCTATCGCTCCCGAGATAAAGGTATTTGCCGCCGAACCTGAAGGTGCAGACGATGCATATCGTTCTTTCAAATCAGGCGCAATAGTACCATCGGTTAATCCCAAAACAATAGCTGATGGACTGTTGACTTCTCTCGGTGATAAGACTTTCAGCATTATCAGTAAACTGACAGACGATATTTTTCGTGTTTCTGATGAACTGATAATTGAAGCAATGAAATTAATCTGGCAGAGAATGAAAATCATTGTTGAGCCGTCTGCGGCAATTACTCTTGGAGTGATACTTGCAAACCTTGAGTTTTTCAAAGACAAGCGAATCGTATGTATTTTATCAGGCGGTAACGTTGATTTGGGCAAACTACCGTTCTAATTATTAAAAATCGGACAAATTTAGTGCTGTTTAAAAATTATAACATAGAAGAACTTCAAAATTGGTTAAGCGGATTCGGTTATGAAAAATATCGCGCCGTTCAAATTATGAATGCCATTTACACCAATAAAATTAACGATTTCAACAATATTTCGACTATTCCTATAAAATTACGCGATGCGCTGCAATACTCTTTCTCGAATTATTCATTGGAGATATCGAAAATTAAAAAGTCAAGTGACGGCTCAGTAAAATTCCTTTTCAAGCTCACCGACGGCAAAAAGATTGAAGCTGTTTATATGCCGTGGTATGACGCAGACTTAGATTCTACCCAACGCATTACATTGTGCATATCATCAATGGCGGGATGTCCCGTCGAGTGTGCTTTTTGTGCAACAGGTACGATGGGTTTGATTAGAAATCTCGAAACCGCGGAAATAATTGACCAAATCCTTCTTGCTCAAAAAGAACTGAATTGCGATATTACGAATATTGTTTTTATGGGAATGGGCGAGCCTTTGTTGAATTACAAAAATGTCGTTCAATCGCTTGAAATAATGACTTCGGAGTGGGGATTAAACCTTTCAAGGAGGAAAATCACCCTTTCGACTGTGGGAATAACCAATCGAGTCAAACAATTACATAAAATTCCCAAACCGGTCAAACTCGCATTATCATTGCACGCAACGACTGACGATACTCGAAGTAAACTAATCCCGATTGCAGCAAATCTTAAATTGACTGAATTGCTTTCCGCAGTTGAGGGTTATTATCGCCAGACAAAAATTCCTGTGACTTACGAATACATCCCTTTCGACGGATTTAATGATACAGAAGCCGATGCTAAACGGCTTGCCAAGATTTTGAAAAGAGTGCCGTCGCGAGTAAATATAATACCGTTTAATGATATTTCTTTTGCTATGCCAAAAGGATTCGGGAAAGATTTGAAAGCTACTCCCAAAGACAAAATTTTGCATTTCGGTGATATGATACGTAAAAATGGCGGAAGAGTTACTATTCGTGATACATTCGGTCAAGATATTGAAGCCGCCTGCGGACAATTAATATTATCTGAGTAAAGTGAGGATATTATGAGATTATACTTGTTAATTAGTATATCATTTTTAGTTTTATCGGCTAATGTATTTAGTAATTCATACATTGAGCCGGATTCTCTCGAATATGTTGTGCGCCTGAAAAACGGCGATATTCTTACGGGTAAAATTGTTGAAATATTAGATGAATCAGATAACGGAGGCGGTATCAAGCTGCAAACCTTTCTTGGCGCTCCCGTTATTTACTACAAAGAGATTGCCGAGATTTACCCTAAAATATTAAGTGATAGAACAAAAAACAGAATATTTATAATGCCTACTGGAGATGCCATAGGGCGCGACCACTTCATAGCTAATTATGAACTTGCTCTCTTTTATGCCGGCTTCGGTATAATGGACATTTTATCTGTTACGGTAGGACGCTCATTCATACCGACCGTAATGAACCACGACCAAATTTCGCTCATTAATGCTAAAGCTACAATTTTTCGGATGTTTTGGGAAAATACTCCCGGTGGCATGGCAATTGCTCTTGGTGGGAATTTGATGTTTATCAATAACAAAAATAACATCTCACATCTTTATACATCTGTTAACTTTACGGGCGAAAGAACTGATATTAACGGTATCGTTTTCTTAAAAACGGGTAATCAAGATTTTTATACTGCTCGATTTGGCAGAGAGTTGTATGATTTTATCTATGAAAATGGTTCTTTTGGTGTCGGTGTCGGGATTAAAACAAAATTCTCAGAACGTCACGGGCTTTACTTTGTCGGTGAGTTGTGGAACATCAATGTTGCCAAAGTTACAAATACAGCAATTATGCTTGGACTGAGGTTGCAGAATTCGAGATTTTCGGGTGATTTCGGTTTTGCCTTTTTTACGGTGCCATATATTTTTCCGGTTGCTTCTTTTAGCTGGACCCCTTTTTGATGAAATAATCCTTCCACAGTTGCTTAATGCTGTTTGTTACATCAATTGCGTTAATTAAACTCATGTCATCAGTAATTTTAATATCAACATCATTTGGCGGACTGATAATCATAGATTCGGTAGCATATGGTCCCCATCTTTTCATACTTATATGAGGAGAGTTCGGATAGAACCCCAGAACTTTCTTTTTCAATGAAGCCGCAATATGAACAACACCCGTTGAATTCGCTATCATACCCTCTGAACGTTCAATTAGTGCTACCATTTCGGATAAAGATAATTTTCCGCAAAGATTAATCGAATTACCCAATGACGTACTCAATTCGTCGCATATGCTTTTTTCCCCATCTATTCCGGTAATAACAAATGTTAGATTAATGACACTTTCGACATCTCTCAAAGCATCTTTCAATGTTAAAATTGGCAAATCTCTTGCTGAACCTCCGCTTCCGGGATGTACGATAATGAATTTATCGTTGGAATTAAGCTGCAAAACATTATTCAAAGAGTTTTTTGTTTCTGTTCCGACCTCAGGAGTATATAACTCTGTTTGATACTTTTGATTAGTGATAGATTCGAGCATTCTTACATTATATTCTGCTTCATGATAATTCGATACTTTTCTATGGTCACGAACCTTATGATTGACAAATGCCGAATATGCACGATAAGCAGAGCCGATTCTTAGCGGGATCCTTGAGCGAAAAGCCGCAAATATCTCTTCTAAAACAGGTCTCGGGAAAAACACAGAATCGAATTCATATGATTGAAAAATACTTCTTATTCCTTTGGGGTAATCTTCAATTCTCAAAATCCTGAAGTCTTCAGGAATTAGTTCTAAATATTCCGCGGCATACCGCCTTGTGATAATGGTGATATTCTTATCATGGTAATGTGTTTTGATAGCTTTCATCAAAGGAAGGGTCAAAATCATATCTCCGATTTTATCTGTTCTTACGATGGCTATATTTTTTGAATTTTTGAAGAGTTCTTTGTTCGACATTTTTAGTATTTTGGTTTAATTTTTGTACCATATTTATCTTAAAAATATAAAAATTCCTCAATATGAATAAATGCCAAATATCAGTTGCTTTGATTTCTTATAATGAAGAACATCGGATACGAGCTACACTCGACAGTTTGAACGGGTTTGCATCTGAAATTATTTTAGTGGATAGTGGCTCAACCGACAGGACGCATGACATCGCGAAGTCCTATGGTGCTAAAGTATTTGTTCAAGAATGGAAGGGATTTGCAGAAGCAAAAAATTCGGTATTAGCAAAATGCCATTCTGAATGGGTGCTTTTTTTGGACTGTGACGAGGTCTTAACCCCCGAGCTTCGAGTAGAAATTGCATCTCAAGTTTGCTTAAAGAATGACTTTGCCGGCTATAAAATCAACAGATGCTCTATCTATTGCGGTAAAAGAATGAAATATGCCTGGCAACCCGATAAAAAGCTAAGATTAGTAAAAAAGTCTGCTCAACCGGAATGGATTGGAGGCATCGTTCATGAAAAGCTAACTGTCGAAGGAAAGGTCGGAATGTTAAAAGGAGAGATATTGCATTATTCTTATGCTTCAATCACAGACCATTTCAGTAAAGCAATAAAATATGCTTCTTTATCATCTTTCGATTATGAATTAAAAGGAAAAAAGGCAAGATTAGTCAACCTAATTTTGAACCCAATATTTGCATTTGTAAATATGTATTTTGTAAAAAGAGCATTTCTTGACGGTAAACTTGGATTGGTTGCCGCTTTCAGTTCAATGTGTGGTACCTTTCTGAAATACGCTATGTTGCATGAAAGGACGCTGACGACAAAAAATGACAAATAAGGCAAAAATATATCTTACTTCACTTGTAATAATTTCGCTTTTCATGACGGTAATATAGGTTTCCGTGGAATGAAGGGCAATTCTTATTACGCTATCTTGGCAAAAAGCCATCTTCTCATGGTTGTGTACGAATTTCGAGAGAAGATGGCGAGGTTTCGTATTTCAATTAGTTTCTCCGTGCCGAGTACCCCCCGGACCTCCGGGGCCTCCCGGACCTGGATTTGTCATCATCATAAAATTACGAATAGCTGTCTCTAATTCTTCGCCTTCGAGTATTTTTATTAATTCAACTTTAAGTTGTAAAGCCGCATGAGGAGGAATTTTGTCTCCAAAACCTAATTCTCTGAATCCTAAGTGCGGAGGGACGATTAACTCCCATATAGAACCTTCGGGCATCATTCGGAGGGCCTCATTCCATCCTGGATATACTACTTGAACAGGTATTTCATGTGGTCTGCCTCCATATGTACTATCTATTATGGTACCATCAGTTAATTTTACAACGACATGCATCCTTACAAAATCATCATTCGTTGGTATTTTGCCGCCTCCTTGTTCAATAATTTTATAAATCAAACCGCTTGGCTGTACCGTGTATCCGGGTTTTTGTCTCATCTCAGCTACAAATTTCTGGTCCCTTTCGATTATTTGCTCACCAAGTTTTCGCATTTTTTCTTGAGTTTCGGCTAACTTCTTGTCTCGCTTATTTTGTAGAAATTCCATCCATTCTTGTTTAACCAACTCAAGCTCATTTGCATCAAGCATGGCATCTTTTCCCGAAAATGCGTCAAAGTAACCTTGCATAAAATAATCAAAATTGATCACAACAGAGTCGAATTTTTGGTAAAAACCAAATTCATAACCGTTCATATAGCTAAATCTGTCTATTAGCTCTTTAGGGGCATCCATTTTTCTATCTTCAAGTTTAATAGGTACGAGCGAATCTTTTGATTCATTGCAAGCAATCAAAAATATCGATACCGCAAGTATTATTAATGATAAGAGCTTTAAAATCTTCATTTTTTTCTCCATTTTATAAAATTTGTCATTGCAATAACAATTATAGATAACAAATGTTTCATTTTATTATATTATTTTTAAAAAAGTGTTTTATAAGTATTGAATTTATTGATATGAAAATCATCCTAATAGTGATTTTAACTGTTATTCTTTATTCCTGCTCAAGTGATGAAGTCTATCGAAATGATTTGAACCAGATATTTGACTCGGCGGGATATTCCGGCTGTTTTGTTGTTTACAATAATGCGAATGGCAAGACAACCTTTGTGAATCGGGAACGATGCAATCAGCGATTTTCTCCGGCATCAACTTTTAAGATTGTGAATGCTTTGATTTCGCTCGAGACAGGAGTTGTTGCCACTGATAACGATACTATTAAATATAACGGTATAGAAAAATCAGTTCCGGAGTGGAACCAAGGCCATGACCTACGTTCAGCATTCAAGCACTCGGTTGTTTGGTATTACCAAGATATTGCTAATCGGATAGGGCAGGAGCGGATGAAGCAATGGCTCGATTCATTGTATGATTATGGCACTATGGTAAGAGCCGGTGCAATTGATAAATTTTGGCTGGATGGTAGCTTGAAAATAAGTGCCCTTGAACAAGTTAGATTTCTAACCAAGCTATATAATAGTGAACTGCCCTTTTCGCAAAGAACAACAGGCATAGTCAAGGATATGATGATTTACAATAAAGATACCGACTATGTGATTAGCGGGAAAACGGGAGCTTCAACTACTGACCGTATAGGATGGTTTGTAGGATGGATTGAGGTTAAAAATAATGCACACATATTTGCATTAAATATAATTCCCAAGGATTCTCTTGATGCAGACTTCATGAAAAGCAGAGTGTCTCTTACATACAGATTTTTACGTGAATTGCGTATTATCAATTAAAGTAAGTTTTTAATAGTATTGACTTTTTCGATTTCACCCGCTATAATAAGATAATCATTCGGTTTTAATATGTAATCGGCTTTGGGCACTGCTTTAATCACTTGTGATTTTCCAGTATAAGTTTTTATCGAAAGGACATCAACTCCATAAACGTTTCTTATTTTCAATCCACCGATGCTGCGACCGATAAATCTCTCAGGGACTTTGATTTCAGCGATAACATGCCCTTCGATAAACTGCACATCACTTTCCATGTTTATTTTAGTAATTTTTTGTGCCAAATCCGAAGTCATCTCCAATCTTTCGATTTCACGCGAATAAGCATCATTAATATCTCTGCGATAGATAACGCCGATTTGCTTGTTTTCATCTGTTTCGTCAATCACAGGCAGAACGTCGTGGTTGCAGTCGCCCATTTTATCAATTACTATCATGCAATTGTCGTGTAAATGCACTCTTGCGACATTTTTATCGGCAATATCGCCCGCTATTACGACGTAATTTATCGCTTCTCGGTCGAGCAAGGCATCTTTGATATTATTAATCGAAATTATTCCCATGAAGTTTCCGCCCAAGTCATGAACTGATATTGAGCCGGTTTCATCTTTTACTACAACTTTAACAACTTGTTCAAAGGTGTAATTCTCGGGAATATGAACAAACTCGGTTGAATAGACATCCTTAGCCAAAATAGTTTTCATTACATTTGATTCTGCGTAATGCCTGATATGAATTTTATTCATAATCAGTCGGAGAGTATAAATAGATTCCCGCGAAAGTTTTGATGAGAGAATTAAACTGATTGTACAGACAATCATCAAGGGCAAAATTGATGATGTCTCTTTTGTCAGTTCAAAAACAAGCAAAATAGCCGTTATCGGAGCTCTGACGGTACCTGCTATTAAACCTCCCATGGCAACAAGTGCATATGAACCCGGCAATGCCGCTGTACCTGGGAAAACGTACTCTATCCCAAAACCAAAAAAACTACCAAGCATTGCTCCAACGAATAAAGCAGGGGAGAGTGTGCCTCCTGAACCGCCCGAACCTAATGTTAGCGAAGTTGCCAGAATTTTGAGGAATACAAGAACAAATGCAACAAACCATATTGCTTTGTTGTTGATTGCAAGATTAATCATGTCATCACCGACACCTAATATTTGAGGAAACATTATTCCCATCGAACCCACCAAAAGCCCACCCAGTGCAGGCTTTAAATATGGTTTGATGTGTATCTTTTCATCAAATACATACTCGCTGAAATAGAGTACTTTTATCATCATGAAAGAGGTTAATCCGCAAAGACCACCGAGTATAAAATAATAGATGATTTCAACATTGCTTTGCATAATGATGGGAGGAATCTGAAATTCGGCGAAATTCCCCGTAAATGTATGCGATATTGTTGTTGCGATAACTGATGAAATCACAATTGGAGCAAATTGCTTTACGGAAAAATCAAGCAAAATGATTTCTATAGCAAAAAGTGCCCCCGCAATCGGTACATTAAATACAGCCGCTATACCGGCCGCAGAGCCGCATCCGACAAGGGTTTTCATCCTTCTTGAAGGTACTCTGAAAAATTGTCCGATAGTTGAGCCGATTGACGCTCCTATTTGCACTATTGGACCTTCCTTTCCGACTGAACCTCCCGTTCCGATTGTTATAGCAGAGGTAAGAGATTTTACAAAAGCAACAACGGGTCTGATTTTCCCTCCTCTTAGAAGTATTGCCTGCATTACTTCGGGTACTCCATGACCCTTTGCTTCCGGAGCTATGAAATGAGTTATTGGACCAACTATTAAACCTCCTATTGTTGGAATAAGTAAAAGCATATACCATGGCGTATTGATAAATCTCTCCAATAAAGAATCACCATGTCCGAAGCATAAATACGAAATCTCTTCGACCAAATATTTTATTCCGACCGCTCCAAATCCACAAGCAACGCCGATAATGACAGCCATGCTAATCATAAAAAAATACTCTGTGGTTCGAATATGCTCAAGCCATAGAGAAGCTTTGCGAGAAGCTTGTAAATAAAAATATCTAGCCCAAACTATGAATTTATTCATTTCGGTTTGTGCGAAAAAATGATTTCAAACTTAAAGTATGTTTTTCGATTAGAAAAATGAAGTTCTCACAAACGGAAATATATCACAACTTTAAGGTTTAAATTCATGATTCTCCAATTGCTATCCTCAATAAGCTCGAGAAATGAATAACCAATATTGGCTGACAGGTCAAGATAAACCTGCTTGTCATTGTCTAATGGTAATTGTTTGCCGATACCAATTTCAAAATATGGCACAAAGCCACTGAAATTATCTAAATCACCTGAATAGTGATTCCTTCTTCTGGTGCCAGTATCGGGGAAGGTGCCTCTATCAAAGGGTTCGACCAGCAATTCATATTGCTCTATCCGACTTTTTATGTCAAACAATGAACCAATCCCCATAGATGCATAAAAATCATTAACTAACAACATATTAAGAGCTATCTTAGAGCTTATTAAAACTAAGCTTATATCGGCAACATGGTTAATGACAGCATTTTCCGGCGTACCATCAAAATTGATTAGCGTTTTTTCTGATGCTTTTAAATCAACTCCAAAGTGTTTTAATTGTGCCGATACTTGTATATCAAAAAGATTGGAAATTACATAATTCAAAGCAAAACCGTAAGAATAATAACTTCCGCTGCCTCTTAAATCCTCAGTACAACATGATGGAGTAGATAGTATTCTGTTCGTAGTTGTAAAATGATCTACGCTGCCGGTTGAAGCAATTACCCCAATATGATTATCATAATGTGTTATATCACCCTTGCAATAAACTATATATGGGATTGTCAATGATGTTGTAATTATTAAAAAATATGTGCAGATTCTTAACATAATTAATGCAAAATTAACATAAATTTGCTTTATATTTAATAATAAATCTTTAAATTGTCTAATATTTTTCTTTACAAAGCCAAAAAGATTGAATGAAAGAAATAGATATCAAACAAGTTATCGAATCTAAACTTCCGGACTTTTTTATAAAAAAGCCACCTTTTGTAAACAAGTTAATACTGTTTACTCTTTCAAAAATACTTATGTTGAAAGAGATAAACAAGTTTATACGCGAAAATACTGAAAAACGAGGTTTGGATTTTATAACATCTCTATTCGACACTCTTAACTTTACATACTCAATTTCAGAACAAGACAGACGAAAAATTCCCGCCGAAGGCAAAGTGGTTATTGTAGCAAACCATCCCATGGGTGGTCTAGATGGTTTGGCATTAGTCAAAGCGGTTCGAGAAATTAGACCGGACACACGAATTGTAGCAAACGATATATTAATGCGAGTGGAGAATCTTACTGAGCTTTTCCTGCCTCTTGATATTTATTCGATTAACTCACAAAGATTACAATTAGCCGCTATTGAGCAGGCATTAGCCGATGAGCAAGCTGTCATAATTTTTCCGTCAGGTAAAGTCTCGAGACTTACAATGAAAGGAATTCGTGACCAAAAATGGCATAACGGTGCCGCAAAATTCAGCATTAAATTAGGTGCACCCATTCTCCCGATTTTCGTAAAAGGCAAGAACTCAATCTTTTTCTATTTAGCTGCCCTAATCAATGACAAACTTGGTATGCTTATGCTTCCTGGAGAGATTTTTAGAAACAAAAGGAAGAAAATACAATTACTTGTCGGGGATATGATTCCTGCCAACTCATTCAAATCCCTTAAACCCAAGGTTCAATCGAAACTACTTTTACAACACATATACAAAGTTGGGAGCGGAAAAAACGGCAATTTTAATACAGAAAAAACAGTAATTCATCCTGTCGATTCTAAGATTTTAAAAAAAGAACTCCAAGATAATGAGCTACTGGGATATACTTACGATGATAAGAAGATATACCTCGTAGAATATGATACAGCAAAAAATATTTTACGAGAGATTTCACGACTTCGTGAATTAACTTTCAGGAAAGTAGGTGAGGGTACAGGTAAGACTTACGATATGGATATTTACGACCTCTATTACAAACATATAGTTCTCTGGGATGACGAAAATCTTGAAATAGTCGGCTCATATCGGCTCGGTATTACCTCTGACATTGTTAATCAATACGGCAAAGACGGGCTTTACAATAGCTCGCAGTTTGCTCTGACCGATAGTTTTGACCCAATACTAAACGAATCAATAGAAGTCGGGCGGAGTTTTATCCAGCAAAAATACTGGAAAAGCAACGCTCTTGATTATATGTGGCAAGGAATCGGTGCATTTCTCAGCAGGTGCCCCGGTATTAAGTATTTATGGGGAGCAGTATCAATAAGTAATTCTTATTCCGAACTCGCAAAAGCATTGATTATCTCTTATTACAAAAAATGGTACGCAGGCGATACCACCATGGCTATTCCGGTTTATGAGTATATTATTCCGGAAAAACTTGTTCCTGAAATTGAATCAACACTCAATTCAGGTAATCATTTGGAAGATTTCAAAAAATTAAAGTATGCACTAAAGAATCTAAACTTTTCCGTTCCAATATTATTCAGAAGATATACCGAACTTTGCGAATACGGAGGGGCTTTATTTGTTAGTTGGTGTATAGATGTGAATTTCAACCACTCGATAGACGGTTTAATAATTCTTGATCTGGCAACGCTCAAAGAAGATGCCAAAAATAGATATTATACTCAAAAAAGTTTTATAAATAAGCCGAATAAAAGCGCCTACCAACTTCAAGAGAACTAATTACCTTAACTTTACAATAATAGCTGTGTTGAGCGAAACTTTTGAAATTTGATTAACGTGAGCCCTTGTGAGAACGAATATATCATACATCTATCCTCAGCTTAATAAAACAATTGCAAATTTCATCAACATTGCTGGTTTATCTTTATTTTAACATGATAGTTTTCCTTAAAGTAATGGATAGAATAACAAAACATAAATAGTTAATTTTTGTTAATTATCATTTTTTACTTGCATGAATTAAAATATTCTTTTACATTGTGTCAAATTTTTTACACACTTTAATATTTGTTTTCGTTACTTATCTGGAATGTCGATTGAAATATTCGGGTACTAAATGCTGACAGCACTATTAATTGGAGCTTTGATAGGCTTCATCTTAGCCATACCTCCCGGTCCGGTATCTTTTGCCTGCATAAAAATAGGGCTACAGAATGGGAGAAAGGAATGCTTCGAACTGTCGTTAGGTTCAGCTCTAATGGATACATTTTATTGTGTTCTTGCAATTTTTGCAGCAACGGCAGTATTCAATACATTAAATGGCTATCTCGAAGCTTATCCCTTAGTTTACATTGCAATTCAAATTGGCATCGTCATTGGTCTGATTTATTACGGTGTATCACAGTTTCGTAAGCGCCAAGTCAAACCTTTAGAAATTGATACAAAACCTCAACCCAAATTCATTCAAACATTAAAATCACGCGGACCATTCCTATTGGGTATTGCTTTTGCTATGTCGAATATCGCAAATCCGTCTTTCATGACCACTTTGTTTATTATGACTGCATGGGTAAGGAACCTCGAGTTATTCGCTGCTTCATTTAATACAAATTTACTATTTTCACTTGGCTTTGGTATCGGTAATTTTATTTGGCTATTCTTATTGGCATACATTGTCAGCATCAATAAGCACAAACTTTCCGAAACATCTATCACCCGAATTAAGCAATTTGCCGGGCTTACCTTTATCGGTTTCGGAGGTATTTTAGGATGGCGAGTAGTAACCCTTACCAATTGGGCTAATGTATTTAAGTTTGTAATAGTTTTTTAATAACAACCGTTGTGAAATTTTGCATCCTAAATGTTCAAAACGTCCAAATATTTTTCAAGATTATTATTTCCTATCTTAATTTCATTTGTGTTTATTTCATGCGCCTCCGCAGTTCGATTTGCCGATAAATCCAAAATAGACGACAAAAAAATCATATCGGGAACGGTTTTTTATGGCAAAGCTTCATATTATTCCGATGCTTTTCACGGCAAAATTACGGCAAACGGCGAAATTTTTGACATGACAAAACTCACTGCGGCACATCGCTCATTGCCGTTTGGTACGTTATTGCAAGTCCGAAATATGACAAACAACCGAACCGTTATCGTGCGTATAAACGACCGCGGACCATTCAAAGAAAATCGTGTTATCGACCTATCGAAAGCTGCAGCTGAAGCTCTTGACATGATTCATGACGGCATTATTGATGTCGAAATAACAATATTGGAGTAAAAATGGATATTGTTGAATTTAGAAAGTATTGTTTGAGCAAACCGGGTACATCAGAAGATTATCCTTTCGACGAAACAACACTTTGTTTTCGAGTCGAGGGTAAGATATTCGCAATTACCGATACAATGGATATACCTTGACGAGTTAATCTGAAATGTAATCCCGAGCGTGCAATTGGTTTAAGGGAGGAATACAGTAATATTCACCCCGGATGGCATATGAACAAGAGGCACTGGAATACGATTTATCCGGGGGCGACGTTAAAGATAAATTAATTCGCGAATTAATTGACCATTCTTATGGTTTGATTTTATTGAGTTTGAACAAGAAAATCCAAGATGAAATCAATCAAGGTTTATCGAAGTGATGATAATCTTTGAATGATGTCCAATCACCACCCCATCGCCAACCACGACTTCTCATGAATTGCACGATTTCGGAATCTGCTGTAAATGTGCCGGGTGCTTTCGGATTGTATTTTGCCCCATTTGGGGATATTTTACCATCAGAGTATATCACAGGGTTTTGAAATGGATTTATGTCAATTGCTCTGCCACTTGCATGATGCGAAAGTCTGTTTGTGCCTGCAATCCTTCGATAATTAAATGCTGAAGTATTATTTACCTGCATCGAAGCATTATCGTCCCAATCAAAATAAACAATCGGAACCACTTTTGCAACGGGGAATTTTGTGCGTTTGATAATCTCGAATAACTCACGTATATCGTCTGCTAATGCTATGTTCACTACTAATTGTCCTCGCTGTAATTTCTCATTAAAATCGTAAAATTCAACATCCAGCAAAGTTAGAGAGTCTATGATTGTTTGGGGTGCTTTTGTACCTGATATTGCTTTATCAAAAGAGTACTCCGAAGCAATGGCCACGTTTAGCACAAACAACATTAAATTGGCAAAAAATAGAATTCTCATCTTTCTATAGGTGGTGGTTCAGTTAAAAATATTGATGCCGGGTCATCTGACAATGCTCGTAATGCGTTCTGTAAATCTCTATTTGTTCGCCGTATTTCGTCCAAAGTCTCTTGGAGTGTTAAAATTGAAGATTGCGCTCTAAAGCCGACCGAACCAATCATTTGATTTGTGTGCTGCATTGTTGAATCATAACGTAGATACATTTTGCCGATATAATAGGGAATATTCGCATCATTAATTTGCTTATCGAGACTTGTCACTGCTTTGTTTAATTGCAAGGAAGTTTGATATAGAACCTTAGTGGTTTCGTTAATATTTGAAATTGCCGATGATGTATCTGCCTGAAGTAAAATATTATCCAATTTTACCGAAGCTTCAGCCAAATTTCTCAATATTGTATTCAAATCATCTGATGCGAAGAAATCTGTAGTTGATTTCAAAAATTCAACGGTATTCATGGAAATACCTTCTACGTCCAGTCTGATTAAATTATTCAAGACTTCGCGAGCCGCCAATGTCATTTCCTCAAAGCCCGAAGGTGCTGACTTAATTACCGGAAATGGGGGTTTGAAATTAATTTCAGGGTGCATCTCGGCGACTGACACGCTCGTTGGGTAGTGCAATTGCAGGAATCTGCCACCTGCAATTCCAGAAAGTGCGGGTTGAACACGAAGTGAATCATTGATGTCAATTCCGTGATTAATCTGCATCACTACTTCGACTAATCTGCCATCAGGAGCGACGTTAATGCTTGCGATTCGACCGCAGGGAACGCCTTGATACTTGACTGCCGAACCCTGTTCAAGTCCTTCAACTGAAGAATCAAAGTATGTTACATAATAAATCTGTTCATGCAGAAACCTTCCCGCACCGAGCCATATTATTGCTCCCGCCATTATGACAGTTCCGATTATTACGAACAATCCAATCAGGAAGGGAGATGCATTTTTTCTTTTTTTTGCCATTTTTTTTACCTCTCTAATACATCGGCAATCGGTTAAAGAAACTATAAACGATAGAATTTGATATCATTGCTTTCATCTCATCGGGCGAACCTTCGGCAATAATACCTCGAACGCTCTTGTCAAGCATCAGAACCCTATGGGATATATTCAAAATGCTTGCCAAATCATGTGTAATAATAACCATTGTAGTTTTCAAACCTGCATTCAGTTCAATTATCAGCTTATCAAGAGAAGCAGATGTTAGCGGGTCTAAACCCGATGATGGTTCATCAAAAAATAGTATATCGGGGTCAAGTGCCATTGCTCGCGCCAAGGAGGCTCTTTTTTGCATGCCTCCACTTAATTCCGCAGGATAATAGTGCTTATAACCCGATAATCCAACGGAATTCAGTTTGATGTCTATTACGCGCTCTATCGTATCATCATCTAAACGTGTTCGGGAGTCAAGGGCAATCCTTATGTTTTCGCCTATCGTCATCGATGCAAAAAGTCCATTCGATTGAAACAATATTCCGAATTTTTTCCTAATTTCGCTTAATTTCTTAGGATTTGCTTCGGACAGATTTTCATTATCAATGAAAATACTGCCTTTTGCAGGTCTCTCGATTCCGATTAGCTGGCGTAACAGGGACGACTTTCCGCAACCGCTGCTACCTACAATTACGAAGATTTCGCCTCTTTTGACTGTAAAATTTATATCACGCAAAATTACGTTATCGTCGTAAGTGACATTGACATTTCTGGCTTCTATGATGTAATCTTCTTGCAAATCAGATACCTAACGCTTGGAAAATGAATGTGAAAATTGCGTCTGAAAGTATTATCATGAAAACACCTGCTACAACTGATGAAGTTGTGAATCTGCCTACCGCATCTGCTCCGCCGGAAACTTTCAGCCCTTTATAGCATCCTATTGATGAAATCACAAATCCAAAGAATAAACTTTTAATTAGACCTGAAGCGATATCGCCGTAATTCAAAGCAATTTCGAGACGATTAATGTAACTGACTACAGTCACATCAAGAGTCGTAAGAGCTGCTATCAGTCCCCCCAGAAGCCCTACAAGATTGCAAATTATTACAATAAAGGGCATTGCGAGAACAACAGCCAATACTCTCGGGAGCACAAGAAATTCAATTTTGTCATATCCCATTGATGTTAAAGCGTTGATTTCATCTGATATTTTCATCGAACCCAACTCTGCGGCAAAAGCTGAACCTGAGCGACCTGCTACCAAGATCGCCACCATAAGCGGTGATAGTTCGCGAGTTATTGATATTCCTATCAAATCGGCTATAAACATATCCGCTCCGAATCTTTTTAGTTGCATTGCCCCTTGGTAGCCAGTTATAAGTCCAATTAAAAACACAA
>CAZWXI010000026.1:0-30413 GCA_964637845.1 uncultured Hyphomicrobiales bacterium | reverse complement strand
CTATAAGATTTGTTGGGCGACTGACGGGATTTGAACCCGCGACAACCAGAGCCACAATCTGGGACTCTACCAACTGAGCTACAGCCGCCGTTAGCTTACAAAAATAATAATAATATTCTGTTCTTACAAGAAAAATATTGCTTCCGTTAACAAGCATCCTTGCAACTTTTATCTTTATCAGGTGTAATTTATAGTGGTGAAGTTTGTTTTTTTTATGAGTTTAAGAATTTTATGTTACAATTTGTGTATCAGGTGTTGTTTATATCATTTTTTTTTTTAAATTTATAAATTGCAAAATTGAAATTTTAATAATTTTTAATTTTTTGCTTACTAATGTGTAACTTTTTGAGTGTTAAAACTGTTTATATCATATGCAAGAACAATATAAATTTTTTTTTTGATAAAATTTGGAGATTATATGAAACAATTATTGACAAAGTATTCGGGATTAGCCGCTATCCTTTTCATTGTAATGTTTGTAGCGACTACGGACATGCAAGCGGCGCAAAAGAGAGTCTTAATAGAGCAGCACACAGGCTCATGGTGCGGTTGGTGCCCCGATGGCTCTTACATGGTGGAACAAGTGATTCGCGAATTCCCTGACCAAATTATTGGTGTAAAATGGCACGCGGGTGATGCTATGGCATTACCCTTACAACAAACAATTGCCCAAACTTTTGGGTTTAAAGGCTATCCAAGTGCTACTGTTGACAGAAAACCTTACATGGGTAGCATCGCTCTCGGCAGAAATTATTGGAGAAGCGCCGCGGTTGAAAATTTAAGTACCGCGCCGATATTCGACCTGCAAGCCGAGTACTCATACAATGCCACAACAGAAATTATTACAGCTACCATTACCGCAACAGTTGTAATGAACGACCCTCGCCAATTTGCATTTAATCTATACATCATGGAAGATAAATGCACAGGTACGGGCGATGGATGGGACCAAATAAATAACCTTTCGAACATGCCCGGATACGAAAACAATCCTTACTATAAAAAGCCATCCAGAATAGTTGGTTATGAGCATATGTCAGTAGTTCGCCATGCTTTTGGCGGTGCTTATGGCGATACTCAAAAATTCCTGAAAGGCGTCAAAGTCGGTGAAGAATACACTCAAACGTTCACAATTAAAAAAGCATCAAATTGGAACCAAGCAAATCTTTATATTGTAGGTTTAGTACAGGCTTTCGTCGTTCAAGGGACAAACTTACACGACGGCTCAATTATAAATGCAGTCGAAGTCGGCAAAAAAATGCCTGCGTTCGCCGCATTGGAAGTTCCGCAACCATATTCATTGATGACACTTGGGAGCAAATTTACTCAAAATATAACCGTTAGTAATCCACAAGATTTTCCAATTGATGTAAGTCTTTCCATTGACCCCGCAAATTCCAAATATCCAAGCAATTGGGTTCCGACTTTGAGCCAAACTACCGTAACGCTTCCCGCAAAGGGCAAAACAGAAGTACAATTAAACCTTACAGCGCCCGTTGGAAAAGCTCAGTTTGCGGAATTTGCTGTCAAAGCAGTTCCCGTAGCAAAACAAGGTATGGAAGTAGTTGAAAGAAGTGTTAAGCTTGGTACATTAACGGATAATACTAAACACGTTGTTTTCGGTCTGAATCCAAATTCTGAACTATTCGTTTCAGCACTTGCGATGAACATGGATTATGGGCAAAATATTGCCTATTTGTCATTTCCGCTGAATAACCTCGAAAAAGTACTAAATACATACAATCCCGCTAATTTCGACTTTGTGAGCTTTTCGACGAATTTTGCCTATAGAGGTATATTCTCTTGGAACTTCATTGAATCAAATCTAATTAGAAATTACTTGAAAGACGCTGTTTCTCAAGGTAAGAAAATCTTACTATCATCGGAAGTTGACATGGTTTTGACCTTCCACTCTACAGATGGTAGTGCCGATGCTAAAGACTTTTTCGGCAATACTCTCGGCATTGGTTCACAAAATCAACCCAAGCAAGTTGTTACTCGTAATGCGCAAGGATATATTATTGCCTACTTGTCAATAGATGCAAGAGGTGTGAACAATGACCCGATTGGAAACGGATTAAATTTCTCAATCAATAGACAAGCGGCAACTGCACCAACAAAGAGAGTTTATTACTGCGAAGATTTGACTGCTACGGCCCCGGCATCCGTTGTGATGAACTATGTTGACGGGGCAGGCAACGTAACTGGTGGAGCCGCTGTTAAGACACAAGTAGGTAAATCCCGCGTCGTTTATCTCGGGTTCAACTTCGAAGCCGCAGACGACCAAGTAAAATCTAATCTTGCTAAGAGAATCATGGATTGGCTCTTTGCCGAACCTACCGTCAATGAACCAAATATGACTTTGAGCACCCAATCGCTCAATTACGGAATTGTAAACAAAGGCGAGAACAAGACTATGCAAGTTGTAGTCACAAACATCGGCAAAGGTGCATTGAACTTCAACAAAATCGAAATTGCAAATGACCAAGCAGGCGTCTTTACAATCACCGAAGGCGGTCAGCTTACTTCATTAGGCGAAAACGGCACCCGCATCATCGAAGTGAAGTTCTCACCCGATTATGCAGAGACTAAAACTACCTACACTGCAAATCTTGTAATCCAGACTAATGACCCGAACAATCCAAATGCAAATGTTTCGTTGGAAGGTATCGGCGATAACCCGGCATCAATCGGAGAAATTTCCACTCCCGACGGATTATTTGTGATGAGTTTAGGTCCGAACCCAATTGTATCAAACTCGGTATTCAACTTTACGATTAACGGAACAAATGCCCAAAACCTTGTAATCAGAATGATTGACGCTACGGGCAGAACAATTCAACATATTGCAAACGGTTCAATAGTTCCCGGTACCTATAATGCCGAAATTAACTCAGGCAACCTTACTTCCGGCTCATATTTCATAGTTGCAGAAGTAAACGGCGTTACTACGACATTACCGGTAGCTGTTGTTAAGTAAAATTTACTGTTTTATTTATTATATTCACAGCCGGAAGTATTGTACTTTCGGCTGTTTTTTAAAAATAGAAAAACTTATTAAAAATTAAGGAGTTTTCAAAAATGTACGCTTTTTTCAAAATTTTTACCTTTTTAGCGGTTTTATTTTCTTACACCGCACTTTTTGCACAAGGTGTCCAAGAGAAATATTATATTCTTTTCGACAACTTCGAAGACCAAATGGCAAATGATACCCTCATCACTAATTTGATTGACCTCTGCTATTGGGATCCCATTAACAATGACGTTGGATTACGCAAATACGTAGTCAGGCGACCTTTCAGTGCGGCAACCTTTGCTGAAAAAGATATTACGGGCTATGATGTTGCAATTTTCCCAATGGGTGTTACCAAGGGACTTGATGCTACGGTTGATGGCATCAAAGTACTCAGGAAAATCAAAGAGATGCTTGACGCACAAAAGGGTGTTTTGATTATCGGTAATGCGGTACTTTACGAAGCTTTCAAACCGGGAGGCGATATTGAATCACGTCGTTTCCTGGAAGAATTCATGGGAATTGATTATTTAGGACGAATGCTACTTTTGCAGGGTAATACAATATATGGATTTAAAGTTTGGGGTTACGAAGGTGACCCGGTATCAGCCGGATTCGACAAAGCATGCAACATGCTATACAACCATAATAATGGTGGTTTTCGTCCCCCGATTCGTTGGTACCCCAGCGTTGACGTATTCAATATGAGGAAGGATGCTAAAGGAATCCCGTTCGACAGAGTTACAGAAGCACTTGACATACCTGTTACAGATTCGGTTTACACCGGTGTCCGCAGAGAAAACGGCAAAGCACGCTGCGCCCTTTGGTCAATCAATTTTGATATTGCCAACACATGGCACACATGGCATTTCAATGTCGCACTAATTAACGGTGTTTACTGGTGCGTACATGACCAACCACATCCCGAACAAAAAATCATTGCTGAAAATATGCAATATGACTTCGGAAAAATTGAACCCGGACAACATGGATATCTTCCCGCGGCGGTGCAAAATTTCGGACGTAAGAAATTGACTATCAACAAATCAGAAATTCCCGACCAGGAAGAAAGAGATTCATTTACAATTATCGAAGGCGGGGGCAAAGTGGTTCTCGAACCGCTTGATGTCCACTACATCAACTTGAAGTTTTCACCCACCGAAAAAAGGGCTTATCATGAATATTTAGAAATTTATTCTGATGCCATTAACGGCAAACTTGCAATCGAGTTATACGGTGAAGGGGGTGACCAGGTCTTCCACGGTCCCAAAATCCAAGTTACTGACCGTCCCGTTGACTATGGTACTGTACCATTTGGTCAATATTTAACTCGTAACATCGCCGTTTCTAACATTGGTAACATTGCAATGGTCATCGAAACTGCAAAAATTACTGATAATGGGCAGGGTCACTTCACTTGGGGTGAGCAAATCAAAACACCGATTACCGTCCAGGTCGGGCAAACTGCTTACCTTAAAGTGAAATTCACTCCTTCAAGCGAAGCTGGAGGTACATATACAGGAAGAATTGACATTACTTCAAATGCTTTGAACAACAAAGGCGAAGCCGTCATTCATCTCACCGCAAAAGGTGGGCCGAGAGATGCAGCTTCGGGCATAAAATTCTCTACAACCGAGTTTGACTTTGGTCCTGTAGCGATGGGTTCACATTCGGACCAATCGCTTTATATTACCAATACAGGTGCAAATAATCTTACCATTTTCCAAACAAAATGGGAGGGCGACCCTGAAAATCGTGATCAATTCAAATTCATTGATAACAGTCAAAAAGTTCCGACACTTGAGCCTAATGACATGCACGCTATAAAGATTCGATTTTCTCCACTCGAAGCCAAGCAATATGGAGTTGTACTTAAAATCGTGTCAAATGACCCCGTAAACGGAAACGCATCAATATCTTTTCAGGGTTCGGGATTTGACCCGACTTCCGTTAAAGATGGCTCCTACGGTAACGACATGCTTACCATTAAAGCATCGCCCAACCCCGTTGCCGCAAATACTAAATTGACATATAAGGTCAGTAAAGCGGGCTACCTCGACCTCGTGGTAGTTGACGCACAAGGTAAATTAGTCGCTCAATTGTTCCAAGGATTTATTGATGAAGGTGAATTTACAACATACTTCGAAGGCAATGAAGTTGCGGCTGGCGTTTATTACATCATAGGAAAAATTAACGGCAAGGTTACCAGATTGCCTCTACTTATACTTAAGTGATACGCGCTTGTAATTATTAAAAGGGGGCTACTCGAAAATGGTGCCCCCTTTTGTATTGGTTTAAATTTCCAAAGCATCAAACATAGGCAAATCAAATACGCCGGTTGAAACAACAAAAATCAATCCGATAATGTATAATGCAAAAAAAATTAGTGCGACAATTATCAATACTTTATTGATAAAATAAAATCTTTGCTGCTTTTCAAGAGCAAAATTCATTTCCGTTTCGTCACTCGTTTCCATGTATTTGCTAAAATTAATCGCAGATTCACGTAAGCGAACTCCCATAATGATATATGGAATACCTATAATCGCAGTAATAATGAATATGCAGGTAATTGCACCATAAATGATGTAGAACATACCAACAAATCTCGTATCTTTTATTAATTTGTTAAGTATATCCCGTCGGAAATACATAAGAGTATCATGAGAGGCATTTGACTGTTCCATAAAACGCTCCTATAAAATGAAAAAATTATTCTATTAGCTCAAATAGTTCAATTTCCGAATTGTAGTTATAAACTTCGCCCGTTGGTATGATATAATGCCATCCATGTATGGTTAATTCGCCCGAAGCGACTTTTTCCGCAACAAAGGGATAAGTCAAGAGATGTTTCAATTGTAGTACAATATTGAGTTGCTCAGTCATCCATTCGCGAGCGGCGAGGTCGTCGGAGTTATCCAATCTTGACAAAACTTCATTTTTAACGGGTTTGGCTAATTCGAGCCATTTTGCGGTGTGCGGTGTGTCTTTTAAGCTCTCGGGCGGTAAATATAGAGCCGCACAGCCACCACAGTTAGAGTGACCGCAAATGACAATTTTCTTCACTCCCAGCACTAAAACCGCAAATTCGATAGCTGACGTAGTCGCCAAATACTCTTCGGACGCTCTATACATCGGGACTATGTTGGCAATGTTCCGAACTATAAATAGCTCTCCCGGCTGAGATTTTGTTATTAAATTCGGAACAAGCCGCGAATCCGAGCAACCTATAAACAAAGTGTGTGGTTTTTGCAAACGTCCCAATGACTCAAATAATTGGCGGTGTGCTTCAAAATCCTCTCTTTTGAATTTCAGAGTTCCTTCAAAAATATTCTCCATATATGTTTCCTGTTATCTCGGTCCTCTTTCGCCTTCAAGATTGAAAATCCAGCCCAAACCGAACATCAACGAGGCTGGATGATAGTTATAATTTCCATTGTAATCACTTGCCAATTGTCCTGTAATTGCGTATGTTGCCTGCATCTTGAGTACAAGTCTGCCCAAGTCTGTTTTGTAGAGATTGAAGTGACCTCCAAGAGCAAGAGAAACCATCGTAGCTAAAGCTTCGGAATTAATTTCAAATTCTTTACCTTGCATTTTGAGACTACCTCCGCTTGGGAAACCAACAATCAATCCCACGGTAAAACCACTTACATAAAACTGAGCACCTACATCAATGTATGAGTAAGTATATTCTCCCTCAATGTCACCATTACCTTTAGTATTTAACAAATACGGATACTGTGCATACGCAACGTTAAATAGTAATCCCATGCGTGAGGACGCTTCGAAAGGTAAATACCCCTCGGCGCCAATGTCAATCATATTGGCAAGACCGAGCCCGTTTTCAATCCCCGATGGTACTTTAGCGGCATTAACACCAAATTTATAGCCAAGATACAAGCCTGCACCCAGCGGGTCATTCCTTAAATAATTGTAACCATCATCGCCGTAACGCTGTGCAAATGCAAGCGAATTGAATATTGTAACCAAAGCCAAAGCACATAAAATCTTTTTCATACAAATACTCCTGATAGTTGATGAAATATGTTCAAAAAACATTTTCCCAAAATATCAAAAATTTTCTAATATTCAAAATTAATCATGCTTTTATTTGATATAATTTTATTTTAGTAAATGTTATTTTGCGAAATATTATTATCTTTGTAGTTCTGAATTTGCAAAGATGAAATATAGTAGTTTTAACGGATAAAAAATATGAAAAGAACTTATCAGCCAAGTAAACGCAAGCGTGCCAATAAGCATGGTTTCAGAGCCCGCATGGCAACTAAGAACGGCAGGAAAGTTTTATCTCGTCGTCGTGCCAAGGGTCGATTGAGACTTACTGTCAGCGATGAATAATAAGTTGTCGAACGGTGCTTAGTGGGCTTCACTTAAATCCTTAGCGTCAAGCTATGATTTTCGTCGAGGCTTATTTTTTGCTCAATTTCAAAGACTTCACGAGATGAACAAAAAAGTCATAAAACCACTCAAAGGGTATAATGCTTTTAAAAAGATTTTCGATGCGGGCAAGAAATTCTACTACGACGATATTTTGGCAGTTGCTGTATTCGATAATGAGAAAAATCGCGATTTCAAGGTCAGAGCAGTTGACGAAACTTCGACATTCTATTACGGTGTTGGCGTTTCAAAAAAAGTATGCAAAAAAGCTGTAGTAAGAAACCGCGTAAAACGATTGTTGAGAGTGAGCATAAAGCGATTTTTCGCAGCGCATTCTAATCAGAGCTTGAAATATATAATCTTGAATTGGCGAAAGAAAGTCGAAAAGACTGGTTTGATTTCACTTAAAGACATAGAGTCGATAGTAAACAAAGTATTAACAAATATATTACAAACAGCGTCTAAGGATAATTAATTGTTTGATTTCTTAAAGTACATAGTCATAATCCCGCTTAAACTTTATAAAAAGTTTATATCTCCCGCATTGCCTCAGTCATGCAGGTTCTATCCGACTTGCTCGCAGTACGCAATAGAAGCAGTTGAATCTTGGGGCTTTTTCAAGGGAAGTTGGCTTGCAGTCAAACGAATTTCAAAATGTCACCCTTTTCATAGCGGCGGATTCGACCCTGTTCCGGAACGCTGTGACCATAATCATTCTGTATTAAACTCAATAGAAAAATATCATGGATAGGAATACTTTAATTGGTTTTGCACTAATTTTTATCGTCGTCGTAGGATGGACTATTTGGCAACAAGCAAATTACGAGCCACCACCAAAGAAAGTTGCTACGGATACCGTCCAAGCAGATGCTCTACCTCCAACTACGACCGAACCGCAATTAACCGAAAAGCTCGAATCGCCTGAGCTCTCGGAAACTGGTGATTCGACAGAGCCTCAAAAAAAATTCGGAAGTTTTTTCGCTCCGTTTTCGCAAGGTGCAGAGCAATTCATCACGATTGAAAATGATTTGGTGTTTGCTCAGATTTCTACCAAAGGCGGTGCCCTCAGATATTGGAGACTTAAAAATTACACAAAATGGGACGGCGCACTGAGTCAGTTAATTTGGAATGACAGAGGCGAGTTATTTCTGACATTTGTAACTTACGAAGGTATCCGGATTGATTCGCGGGATTTATATTTTGATGTTGTAGGTTTGGATAATCACACGATTACTCTCACGGGTGATGAATCCGCTGAGTTCAGTTTGGAAATTGCAATATCGCCCAATAGCAAGATAGTTCGAACCTATAAGTTTTTCGGTGATAAATATATCATCGAGCAAGACATAAAAATGCTTGGCATGAATGAAATTATTCCTCCGAATCGCGGTTACAATCTAGTATGGGAAGACGGTATTCGCTATCAGGAGTATAATTCCGTTGATGAATCAACTGATGCCCATGCACTTGCTCAATTAAATGGAAACGTAGCTGAACTCAACGCAGACAAAGAAAATGAGATATTTGAAACAAAAGAGACAGGGATTATTGACTTCATCGGTATGAAAACCAAATACTTTGGTTTTGCAATAATTCCTCAACCATGGCAAGGTTTTGATGGTACAGCCGACTTGAGTGGTAGAATGAAAAAAATCAAAGATAATGGTATCATCGAGCGCTATACAGTTTCTCTGAGAGTACCGTTTGATTCGAAGAACTCCACTCGTTCATTCATTTATTATGTCGGTCCCTTAGAATACGACGGACTCAAAGAGTATAAACTTCAAGCAATGGTCAATTTGGGATGGAAATACGGGATACGCCAAATCGGCGAGTATTTCATGCTTCCAATACTCAAATTCATTCATAATTATGTGCCCAATTACGGTATATCTATAATCATTTTTGCCATAATTATGAAAATTTTGCTTCATCCGCTGTCAATAACTCAAATGAGATCAGCGCAAAAGATGCAGTTGCTGGCTCCGGAAATGAATAAAATTCGCGAGAAACATAAGGACGACAATACAAAACAACAGCAGGAAATAATGAAATTATACTCTGAATACGGAGTAAATCCCGTAGGCGGATGCCTGCCGATGTTACTGCAAATGCCGATTTTATTTGCTCTATGGCAGTTGTTACGTTCATCAATTGATTTGCGTCAGGCACATTTTTTCTGGTGGATAACAGATTTATCCGTTCATGACAAAATCATTGACTGGGGGTACCCGATAATCGGATTATCGCATATTTCGGGTCTGGCTCTTCTTATGGGTATAACCATGTTTTTCCAACAAAAGCTCACGATTACCGACCCACGCCAAAAAAGCATGATTTATGTGCTGCCGGTAATGTTTACTTTCATGTTTTCTTACTTTCCATCGGGTTTGAATTTATACTATTTCATGTTTAATTTGTTGAGCATTGGTCAACAGGTATATCTGAATAAATTCTCGAAAAGTCGCCCGACATTAGAATCGCTCAAAAAAGCACCGAAGAAGGAATCGTGGTTACAAAAGAAGATGAGAGAAGCGCAGGAAATGGCGGAAGCGCAAGGGCGAACTTTGCCGGGTGCCAAAACAACACAAAAAAGTGAGCAAAACCACCAACAAAAAAAACGTCCTCCCGGAGGCGGAAAGCGCAAAAAATAATTTATTTTACTTGCTTATTCAAGCGTAAGTCAATTATGCTTGTTGCTTCTTCGGGAATGCGAATTAGGAAATTGCCGTCGGGCGTTATCCATCCTTGTTCTTTGGTTTCACGGTCAACAGCCCAAGCCAGTCCGTTCCTGAATTGCTCTGCGGCATCGAATTCTCGTTCGATGATTTTTTCACCGAAAAAGTTAATAAATCTCCACTTATTGTTATACTTTACTGCGGCTTTCCCTTCGGTAAAATTCCGAACGTCTTCGTATGTAAAGTCCACCGTCGTGATATTGGCTTTATTCACGATGCCCCATAAGGGATTGTCGTAGCTGTCAACGGCTCTGCCTACGAAAGCATGCCCGTAACTGAAATCGAGAGCAAAGTCATATCGCACATCAATTACGATTTTACCCGTTCTATCAATAAACCCCCATAGGCCAAGTGCATTTACTCTTACCAAATCTTCGGAGAATTCACCAACTTCGTCATAACTATAATCAATTGCGATCTTCCCCTGCTCATCAATGAAGCCATATAGAGACTCTTCATTGATAACACCTGCAAGACCTTCGCTGAAAACATTGCCGAACTTCTCGCCGTCAAGTTTAATTACAAATACTCCGTTTGTATCAATATAGCCACGAGAATTTCGGTTCATAACCCAAGCTTTTCCTTCACGAAAATCGAGAGCATCAAGAAAAACCGAGCGAATAACTTCCGTGCCAGTACGGTCAATATAGCCGTACATACGTAACTGTCTTGCAGTATCAAGTACGTGAATCAACATTGCCCTGCCCTCGGAGAAGTTTCGGATAAAATGACATTCTGGCATGCCGATATTACCAAAATCATCCATGAATGCCCATCTTGCTTTGCCTTCATAATCGAACAAAATCGTATAAAAGCCCTCGGAATAGTCGTGGACTTGTCTGATTTTAAGCGGATTAAGTAATGGGCTGCCGGTTTCATCGATAATATGCCACAAGCTATCAATTTTGAATGCGGCAAGCGGTTGCTCGGCAGACAGTACATTTTGTTTGAATGTTATTGCCAACAAAAAAATGAAGAGTAATTTTTTCATATTTATAAAATTTAAATTGCTACATCAACTAATTCGGGATTCAAAATGTTCTTAACGATATTGGGGCTTATTTCGAGAATTAAGCCCCTTTTTCCGCCGTTAATATATATACGTTCGAGTTCGAATATAGTTGCTTGTGCATAAACGGGTAATTGCTTTTTTGTTCCGAATGGACTTGTGCCACCGAATTGATATCCCGTTGCACTCATTGCAAGATTCTCTGAGCATGGTTCGATTTTTTTCACCTCGATAATCCGAGCAAGTTCTTTGAGAGATACTTCCTTGTCGCCATGCATGAGCATACAAATTATTTCACCATTGGCATCGAGAATTAATGTTTTGACAACTTCATGTTCGCTAATGCCAAGTTCGAGAGCAGTTTGATGAGTGCCTCCTTTTTCTTTGTGTTCGTATTCATGGGTTGCAAACACCGCATTATAACTTCTGAGTAATCTTATTGCAGAAGTCACAGGAATTTTGTCTTTACTCAAAATTTTCTCGAATTGTTGGACATAATTACAGTAAGAAATCTTTAAGTTTTGACATACCTGCCCCTTCGCGAATGACTTCGAACGAATTGCTTGTTAAATCAATTACGGTAGATTCTCCGGTGAACTCATATTCGTCCGAGCTTACGGCAATGTCAACTAAATTCGAAAACACTTGAATAATCTCATCGGGGTCGTGTCCCAAAATTCTGTCGGGTAATTTGGCTGAAATCGAGATAATGGGCGATTCGAGAGTTTTCAACAATGCTTGTGATAAGATATTTTCTGGTACTCTGATGCCTGCTGTAGAGCGTTTCGGGTTTTGTGCAAACTTTGGGACTAATTTTGATGCAGGCAAAATGAAAGTATATGGTCCTGGTATTAGTCGTTTAATCAATTTGTATGCTTCGTCGGATACTTTAGCAAATTCCGATACGTTGGAAAGCGAGTCGCAAAGAAAAGTCAGCGATTGGGTTTCAGGAAGTTTACGAATGGAACGCAATCTTGAGATAGCTTCCTTGTGCGAGAGTGCACATCCCAGGGTAAATTGAGTGTCGGTAGGATACAAAATTACGGCACCATCTCTCAAAGCACTTACGACCTTGTTAATCTTAGTGGCTTCGGGATTTTTTCTGTGAATATTCAAAAGTAATGCTGACATATAAACTCCTGTTTGTAAATTTACAAAAATCGTAAAGTAATTTATTAAAAAGTTTTCAATTAATAAAATAATAAGTACAAAAACCGATAAAAAATTTTATCGGTTTGTTAATTTTCTGTAAAAAAATCGTTAAGATTTTGAGATAATAGCTACTGCTGACTCGATGTCATCGGTTATATCCAAGAACGATGATACTTTCGTCATTGTTAGGACATCTTTGAGCGTCTTATTGAGACAACAAAATATGATTTTGGTACCCGATTCACTGAATTTTACGTGCCATTTCACCAATAGTCCGATTACTATCGAGCTAAGATATTGAACATTTTGGAAATTCACAATCATGCTTTTTCCGGGCTTAATGCCGTTATTTTCGATAGATGCTACGAGTAAGTCGGTTTCTTCACCACCTGTAAAATGACCTTCGGCTGAAAGGATTGAATATTTATCAAAATTTTCTACGTGAACTTGTGTCATAAATTTTCCTATTCAAATTATTACTTTTAAAAATAAAGATACGTTTAATACAATAAATTATGATAAGCTACTGAACTGCACGCTTCAATTTGTTATTGCGATATGCATTTAGTAGGATGCCGATTAGTGCTAAATTGACAATCATTGAACTCCCAGCGTAGCTCATAAACGGTAAAGGGATACCCATTACGGGAATGATGCCGATTACCATTCCAATGTTGATTGTACAGTGATATAGTATCATCACTGCGGCTCCCGCAGCAACAATTCCCGAGAATTTATCCAGCATAGACGCTAATGAAATTAATCTTAGCAACATCCATACAAATAATACAAGCACAATACTGCCACCAATAAAACCGAATTCCTCCGTAGGCACTGAGAAAATGAAGTCAGTTCTTTGCATAGGGATATATCTTAGTTGTGTCTGCGTGCCTTGCTTGTATCCTTTGCCTGTAATACCGCCACTACCGACAGCCATTTTCGACTGAATAACATTATAGCCCGTACCTCTCGGGTCCTGTCCGGGGTTCAGAAATGTTTCTATACGAGCTTTTTGGTGGTCATGTAAGTTGTTGTAAATAATGGGTGCCAAAAAGCCGATGGAGACAAAAATCACAAACGTCGTTATTAACGTCATAATACGTCGGTTGAGTAAAATTGCAATTATTGAAGCTAACAACGCTCCGATTATATAAAATACAAAGCCCTTCAAGGCAAGCAATACTAATACCGGTAATGCAGCAACTAAGAACAGCACAAAAAGATTAAATCCGCTCCAATATAGTACCCCGACTAAAATCGCTGCAAAAACCGTAGCTGTACCGTGGTCGGGTTGGATATAAATCAGTACCGCAGGAACAATTGTAAGTAAAAGTGAGATACCGCTTCCGCGAATATTGGCAACATCAACCCCTTTAGACGAGACAAACTTTGCTAAAGCAAGCAATAAACCCAGTTTGGCAAATTCAGCAGGCTGAAACGACAAACCGCCAAGACGTAACCAACCTCTCGTACCGTATATTTCCGTACCGAAAATATATACAATAACAAGCATCACAATACTGGCAACATAAACGAAGGGTGAAATAGTATTAATAAAATTTTTTGGAAGAAAAAATATTATCAGCATACCTGCCAAGCCTAATCCGATAGCAGTCAATTGCCGGTAGAAGAATGACTGTGCATTGGTATCAGTCGTTGTACTTAAAATCGAAACCAATCCTAATATCAATAAACCTAAAACCGGCAGAAATAATTTCCAGTCGAATGTATTTATCTGTGGTTTATCAAAGTAACGTGATTTAAGTTTCATGTTAATCGGCTGACCAAGGTTTCTCTGTGATTAATTCATATGCTTGTATGTATTTTTCCAAAGTAAAGTAAAGAATTTCCTCCGGAAGTTCCGGAGGAGGTGGCGTTTTATCCCATGCTATTGATTCGAGGTGATCACGCAAGATTTGTTTATCGAAATTATATTGTTCTTTGCCGGGGGCCCAGTTTTCTTTTAGCCAAAATCTCGACGAATCCGGCGTTAATACTTCATCAATCAAAATAATTTCACCCGTATCGGTTCTTCCGAATTCAAATTTTGTATCAGCAAGAATTATTCCACGCTCAAAAAGATAATCGTGAGCGAATTGATATAATTTGATTGATATGCTTTTAAGAAAAGCGGCATCGTCGTGCCCGATAATTCCGACTGTTCGGTCAAACGTTATGTTTTCGTCGTGCCCATGTTCGGCTTTTGTAGCTGGGGTGAATATGGGTTCAGGCAGTATTCCGTATTGTTCCAATCCTTCGGGCAAAGAAATCCCACACACAGTACGATTTTGCAAGTATTCTTTCCAACCCGAACCGGCAAGATAGCCCCTAACGACGCATTCAATAGGGAATGGTGTGGCTTTAGTTACAAGCATTGAGCGTGATTTCAGCGAATTTTTGTATAAAAGTAAAATGTCGGGATAATCTTCTAACTTCGTGCTAATTAAATGATTAGGTATAATATGTGCGGTTTTCTCGAACCAAAATTTCGAAATTTGGCTTAGTATCTTGCCTTTATTAGGGACGGGCTGACGCATAATTACATCAAAAGCCGATATTCTATCGGTTGCAACAATCAACAGTTTATCGCCCAAATCATAAAGGTCTCTTACTTTTCCACGTCTTTGGAGGCATAGCCCTTTAAAATTCGTCTCGTATATTACCGACATTGGCTCACTCACAAAAAGATTTGGATAAAATACTGTGCATATGCAAGTATGGAGTTGTTAATTTGATAAAATATTAATGGAACACCTAAGCATACAATAACAAGAACCAAGCCTACAAAATAGACTCTCGACGTTGGTACGTCAAACAAAATTGCCGCGGAACGTAAAAGACGAGCTATCGTCCATATGCTCGTCAATGCGTACAAGCATAAATAAATCCAAACAGATGACGGCGACATATCGAGTAAGCGAATCAATACGATAGACAGCGGCAACAGCAATAAGGCAGGTAGTGCTGCCCAAAATGACAGAACCGTACAATCATTGAAATATATGCGTGCTCTAAAAAACGACGCAAAAAGTTTGATAATGATTGCCGTCATGAATGCAAAAATCATACTAAAAATTGAAATGATTAGAAATGTAATTTCTGGCATCCAAATTAATTTATACAAAAGCACCTGCAAAGATTTGCTCGGTACAAGTAACATCAGGACATATTGCATCACAAAGCTATCTTTGAAATAATATAATATTGACGCTAAGTAGATACCAACTGTCAATGACACAATAACTCCTAACAAGACAGTTTGCAACGAAGATATAATGCGTTGGTCGCGTATATCGGAATAGAAGTTATACGGTCGCAACAAGGCTCGGAGCATGTATTCACGGAATCGTCTGAACCTATTGATTTGGAATATAATGATTATGCCCAAAATCAAGCCGACTGCAATAAATGAAATCGGCGTAGACTCTCTATGACTGCCTGCATTCAAAAGTGGTTCTTTTTCATCGTTAAACAGCGATTGAACCGTGTTGAAGGTCAAACGCTGGTTTCGGTTGCGGTCAACCAAACCCGCAGTATTTAGGTAGGGGTCGTCTCCATTTATTGTCAGGATGGGATTATGTTGTAAATAATCGTTAAAATTTCCTATTATACTTCCGCTACCGTTGAAGTTGTTTACGATTTTAAATGAATTGAGAATCTTGAAAGACTGAGCTTCTATCGAGAGCGGGTCGCTGTAACCGTTATGGTTAAACGGCTGTATAAGTGAACCGTAGCACATGAATACGGGAAGTCCGCCGGCATTGCTTTTTAAGTGAGAAAACTCTTCGGAAATCTCAGCCAAATTGTTCTTCTTCCGCACATCACGAATACCTATAATATCAAAACCTTCGGCGTTTATACTGGAGAATCCAAAGGGAATAATTTTGGCAATTAATTTATTTGAGCTTTTTTTGAGTATATCAAGTATTTTTTTATAAAACTCACTACCTCTGTTATTATTTTCGGGTACGCCGTCAGAAATTATCCATGTGGCAATGCAAGCGTGATTATCGTAAATATTCATATATTGGCGTGCAATATTTTGAATGTAAATTTGAATTTCGTCCATTTGCAAAATCGGCGAAGGAGTATCGTAAATCGGTAAATCTATCGACATTAATATTCCGTAACGGTCGCATAAGTTCACAAGCAAAGGGTGCGGTGCCGAATAACGCACACGAATGAAATTTGCTCCGAGCAACTTCATAAGCTCTATGTCACTCTCAAAGCTTTGATGGTATAAAGTTTGTCCTGCATCCGCTAAATCTTCTACGTATCCTACACCTTTGATTTGGAATGGCTTACGGTTGAGCAAAATCTGAGGTTTCGAATCATCTTTGACAATTGTCAGTTCTTTTATTCCAAAGTTTATATTGAAGTCGTCAATTTTGTTGCCCCCTTTGTAAACTGTTATTTCCGCTGAATACAGATAGGGATTATCGGGTTGCCATGCAATAGGGTTTGAAACACCAATTGATATCGGTACTATTGCTGTTCTCTCGCTTTCGATAGTAAAAGTCTTCGCGGGTGAATTCAGAAGAAGGTTCCCGTCGCGGGATTTAACTTTAACATCTAACGAATATTCTTCCTTATTCCGGCTTATGATACCTAAAGTATCATCGATCTTCTTAGATAAAGCAAGAAATTTTAAATTGCCTGCTGACACATTTATATTAAAAGTAAGGTTTGCCTCACTCATATCGCTATTGAAATTTGTCTTAAGTCCAACGTCGGAAACCCAAATATGCGGGGTACCACATAGCAAAATTTCTCTTATAACACCCGTGTAAATCTTGCGAGCGAATAAGTGCTGAGTACGGATTATGCGGGTTGTGCTTTTTGCGGGCGAAATTACGACTTTTACGCTGTTGCCGCCGCCGCGGAGAACACGCTCGGGTATCTTCACTTTAAACGGCACCAGTCCGCTGAAATACCCGCCAATGAATTGTTCATTCCAATAGACTTCTATTTGATGGTCAATGCCCAAAAAATACAACTGCCAAGTATAATTCTCGGATAATTTTTCGGGCAACATTACAACTCTTCGATAAATAATCTGCTTTCCTGATGACTCAGAAGCTGGCAATTGCACCCCCGTCCAATCGGTTTCGTTGAAGGAGCGTTCCCAATTCCCTGATAAATCGGTTACAATTCGAGTGCTCGACGGTACAAGTTCTTCCAAATTGGCTTTGCTAAGTGGTTGATAAGCCGATACCGCTGTTAGTTGCATCAATAAAATAAAAATTTCCACAATGTATGCTTTTCTCATTTTCTCAGACCTTTCTCCATAGATATTTTAGATTAATCGGGGTCCCACTTTTCAACGATTCAACTGCAGCAAAAGTCGCCTCTGTCACAGCAAATAGTTCATCGGGCGATATTAAGAAACTACTGCCCGATTTTACAGCATCGAGGAATGCTCCAACCTCCTCGTTAATACCTTTTGTCCCGCCTGTTTCAATTGTCTTTGCGGTGGATTTGTCGAATATAGTGATTTTTTCGAAATTATCCATTACATAACTCTTATCGGAGGCAAAAACTTCGCAATATTCTTTAGGCATTTTTTGTCCACCATTTGCTGTATAAATGATGTTGCCCAAACTGCCATCGGTAAAAGTTATTGTGATGACAACATTATCGTGGTGCGCTTCCGATACGTTGTCACCCGATACGCTTCTTGCGTAAACTTGTTTTGGCAACGAATCCGTCAGAAAAACCATGCAATCAATGAAATGACAGACCTCACCGATAATTCTCCCGCCTTGTTCTTCGGATTGAACCCAATGAGTTTTGGGAATAAATCCCGCATTGACTCTATAATGTATAACAATAGGATAATTTCTGCCCTCGATGAATTGCCTTATTTCTTTGAAAGTTCTTGAAAATCTCCTGTTAAACCCGACCATGAAAGGTGTGTAATATTCCTCATATGTTTCAATTATCTCTTTCAACTCATTATAATTGACTGCCAAAGGTTTCTCGACAAAAATCGGCTTCCGAGCTTTTAGTGCGTTAATGACAAATTTGGCGTGACTGTCGTGACGCGTCGCACAGAATATAACATCAACATCCTTATCGTTGATTATTTCGTTGCCATCAGTAGTACAAAATGCAAATCCGTTTCGCTCCGCTGCATTCTTCGCATTTACGGGGGTGCTCGATGCCACTCCGGTCATTCTTACATTTGCCGACTTCAGCGGTGGGAGCAGATAATTTTGAGCAAAGGTACCGAGGCCAATGAATCCAACGGCAGGATTAGAGTTTTTAACGGGCGGAGTCATGCGAATAGTTTTGGCTATTTCGTTCGATTTCGTTTTATATTTCAATATGATGCCCGAATAACTCTCCTTCTTTTCATCTGTAATTAGAGCGTATGCATCAGCAGCATCCTCCACATCAAACACATGCGAAGTTAGTTTTTCGACAGCAATTTTACCCATTGCAATCAAATCAAGCACAGACTGCATGTTTCTGTTCTCAGTCCATCTTACGTAAGCATAAGGATAATCTATGCCTTTTGTCTCGTAATCGGGGTCGTATCTACCGGGTCCATAGCTTGAAGAAATCTTTAAATCAATTTCTTTTAAGTAAAAATGTGTTCTCGGGATATTCATTCCCACGGCACCTACTACAACTACTTTCCCCTTTTTGCGAGTAATTTCCATGGAAAGTTCTACTGGTACATTCGATGATGTTCCCGCCGTTATAATCGCGGCATCGAAGCCCATCCCACGAGTGAACTCCATTAACTCCGGTACTGAGGAAAAGTCCGAAAAATAAGTTTTATCACAACCGCAGCTTTTGGCAGTAGCAAATAATCTACTGTCAATATCAATGCCTGCCACATGACATCCCGCCGCCTTTAGAATCTGAATTGTAAGGTTACCCAATAAGCCCAATCCGATTACGGCAACATACTCACCAACATTTGGTGAGGCTTGGCGAATTCCCTGCATGGCAATAGCTCCCAAAGTAGCAAAGCAAGCCTGTTGGGGCGTTACTCCGTCAGGCAGTTTTACGGTTAAATTCTTGGGAACAGCGATAATTTCAGCATGATTGGCAATGCCTGCACCTGCACAAGCTACTAAGTCACCGGGTTGAAATTCAGGGCATTGGCTTTCGATTACTTCTCCTGCCGAGCTGTAGCCAAGTGGTTTATAGGATTCGAGCGTGTTCTTTATTCGTTTATAGGTCGAGATGATTCCTTCTTTTCTTATGAAATCGAGAACCAACTTAACGTCTTCGGGTTGTCGTCGGGCTCTTTTGAAAAGTGAGCTTTTTGCTTTGGCAATAGTTGCTTTTTCCGTACCTGTGCTAATCAAGGAATAAAGATTATGAACTAGCACTCCATTGTCCGGACATCTGGGGGCGGGAAGTTCCTCGACTGATATTAGTCCACTTTTCTGATACTGAATAATCTGAAGCATTATTTTGTATTTGTTTAGCAATATAAACAGCAAAATTAACATTTTTAGAGTAAAAATTGCTTGAAACTTTATAAATTGACGTGTAAATGAACATGATTCTGATTCGTCACTATTTTTTTGCATGTAACAAACTAAGGGTTCTATGGCTTCTAATATATCTGACAAAGAATTACTCGAGAAGTTGTCCGCTACGATAAAGGACGTCAAAAGTGAAATCGGAAAAGTAATCATCGGGCAACATACAATAGTTGAACAATTAATTATATCGCTTTTCGCCCGTGGGCATGTCTTGCTTATCGGTGTACCTGGATTAGCCAAAACTTTGCTGATTCGTACTCTATCAAGGGCAATGGACTTGAAATTTTCCCGTATTCAGTTTACTCCAGATTTGATGCCGGGGGACATCAGTGGCACCGAAATTATTGAAGATAACTTGACCACTGGGCAAAAAGTATTCCGCTTTGTTAAAGGTCCAATCTTTGCCAATATAGTTCTGGCTGACGAAATCAACCGTACACCTCCCAAAACGCAATCAGCTTTACTCGAAGCTATGGAAGAGCATGCTGTCACTGCGGCAGGTACGACTTATAAATTAGATGAACCGTTTTTCGTTTTAGCAACGCAAAACCCTATCGAGCAAGAAGGAACATACCCACTACCTGAGGCACAACTTGATAGATTTATGTTTAATATTTGGCTGGATTACCCCAATTTCGATGAAGAAATTGAAATTGTTCGTTCAACAACAGCCGAACATAAACCTATCGTAAGCAAAATCTTGAATGCTGAGCAAATAATCGAATTTCAGGATTTGGTACGTAAAGTTCCCGTAGCCGATAATGTAATTAAGTTTGCAGTCAAACTTGTAACTTCCACGCGCCCCGAGGAATCGCAAATTGACTTCATTAAAGACTTTATCAGCTACGGTGCAGGTCCGAGAGCATCGCAATACTTAATTCTCGGTGCTAAATCGAGAGCGGCAATTTTAGGGAAATACACACCGGATATTGATGATGTGAAAGCTTCTGCGTTGCCCGTCATGCGCCACAGGATAGTAACTAACTTCAATGCAGAATCCGATGGTGTCTCGGCGAATGAAATCATTCGACGCCTCGTAGAAAAAGTCAACTAAAATCAGGGGTTCTTTTTGGGGCGCCCTCTTTTTTTGGGAGCATCAGTTTCTGTTATTTGTTCTGAAGTTATTTTTGGCTTGGAGATTTTCGTTGATTTATTCGAATTACCGAAAATCAAGTTCATCAGAGTAAAATCTTTGCTCTGCGGCTTTTTGTTGGCTTGAAGGGTAAGTAAATAATCGGTAGTATGCTCGATAAGCCATTCAAAATTGTCGTTACCGATATACTCTTTATCAGCCAAAGGAGTAGGATTTACCAAATCAATAGCGTAAGGTATGCCGTTGATTATTCCGAAATCAATTGAGTTGAAATCAAATCCGAATAATTTTTCCACTTTTTCGCATATAGGAGTCAGTAGTTTATAAACATGCGATTTCCTGTCGAGTAATTCTCTGTTAAAACGCATATGTAATGGTTTGCCGGGGTCGTAGCCCAAAATTAAGATGTCTTTACGAGCAATGATATAACATTTGTAGTAGTTATCAAATTGCATCACTTCTTGCAGTACCATTGTAGTTTTTCCTGTCAAGTCGTATGCAGAGAAAAACTCTTTCTGATTATACACTTTGAATGTAGTTGTAGTTGCATGACCAAAATTCGGTTTCAGAAATGCGGGAAATTTTATGTAATCGAAAACTTCATCCCAACTAAGAGGATATTTTAAATTGTGGAAAGTGTCATGGTTTGTTTCATATGGCAATTCCTTGCTTGGCAGAACTACGGTCCTAGGTGTCGGGAGGCCGACTTTGGTCGCCATCGCCGATTGGAATATATTGTTGTCGGCACAATTCCAAAAAGGATTATTGACAATTTTTGTACCATCAAGCAAAGCCAATTTCAAGTACGAATTATAAAAAGGAATTTTATAGGATATTCTGTCGAAGATGACGTCGTAATCCGACGTGTCCAAATTCTTAACTACATCAATTGATATTGCTTCAGCTGTGTCTTTCGCGGTTTTGTTGTTAATTCTTTCAATCAATTCCTGCGGAAAAGACTTCTCATTACCATAAATTATACCTATTTTTTTCATTTTCTTCCCCTTTTAATACTTTTGGAATTTTCATTATTAGATAAATTTAAAAATAAGAAAAAAAACAAATAAAAAACTGCTTTGAACTAAATTCATTTTTGCTTACTTTGCTTAGTATGAATAGTATTGAACTACGAGGACTTTTTAAAAGTTATGGCAATCGTGAACTTTTCAACGGATTAGATGCTAAATTCGTCAGAGGCACAATCACAGCGATTAACGGACGCTCCGGGGCAGGGAAAACTACTTTGATAAACATTTTGTTCGGTTTCGACTTCCCCGAAAAGGGTAGCATCGAGTTCAATGCAAAAAACGCAAGCCCATCTGATTTCAAAACGCTCCGAAAAATGACGGGATATGTCCCCCAAAATGTAAATACTATAGGCAAAGGAGTTGTAAAAGATGTAATTCTACAAAAGTTTGAATTCAAAGCTAACAAATCTCAAATCCCGTCCGAACATAGCATATTGGATATGTTGAAAAGACTTGGTTTGCCTCGCGATATTCTGTATTCAGGTTATTCGGATATATCGGGCGGCGAAAAACAGCGAGTAGCTATTGTAATTACATTACTTGCCGACAAGTCTGTTTTGATTTATGATGAACCCACTTCGGGTTTAGATGATTTTTCCAAAGATATGGTAGCAAATATAATTTCAGAGCTTAAAAACAAGATTATCATTCTATCGAGCCATGACAGTAAACTGACAACTGTTTGCAGTAATATAATCACTCTGGGAGATACCGAATGAACGGAAACGATATATCTTGGCACGTACTATTCATCGGCTCTCTAATTATCCTTATTCCAATATACCTCTTTTCGTATTACAGAACGGGCTTAGTGCGCGATACTTTATTAGCATTCGGGCGCATGATGGTTCAGTTGATGCTTGTGGGATTATATCTCGAGTTCATATTTGATTTAAACTCATCCCTTGTCAATTTAGCATGGGTGTTAATTATGGTTGTGGCAGCTGCAATTACGGTCAGCAAACGCGCGGATTTGAAATTTGATTTCATTTTCATACCTATACTGACCGGGATATCTACAAATGTATTGATAAACGGCTTACTCTTTGCTTTCATAGTAATCGGCACGTCACACATTTTCGAAGCAAGATACCTTATACCGCTGATGGGTATGATAATCGGTAACACATTAAATGCTTCAATTATCGGTATCAGAAGTTATTTCAATCAAATTAAAGCCAATATCGAAAGCCTCAAATACGATTTGTTATGCGGCGCCACACTCCACGAAGCACTCATGCAATTCAATACAGGAGCATACCGCGAAGCATTCAATCCCGTAATCGCGTCAACTGCTGTAATCGGACTTATATGGTTACCCGGTATGATGACGGGTCAAATTTTGAGTGGAAGTAGTCCGATGCACGCCATTAAATACCAGATTATAATAATTATTACTATCTTTGCAGGTACAGCGATAACTATTTTTACATCGCTGACGATGTCGAAAAAATTTGCTTTCGATGAATTTGATAATTTGAAAAAAGAAATTTTTAAGAAAAATTGAGGTAATCATGGGTTGCATTATTCGAAAAATGGACTTACCCGAAATCGAAATTGCTATGTATTTAGCATATAAAGAAGGATGGAATCCCGGGCTTACTGACGGTTTAGCATTCTACAACACCGACCCTGATGGGTTCCTGCTTGCCGAGTATGACGGGCGCGTTGTCGGTTCGATTTCTGCTGTCAAATACAATTCGGAATTCGGATTTATCGGGTTTTACATAGTTGACAGTGATTATCGCGGAACAATTGTTGGCACTCAATTGGGACTTGCCGCACTCAAGTATCTGAAAGATGTTAATATCGGAATTGATGGCGTTACGGCTCGGGTAGAAAATTACAAAAGGCTCGGTTTCCATGAAGCATACAAAAATATTCGTTTCGAAGGCATCGGCGGGAGCTATTTCTATGATTCAAACGTTGTACCTGCCAAAATAATCGAATTCGACGAAATCTCGCAATATGACCAACGCTGCTTTCCCGTCGGTAGAGAGAGCTTCTTGAGGGGATGGCTCGAAATGATAAACTCACATTCATTCGTTTATTACGACGAAAACGCCGTCAAAGGATACGGCGTAATACGTTCTTGCCGCAAAGGATTCAAAATCGGTCCTCTCTTTGCAGATAACTTCATGATAGCCGACCAACTTTACAAAGCACTTGCTAACAAAGCCGTGGACGAACTGCTCTACCTCGATGCTCCCGAAGCAAACCCTTACGCACTCGATTTAGCTGATAAATACGAAATGAAAAAAGTCTTCGCGACTTGCCGTATGTACACCCGCGGCGAGCCACTCATCGAACTCCAAAAAATATTCGGAACCACCACATTCGAATTGGGGTGAGTTATGAAATAATACTTAGCATGCAAAATAGTTAGAAAAAAATTAAATGACGTATGAAAAAATATTATGAATTTAATAGACAAAGCAATAGAAAAAGGGCTTATTCAGTTTGATGAAGGCCGGAATTTTATAACATATATTCATCAGAATAAAAAACGTAATTATAATAATCCTGAAGAAAAAGTTCAGACTGACACATTTTTGCAATTGGTTTTGATTTACGGCTATCCTGTTGAGAGAATAAAGCAATTTATTTCTGTTCAAATGGGCTCTGAAACAAAGCAAGCAGATATTATTGTTTACAATGATGATGAATGCGAAACTCCTTATATTCTTATCGAATGTAAAAAGGAAGAAATTACATACCAACAATTTAATATTGCAGTAGAACAAGCATATAGTTATGCAAACAGTGGAAATGTTCAAGCAAAATATGTTTGGGTAACTTCAAGAATTAAAAATCAATATTATGAAGTGGTTAAGGGGAAACCAGTTCATAGAATTGAAATCCCGGATATTCCTCAATATGGAGTTAGCAAACTTGCGCCTTACAGATATGTAAAAGGTGGTATTTCGCAAACTGAAACAGGTAAGGTTGAAGAGCCGGAACAGGAATACGGTCAAAAATTTTTTGAGTTGCAAGTAGTAACTGAAAGTGAATTAACAAAGATATTTATCCAATCTCATCAAGCACTTTGGGGAGGTGGACAACGAAATCCAAGTGTTGAATTTGACGAATTGGACAAACTGATTTTCTGTAAAATATGGGATGAAAAACATCCAAGAAAAATCGGTGAACCTTACGTGTTCCAGATTTTCCACGAGGAAGCCCCCGAAGATTTGCTAAAACGCATTAAAGCACTTTACGAAGAAGGTAGAAAAAAGGACCCCGAAGTTTTCAAAGATGACATCACACTAACAGCCAGTGAAACACAAACCATTGTAAAGTATTTCCAACGGATAAACCTTAACAAAACTGACCTTGATAGTAAAGGCAAAGCCTTTGAAACTTTTATGGGCAGTTATTTCCGTGGCGACTTTGGACAATACTTTACGCCACGACCAATTGTAAAATTCATTGTTGACAGTTTGCCCATAGACCACAAATCAAGAGTATTAGATACATCTTGCGGTAGTGGTGGATTTCTACTATATGCTCTCGATAAAGTTCGTCAGCGGGCAAATGATTTTTACGACGAAGGAACTATCGAGCATTTCAGGCATTGGCACAACTTTGCCGAGAAAAATTTATTTGGCATTGAAATAAACGAACAAATTGCCCGAACCGCTAAAATGAATATGATTATTCATGATGACGGACATACTAATGTAATTTCTGCTGATGGTTTATTAAGCGATGCAGAAATGCAAAAACATTCAAGAAATAAAGAATTTCAGTATGGTACTTTTGATTTTATCATAACCAATCCGCCATTTGGCAGTTCTATAAAGCTTTCTGAAAAGGCATATTTGAGTTTATACTCTTTGGGGACAAAAGAAATTGACTGGTTGGACATTAAAGCCGAAGTTACAAAAAAGCAAAAACCACGAGACAGCCAAAGCACCGAAGTATTATTTTTGGAGCAATGTCATAAATTCTTAAAAGAACACGGTTATTTAGCAATCGTAATTCCAGACGGTATTTTAACCAACAGCAGTTTGCAATATGTAAGAGACAACATTGAAGAAATGTATCGCATTGTTGCAGTTGTTTCAATGCCCAAAACTGCATTTGCCTCAACAGGTGCAGGAGTTAAAAGCTCAGTCTTATTTTTAAGAAAACACAAAGAAAAACAAACCGAAAAAATCAACAACCAGAAAAGCAAAACTGAAAGAACAGGTAAAAACCGACAATAATTATATTGCAACTATTGAGAAGTGGGAAAAGGAAAAAAATGATGCAATTAAAAAATTAGAAGTTGATGCAAAAAAAGCAAATCCAACTGCAAACAAGCAAGAAATCAACGAAATCATAAGAATCTCAAAAATCACAGTCCAGACATCTTTTACCGACAAAGTAAATTTGCTCAAAGAAGAATTAACCGAGAAATACTTTTGGGCAAAGCAAACCACATTAGACGACTACCCGATTTTTATGGCAATTGCCGAAGACATTGGCTACGATGCAACGGGCAGAAGCACCAATAACAACGAATTGGTTGAAATTGGTAAAGAGCTTGCAGAATTTATTTCGCATATTAATAAAACCGAGTTGTAGTTATGGAAAATACCAATATCATAATATATCAGACCGAAGACGGAAAGACAAAAATTGAAACCCGTTTAGAAGATGAAACTGTTTGGCTTACGCAGGCACAATTGGCAGAGCTTTTTCAAAAAAGTAGAGTAACGATTACTGAGCATATTCGTAATATTTTTAAAGAAGGTGAATTAGAAGAAAATTCAGTATGTCGGAATTTCCGACGAACTGCTTCTGACGGCAAAGAGTATGACACCACGTTTTACAATCTTGATGTTATTATTTCTGTTGGCTATCGTGTAAAAAGTCATCAGGGTACTAACAAATAGAAATGTCTTTGTAATTGCTTGTGAAATTTTCTATGCTTGCTGACTCCCATGTAGTTTTAGTTTCCATCTGATTTATTTATGAACAATTAATTTTGAAGAAACTTTTTGATTACACGCTTTTAAAATTACGAAGTAAAGCCCCGGGCTTAATTTACTTACATCTATTCTTGTCAAATATGTACCTGCTTTTTGATATATGTCAACTAAGTTAAGTACTGTTTTTCCGCTTTCATTTACAATATCTAAGATTACATCGCAATCTTCACTTATAGTGTATTTTAAATCAGAATTTGTAACAACAGGATTTGAAGCAATATAGTCAATTTTACAAATTAAAGGTAAATCATAACTATCAGTTTCATATTGAGTATGAGCGGACTTAGGGTGAAAGTGTAGTGAATCTAACATCAAATCTTTTGTAGAATTATGCAAATATAAAGCATTGAGAGAATCATAACTTGTTATGACAAAAGTATCTGTTGAGGTTGAGTCCCAATTGAGGTCTGCTTCAATCCTTTTGAGTTTCCAATTTACAATCATAGAGTCAGCGGCATCGCAATTATATGTGTAAATCAAATTAAACATTGATACTGCAGAATCTAATTGGTATTTTTTTTCGTAAAGTAAACCTGTTAAAAACCGAGCATTTATTTTTTCTCTCTCTGTAAAGCGAGTATCCGTGATAATCTTGTCAAATGATATTATCAAAGAGTCTATAGTAACATAACTTGAATCAATTAAACAAGCAGTATAATAAGATTGTTTAGCATACTCAATTCTTGAATAACTGCTTAATAAAGTATCTAACATATTTTGAATTGACTCATCATAATATGGCCAATTTGCTGTAACGTTAACTCTTGAATATTTAATGGTCTGCGAATCATTACATCTTCAAAGGGTTCACCATCATCACCACCAACTCCACCACCTTCAGAAGGCATAAAATCACAGTTTTGTAGGCACCATAAAAGTTCTGGACAGGCCAGAAATGGATTTTCGGACTTATCTCGTGGGGAACCATAAATACCTAAATTACTCGAATTATATCTGACATCGTAAGGTAATGGATTGAATTTATTAGTACTAACGTCAATGTATTTATACGGACCGTTATTGGATAAATGTCTCTCAGAGTACTCCGCAAAATTATTTTTACCACATTTTAATATAACATTTGCACAATCTCCATCAAGAGCAATATCATAACTGTAATTTAACATTGTAAATTTATCTACTGAACTAGGAGTGCTAGGGTATTCAAAATGATTGCGTCCAAGATTGTACCATTTATCCCCACCGGGAGGGTTCAATAAACACGATACATGACTTGGATAAGGTGCTAACCAAGCCTTTGAACAACCACTAATGCTGACTCCCATTGTATAATAATTAAATACATTGCCCTTCAACCATTGGTCACCTGAATAGACCAATTTTATACCTGTCTGAGTAGTATTGATTTCGTTGTCAAAAATATTACTTTTCATTGATAATGATGTGAAGGCTGCTGCTACCATGCAATCATTAAACTCATTGGTACATAATCTTGTTAATGAAGAAATAATAAAGCATCCTATTTTACAATTATCAAAGCTATTTTCGGAAATATCTGCATCATTAACATTCTCTAACCGAATAGCATTTTCAAGCTGATTAAACTCACAGTTAGTAAATCCGATGTAATTCATATTCATAGCAAGAAGTCCAGACCTTCGTAGATGATGTTCAACAAACTTACCATGAGTGGCTGTAGTAAATCCAGTATTATCACTGAAACTACAATTTTTAAAAGTAACTCGTCCCTTTTTACCCAGTCCTAATATGTTTTCATTTCTCATATAACAAAAGACTAATGACAATCCTTTTTCTAAATCAGTAGATGATAAAGATTCGATTGAATCTATAAAATGGCAATTTCTAATTTCATAACCATATGCATACGCATTAATTAGGTCAATGTTGCAATTCATAAATCTAGTATAATTTAAATTATAAAAATGTTCAATAATACTTTTTTTATTATAACCATCAACAACTATTTTAACCGGATAATCATATAAGTTTGAAAAGTCAGCTATTTTTTGATTAGGTTTTAAACTTCCTACAATTGTAATTGGTTCGGTGTTCGTACCAAAAGTAGCTATTTTACCACGAATTGTAACTTTTTTGTTAAACGCGACATATGCACCTTGGCGTATTTCCAGTAAACCATTACCATCAACGTAAATCCTACTATCAAATACAACCGGCTCGGACTGATTGTCTCTTATTTTATATATAATCAGCTTTCCTCCGGGATGAACAAAAATATAGTCTGATTTTATGCTAATCATTGTTCCATCATTATCTCCGTCTGGAATGCCTACTTTTAATGTTCCGTAAACATGAATATAACGGTTGCCGTATTGTCCGACTGGAGTAACTGAGGTAGATTGAAATATACCATTTTCGGATTCCTTCCCCGGCAACAATGTTACAACGGCATGTGTATCAATTATCAAATGACGAGTCAATGCAAAATCACCTTGCAAATTGACTTCTCTAAAAGCGGGACTATTTACTCCACCTGTAAATCCACTTATTGTGCCTCCAAGTTCATCTCGAAAATATCTTAATATCAAAAATCCGCCATTCTGTGACCATGGCGATTGTTTGCCGTTTCTACCCATTGCATAAACGAAATTTTCATCGTTTTCAATTTCAACTCTGTATTGAGGTAAATCAGGTAAAGCATCCATGATACCATTATAGTAATTAGGACCACGGAACAATTGGTCTCTGAAGTAATCTTCTGTATCCGTTGACTCATTTTTTCTTCCAATGTCATTATGCAACGCATAAAAATACCTATCATGAATATTGTATGTCAAAGTCGGCACATAATCAAAATATGCCCTTTCGTGAATGGTTTTAACGTCAAAATCATGAGAATTATGGTAGCTCATAAAATCAGTTATTTCAGGTTTTAGGTATTCTTTAAAATCTAACACTCTCACACCTGCAGTATAATTAGCAACATACAATTCACGGTTTATTTTATAGTCCATCGCTGAATCATCATAATATTGACCGGTAACTCCATATACTGAATTAAAATGGTGAGAACCGCCTATACCGGGCTGTATATTGCCATCGGCTGCATCAAGTATATTGTAAAGTGGAGCAATTTGGGAATTGGTCAAAGCGGCATTACGACCATTAATTTTAAAATTGCCCGGTATAATTTCATGAGTCTCATAAGAACCAATTGGACCACCGTTCAAATTGTGGTGACCTTCTCCTAAAATTGTTTTATGATGCTCCGAACCCCAAACTTTTAAATAGTTGCCTAAGCGCCGGTCATCTATTATATAATCATCTGCCGGGCTGCCATCCGAATAATGTCCCCATTTTATATTAGCTGAAACATCGTGTTTATAGCCTTTTTTGCTTGAAAATAAACCGCTGTATGGATTCGGCGCCATAGTACTAGACGGATTTAGAAATGTTAAACCGCCATCATTCTTAAGGGCAATTGATGGGTTTACCATTTCATACGTTGTCAAAAACAGATGTGTCCAGCGGTTTATATGAAAACTTCCAAGAGTATGG